>JBBAAM010000001.1:0-207119 GCA_041658245.1 Melioribacteraceae bacterium
TATGTGCCTAATAATTTTTCATTGAGTGGATAGAAGAACATTATAATACTTTAATCAATAAAACTATTTCACAGGTTCTAGGTTCGGACGGAAAACTTGCTTATGTAATCTATGAAGAAAAGATTTCTGCCGACGATTTTGCTGCCCCCGTTACATCCAATAATCTTGCAGTTGTTTCTTTAACACAAACTAAAGCGCGTGATTTTGAAACTTATTTAAACCCAAGATATATTTTCGAAAATTTTATTAAGGGCGAAGGTAATCAGCTTGCTCGAGCTGCTGCTTTTGCTGTAGGAGAGAATACCGGACAAACTTCTTTTAATCCCCTTTTTATATACGGTGGAGTAGGTTTAGGAAAAACTCATTTGATACATGCGATCGGCAATAAAATTTTAGAACGTTCCCCGGAAAAACGCGTGGTATATATTTCTTCAGATGCTTTCACCGTTGAATTCGTAGAAGCTATTCAGGGCGATTCCGTTAATGAGTTTTCCAGTTTTTACAAAAGCATGGATGCTCTTATTATTGACGACATTCAGTTTTTGGTGGGTAAAGAAAAAACTCAAGATTTGTTCTTCCAAATTTTCAATACTTTACATCAATCCGGTAAACAAGTGGTTTTATCCAGCGACAAGCCGCCAAAAGACTTAAAAGGTTTAAATGAAAGATTGATCTCCCGCTTTTCGTGGGGTTTATCTGCAGATATACAGCCCCCTGATTTCGAAACGCGCGTTGCTATTTTAAAAAATAAAAGTGAAGTATATGGAATTTATCTTTCCCGTGAAATTTTAGATTATATAGCGCAAAATATAACTTCTAATATTCGTGAGTTGGAGGGGTGTTTGATCAAACTTCTTGCTAACTCTTCTCTTACTTCTAAAGAAATTGATTTTGAACTGGTAAAAAAAACAGTTAAAGAAGTTTCTACTAATAAACAGGTTAATATTTCTATAGAGTTGATTACTAAAGTTGTTTGCGAGTACTTCAATCTAGAAGAAAATAAACTTCGCGAAAAGAACCGTAGAAAAGAAATAGTTTTAGCTCGTCAAGTTGCTATGTATCTTTCCAAATTACTTACTAAATCTTCTCTAAAAACTATTGGTTTACATTTTGGTGGAAGAGACCACTCTACTGTTATACATTCACAATCAAGCATTGAAAATCTATTAGCGGGAGATCCGAAGATGAAAGAGATCGTGGATTCATTAAAAAATAAAATTGAGATGCGTGTTACATAAAATTTATCCTAGTTGATAACCGGTGTATAACCGGTGTCTTTAATGTTTATATTCTTTTGTTAATAACACATCATTTGATAACTTACGTTTGTTGTTATCTTACCAACTTTAATCTGTTGGTTATTTGTTTGGAAATTTAATTATACGGTTAATAAAAAATACTTATACACAAGTTAACACTGCTTATTATTAATCATCTTTAAGTATATATATAGTTTATATAATAATAACGCTGTTGATAACGCTTAAACAGAAGCAGAACACAAATTGAAAATGGTAGCATTTTTTGATATTTTTGTTCCAACCAGGAGATGAATTATGGAATTCAAAGTTAACAGTAAAGAACTCGAAAAACTTCTAAGCAAAATCATTCCGGCCGTTCCTACACGTACACCAATGCCTATTCTGGAAAATTTTTTATTTGAAGTTAAAGACGGGCAGCTTACCATTTATGCTACCGACTTAGAAATTTCTTTGAAGTCTTCACTTAACATAGTGGCAGACGAAAACATAAAAATAGTGGTTCCGGCAAGACTTCTAAACGATGTGGTTCGTTCTTTGAAAGACACAACAATTCATTTCAAGTTAATGGCGAACAAAAAAATTAACATCATTACAGACATGGGAAAATATACCATCAGTTATTTAGATGCCGACGAGTTCCCGGAAATTCCTTCTGTAGAAACCGATAAAAACGCAAAAGATATAAACGAAGTATTGATCAACGGAGAAGAACTACGATTTGCTTTTGAAAAATGTGCCTTCGCAATGAGCAAAGAAGAAATGCGTCCAGCAATGATGGGTACATTATTTGAGTTTAGAGAAGACGGATTACGTTTTGTAACTACCGATGGGCACAGACTTGTAAACATGTTGAATAAAAATATTAAGGCGGCGTTCAATCAACAATACGTTGTTCCGGAAAGAGCGGTCTCTGTTCTCTTGAAAATATTGAACGAGAAGGATGTTAAAATCCATCTTACAAAAACTTATGTATCGTTTAAGTTGAATGACATCGAATTGATCACGCGGCTCATCAGCCAGAAGTATCCCGACTACGCAAGCGTAATTCCACTCGAGAACGAATTTTTTATGAAAGTAAACACCAGAGATATTCACGAGTCAATAAAAAGAATGATGCTGTTTTCAACATCTAGCACAAGACGGGTTAAGTTTTCAATTACGACGGATGCTTTGGAAATCTCTGCAGAAGATTTGGATATAGGCGCTTCGGGAGAAGAAAAAGTAATTTGTGAATACAAAGGAGATGCTCTGGAAATCGGATTCAACTCAGCATACGTTAACGATGTTCTTACACACTTAAGCAGCGAAGAAGAAATAATTTTTAAACTTCACTCACCGACCAAAGCGGTAGTAGTAGAACCGGTTCAGAAAAAAGAAAATCTTGACTTAATGATGTTGTTGATGCCGGTTCGATTAAATACGTAAAATGGTTCTTAAGCAAATCGAATTGCAAAATTTCAGACTGCATAAAAACACATCGCTGAATTTTTCCGACAAGTTAAATCTCATCGTTGGTGGAAACGGGCAGGGAAAGACATCCATATTAGAGGCAATCTACTATTTGAGTACTACTAAAAATTTAAATCTAGCAAACGAGAGCGATGTTATAATGTTTGGCGAACAATATTTTGATGCGAAAGGAAACTTTTCAGATTTAACAGAAAACAACACGCGGATATTTTTCGATTCTTCAAAAGGGAAAAAGAATTTTTATTTGGACGGCAAACAAGTTTTTAATTCTACTTCGGTTATAGGAAAATTTCCGATTGTCTCGCTTATACAATCCGATCACGCAATTACACAAGGCGCACCTGCGGAACGGCGAAGATTTGTAGATTCAGTAATTTCGCAGGCGAGCCACACGTATTTGGAAATATTGCTGGAGTACAACAAAACATTACGTCAGCGCTCTTCATTGTTGACGCAGATAAAAGAAACACGTAATCAAAACTTATATGATCAGCTGGATGCATGGACGGAATCTCTAATCATAAGCGGCACGGAAATAATTAAACATAGACAAAAATTTGTTATAGAGTTTAACTGTTACCTTAAAGATTCTTATAATCAGATTATAGAAGGAGCCGAAGAACCGAAAATAATTTATGATTCTTTTTCGGGAACAGACAAGGAAAAAATATCGGAAAGATTTAGAGAAGAACTAAATGATCTACGCGAAGATGAACTGAGAAGAGGAACGAACTTAGCCGGACCACACAGAGAAGATTTTATTTTTTATATAAACGATCTGGAGCTAAAACGCTTTGGTTCACAAGGGCAGCATAAAACATTTCAGATTGCTCTACGATTTGGTCAGTTCTTTTTTATGAAAGAAAAACTTGGAAAGACACCGATCTTTTTGATGGACGACGTTTTCGGCGAACTTGATGTTTATCGCTCCGGAAGAATCAGCCGGTATCTTTCTCAAATAGGACAGGCATTTATTACTATGACCGACCTTACTAAGACGGAAGGGTTGGATATTGGAAAAGAAAATCTTTTAATAAAAGTTAGCAATGGCAAAGCGGCATACGCGTAGCAGTTTTAGAACACTTGACGACGTGTTGAATAAAGAAGCGGAGTTTACCAATCTGCGCGAGTCGCTTAAGAATTACAACATAGTAGATGAATTTGAAAAAATATTTCCGGAATTAAAACCGATTGCTCAAGCGGTTAAAGTAGAAAAACAAATTTTATTTCTTAGGGTAGAAAACTCTGTCTGGAAAAGCGAGTTGAACCTTAGAAAAAATCTAATAGCAGAAAAAATAAATAAACATTTTAACGGACAAGTAATAAAAACATTAAGGTTTTTGTAGAGAAGGAAAACAGATAAATTATGGCGAAAGAAAAAGTAAAGAACATCGTAGCTAAGCATGACGAATACAACGCGAAAAGCATCAACGTATTAAAAGGACTTGAAGCAGTACGTAAACGCCCCGCAATGTATATTGGCGATATAGGATCGCGCGGACTTCATCACCTGATCAACGAAGTAGTTGATAACAGTATTGATGAAGCTCTCGCCGGATACAATGACCGCGTAATTGTAACCATCCACAAGGACCAAAGCGTTACGGTGGAAGACAGAGGAAGAGGAATTCCGGTTGATATGCATCCGGAAGAAAAAAAATCTGCTCTTGAAGTGGTTATGACGGTTCTTCATGCGGGAGGAAAGTTCGATAAGAATTCTTATAAAATTTCCGGCGGACTTCACGGCGTAGGTGTTTCTGTTGTGAACGCTCTTTCGGAATGGCTTATAGTCGAAGTGAAACGGGAAGGGAAAATTTATTCTCAAGAATATAAACGCGGCGTTGCTAAAGCGAATGTTAAACAGATCGGTACATACAAAAGCGAAAACACCGGAACCAAAATTACCTTTATGCCGGACAAAGAAATTTTCAAAACTATAAAATTTCACTTTGATACAGTTTCGGAAAGACTGCGCGAACTCGCATACCTTAATAAAGAAGTTACAATGACACTGAAAGACGAAGCGGAAGACCAGGAAGAAGTTTATAAGTTCAAAGGCGGATTGATTGACTTTGTAAAATATCTTGATGAAAACCGTTCGCCGATTCACAAACCGGTTTACATCGAAGGAGAGAAAGACAACACGCCGGTTGAAATCGCGTTTGAGTACAGCGATTCATATTCCGAAAACGTTCACTCATATGTAAACAACATTAACACGATAGAAGGCGGAACACACCTTGTTGGTTTTAGAACCGCGCTCACAAGAACGCTTAACAACTACGCATACAAGAACGGACTCATCAAAGACAGCAACAAAATAACTTTAACAGGCGACGACTTCAAAGAAGGATTGACGGCGGTAATTTCCATTAAAGTAATGGAACCGCAGTTCGAGGGACAGACAAAAACTAAACTCGGAAACGGTGAAGTTAAATCTGCCGTAGAAATGCTCGTCGGAGAAAAACTTTCAGAATTTCTAGAAGAGAATAGTGCGATAGCAAAAAAAATAATTGATAAATGTATGCGTGCGGCAGAAGCCCGCGAAGCGGCACGCAAAGCTCGCGAACTTGTTCGCAGAAAAAACGCTCTTGACACGATGCATTTACCAGGCAAACTTGCAGATTGTTCAATCAACGATCCCGAACATTGCGAGATCTACATTGTTGAAGGAGATTCTGCAGGCGGTTCTGCAAAGATGGGGCGCGATAGAAGATTCCAGGCAATACTTCCGATAAAAGGAAAAATTTTGAATGTTGAGAAAGCAAAGATCAACAAGATTCTAGAGAACATAGAAATTCAAGCGATGGTCTCTGCGATCGGCGCAGGAATCGGTGAAGAGTTCGATCACGAAAAAGCACGCTACGGGAAAATTATTTTAATGACAGATGCCGACGTGGACGGCAGCCACATCCGGACGTTACTCTTAACATTTTTATACCGCCACATGAAAGAGCTGATCACATCGGGTAAAGTTTACATAGCACAACCGCCGCTTTACAAAATTAAAAAAGGGAAAGAAGAACACTACGCTTTTGATGACGACGAACGCGATAAAATTTTGAAACGGTTCAAAGCAGATTTAAAAGGTAAAGAGGAAGTGATTGTTGTAGAAGGCGAAGAAGCAGAAGAAAGCGAAGGCACAATTTCAACAAAGGGAATTGTGATCTCACGTTACAAGGGTTTAGGAGAAATGAATCCGGAACAGTTGTGGTCAACAACAATGAATCCCGAAACGCGGACAGTGCTACAGGTAAATGTGGAAAGCGCAGCAGCGGCAGATAAAATTTTCGAAACACTTATGGGCGACGCAGTTGAACCGCGCCGCGCGTTCATTGAGAAACACGCTAAGTACGCGAACTTAGATATATAATTTAAAATCTTGCTCTTGATCGTGATCTTAATCTTGATCTTTTGTTGTTAGAGCAAGAGCATGAACAAGATCAAGAATGCACGACAAACATACATATCATCAACCGGTTTTAGAACATGCGCGCAAAGATTTTACCGCGCTTGATAAAAATTTATCTGTTGAGGAAACGCTTAAGAAGATTAGAGAAGAAGGTCTCGGCGAAAGAATAGTTTACTTTTATGTTGTTGATGATGAGAAAAAACTTGTCGGTGTTCTGCCGACACGCAGATTGTTGACCGGAAAGCCGCAGCAGAAAATAGAAGAGTTGATGGTTAAGCGTGTTGCAGCACTTCCAAAAACGGCAACCGTTTATGATGCATGCGAGTTCTTTGTAACTTATAAATTTTTAGCTTTCCCCGTCGTTGACGAGGAGAGAAGATTGCTCGGTATTGTTGATGTAAATCTTTTTACCGAAGAACTTCTTAATATTGAAGAGCCCGCAGAGGTGAACGATGTTTTTGAAGAGATCGGTTTTAAGATTTCCGAAGTAAAGAATGCTTCTCCGTTAAAAGCATGGCGGTACAGATTTCCGTGGCTCCTTTCAACAATTACCGGAGGAACTGTCTGCGCATTACTTGCCGGTTTTTTTGAAGCAACTTTAACAGAAAGCATTTTAGTTGCGTTTTTTTTAACAATGATACTCGGTCTCGGTGAAAGCATCAGCATCCAATCTATGACAGTTGCGATACAAACTCTTCATACGGCGCAGCCGTCGTGGAAGTGGTACTTGAAAAATTTATTTAAGGAAATTCAAACCGCCGGATTGATCGGATTAAGCTGTGCGGTTCTGGTTGGTTTGATTGTATTGATCTGGAAAGGTTCTTTAGTATCGGCGGCAGTAATTGCGTTGAGCGTTTTACTCGTTCAGTTGATTGCGGCAGTTTTAGGACTAAGTGTTCCGTCTGCGCTGCATGCGTTTAAGCTGGATCCCAAAATTGCAGCGGGACCAATTACTCTTGCGCTGACGGATGTAAGCACGATACTGTTTTATTTTGGACTGGCAACGCTACTTTTATAATTGAATAGAGCTTTAAGTTATGCAAAAAAAGTGTCTCGTATGTAATTTGCCTTTAATTAATAGTTATGAAGACGAGGCGAGAAGGATTGAGTCGCTAAACTGTTATAAATGCGGAAAGTTTTACATAACACAAGAAGCCGCAAATGAGATTTTAAATAATGTTCGAGACGATCGAAAAAGAGCAAATTTGTCTGGTTGGTTGAGCGAGAATCAATCGACGACGATTAATCTAAAAGATGTTTATAGACTTTTAGAATTGCCAACACCAGACGTTGAAGAAAAAATCCAAAAAATTATGTTAAGTCTAGCTAAAAATTTTCCCGATCCCGGCGCAACCATTCCTGATTATTATCATTTTGTTTCAAGAATAATTGGAGAAAGAAACGCAGAAAATTTTCCTGGAAAAATAGGACTCGACGAAAATAAAACACGTGGATATTTAGAATTATTCGGAAAGGCGTGGTGTAAAGATATTCAGGAATTTGGATTTCTATATCACACAATAATAATAAGCGAGAGAAAATTTATTGAATCAATAGGACCGTCGCGAATTTCTCCACAAGGATGGACATACATAAATTCATTAAAAACAGTTAATCTCGAAAGTCGGTCGGCATTTATAGCAATGAAATTTAGCGAAGAAAGAAAAACTTTTTGTGATATGTGGATAGAACCTGGAATATATGGGGCAGGTTATAAACCCGTTAGAATAGACAAAGAACCCCACAATAACCTTATAGATGATGAAATAATTGCTAATATAAAAAGAAGCAAATTTATGGTAGCTGATTTTACAGAGAACAATAATGGAGTTTATTATGAAGCAGGCTTTGCGCGAGGGTTGAACATTCCCGTTATTCCAATTTGCGAAAAACTCTTCTTCGAACATAAAGATATACAAATTCACTTCGACGTTAATCACTATCCATTTATTCTTTATGAAGAAGGTAAAGGAGAAAAGCTAACAAAAAGCTTGCAGCTAAGAATAGAAGCCACTATTGGCAAGGGTAATTATATAAAAGAATAATTTTTCTAATAGAGATAATTTATTACGACAACCATTTTTGAAAAAGTAGTACTCTGAAAGAAAAGATAGTTTGAGATCGAAATTATGTTAGAAGAAAAAAATATAGAAAAGAAAAGGGCACCGAGAAATAAAACTATGACTTTATCAGAAGAAGAAAAGTCTTTATATAGAAAAGAGCTTATTAAAATTTGTGAACAAACAACAATAGCACAGATAGAGAATAAAACCATAAACCAAGATTTGTTTGAGGTACTGGAATTTCTACCGGAAGGATTTGTTGATTTATTATTTGTCGATCCTCCGTACAACCTGACGAAAAATTTTAACGGCAACACTTTCAAAGAGATGTCTTCCGAAGATTATGTCAAATGGATTGACTCATGGATTACTAAACTGATTCCTACACTGAAGAAAACGTCTTCAATTTATATCTGTGGCGATTGGCGATCCTCTGGAGCGATCCAACAAGTTGTAGAAAAATATTTCAAAGTAAGAAATAGAATTACTTGGGAAAGGGAAAAAGGAAGAGGCGCAAAAACTAATTGGAAAAATAATACTGAAGATATTTGGTTCTGCACACTTTCAGACGATTTTGTTTTTAACGTTGATGCCGTGAAGCTAAAAAAGAAAATTATTGCACCATATACAGACGAAAATGGAGAACCGAAAGATTGGGTTAAGGAAGAAGACGGCACAGGGTACAGATTAACTTTTCCATCTAATATTTGGACAGATATTTCTATTCCTTATTGGTCTATGCCAGAGAACACCGATCATCCGACACAAAAGCCAGAAAAGCTTCTAGCGAAAATTATTCTTGCTTCTAGCAATGACGGGGATTTTGTTTTTGATCCATTTTTAGGGGTCGGGACTACTTCAGTAGTGGCAAGTAAACTAGGTCGTAAGTATGCAGGGATTGAGCTTGATGAAACGTATGCTTGTCTTATACAGAAACGATTACATCTTGCCGAAGAAGATAAAACAATCCAAGGTTATCATGAAGGAGTCTTTTGGGAGAGAAACTCATTAAGAGATCAGAAGAAGGTCTCTAGTGCAAAAGAAAATAAAAAAGAAGAAACAACGTTTTCATTATTTGATATAAAAAAGGGGGCATAGAATGACCAAAAGCAAATTATTTTATTCGGAAGCATATAAAGAGATCGAGAAAAAGATAACAGACTTCATAAATACCCATAAAGAATTTATGAGTGAGACGACCGCAACAAGTCCAAGGGCCGCGGGAGATGCGATACAATCTGTCCTTGCAGAAAATTTTCAAAAAATACTTGGCGAATACTGTGGTGAGTATAGTGCCTCATTTGCCAGAAGAGCAATGGCCGATATGGCTTTCAACGATAAAGAGGGCAACTATAATGTTGTTGATGTTAAAACTCACAGAATAGACACAAAATTCAATATGCCGAATTTAACATCTGTAGAAAGATTAGCAAGATTTTATGAAGACGACGCAAATTATTTTGTTATTCTTAATGTCGCATATAATATAATGGGGACAAATATAAAAGTTGAAGCTGTGAATTTTGTTCCCATTGAATTTTTGTCGTGGGATTGTTTAACGATTGGTGCATTAGACTGGGGGCAAATTCAGATTGCAAACGCGAACAAGATAATAATCAATCAAAATTATTCAAAAAAAAATGGATGTTAGAATTTTGCGAAGTGATGTTGGAGTTTTATCCCAAAGAAGTAATTAAAATTAGCGAACGAATTGAACACTTTAAGAAAGTAAAAACTTTTTGGATCACTAAAGAATAATTCATAAATCCTAAATCAGAAACAAAAACATGACAACCATTTTCGAAAAAAGTAGTACTTAATCATGATCTTGTTCGTGATCATGCTCTTGCTCAAAAGAAGAGATCATGATTAAGACCCGCCTGCCGGACGGGCAGGTCAAGAGCACGATCAAGAAAAAAATTTAATTAATTAAAAAAGATATAATACTGATGACAACGATATTCGAAAAAGTAACACACATTAAACAAACGTAAAGCGAACAGGCTGTTCGCTCAACAAAAACAGAACAAGAATAAATAAACTATGACAACCATATTCGAAAAAGTAGTTCCCGTATCACTCGAAGAAGAAATGAAATCATCTTACATAGATTATGCAATGAGCGTAATTGTTGCACGTGCATTACCCGATGTAAGAGACGGATTAAAGCCGGTTCACCGCAGAGTTCTATTCGGCATGCACGAGCTTGGCGTTCCTCATAATAAACCATATAAAAAATCCGCACGTATCGTTGGTGAAGTGCTTGGTAAATATCATCCGCACGGAGACACCGCGGTTTACGATTCGATGGTGCGCATGGTTCAAGATTTTTCTCTGCGTTATCCTTTGGTGGACGGACAAGGAAACTTCGGCTCCGTTGACGGCGACTCACCCGCGGCAATGCGTTACACTGAAGCGCGTCTTGCAAGAATTGCAGATGAAATGCTTCGCGATCTTGATAAGAACACAGTTGCATTCGCAACAAACTTTGATGAATCATTACAAGAGCCGACCGTTCTTCCATCTTACTTACCGAACTTATTAGTAAATGGCGCAAGCGGTATAGCAGTTGGCATGGCAACAAATATTCCACCGCATAACCTTGGCGAAATAGTTGACGGACTTGTTGCAATAATTGATAAACCGAAAACGACTCCGGAAGAGTTGATGAAATATGTTAAGGCGCCGGATTTTCCAACGGGCGGAATTATCTACGGTTACGATGGAGTGAAAGAAGCATTCCTTACCGGACGCGGAAGAATAGTTATCCGGGCAAAAGCCAACATTGAAACATTAAAGAACGATAGAGAAAATATTATCATCACGGAAATTCCGTATCAAGTAAATAAAGCAACGTTGATAGAAAAAATTGCCGAGCTTGTGCGCGGTGGAAAAATAGACGGCATCTCAAACATCCGCGATGAATCAGACCGCGACGGCATGCGTGTCGTTATAGAATTGAAACGGGACGGACAACCGGTATTGACGCTGAATCAACTTTTCAAACACACGGCTATGCAGGTAACGTTCGGCGTTATAATGCTTGCGCTCGTGAACGGTCAGCCGAAAGTTTTAACGCTTCAGCAGATGATGCAGCACTTCCTCGATCACAGAATGGACGTGTTGATCAAACGGACGAAGTTCGATCTTGATGCAGCAGAAAGACGAGCACATATTTTAGAAGGATACATTATTGCGCTTGATAGCATTGACGCAGTAATTCAGACGATCAAGAAATCGAAAGACACAGAGACTGCAAAAAATAATTTGATGAAAAAATTCAAGCTTTCGGAAATTCAAGCGAAGGCAATTCTTGATATGCGCCTGCAGCGCTTAACGGGACTTGAACGACAAAAAATAGAAGATGAATACAAAGAAACAATTAAGTTCATCGAAAAACAGAAAGGCATTCTAACAAACGAAAAGAAAAGATGGACAATAATTAAAGACGAACTTCTTGCTCTGAGAGAAAGATATGCCGATGAACGCAGAACTTCTATCGAACGCGAGCTGAAAGAATTTTCGCTTGAAGATATAATTGCAGAGGAAGATGTTGTTGTAACAATTTCTCACGCGGGATTTATCAAGCGCTTTCCGGTTAGCGGCTACAGAAAACAAGGAAGAGGCGGTAAAGGAGTAACCGGCGCCGGAACAAGAGAAGAAGATTTTATAGAGCACATGTTCATTGCGTCAACACATCACTACATTATGTTTTTCACCGATCGCGGAAAATGTTACTGGCTCAAAGTTCATGAAATTCCTGAAGGCGGACGCGCTACAAAAGGAAGATCTATTTTAAATCTTATCGAAAAAGATAAAGAAGAAAACATCACTGCATTTGTTACTGTAAAAGAATTTACCGATGATAAATTTATTGTGATGGCGACTGAAAAAGGAACGGTGAAGAAAACAGTTCTCTCGGCTTATTCAAATATCCGCAAAGGAGGAATAAACGCAATCAGTCTTACTGCGGGCGACCGTTTGATAGAAGCGAAACTGAGTGAAGGAAAGAATGAGATCATCATCGGAACAAGAAACGGAATGGCAACCCGCTTCAACGAAAAAGATGTCCGCAATATGGGCAGAACTGCAACCGGCGTGCGCGGAATTAGATTAGGCAAAGGCGATGTTGTAATAGGAATGCTTGTAATCCGTAACGCAACAACATTGATGGTTGTTACAGAAAAAGGATTTGGCAAACGCTCCGAGATAGAAGACTACAGATTATCAAGACGCGGCGGCAAAGGAGTTATTACTGTGAAGACCTCCGACAGAAACGGAAAACTAATTGCGATGAAAGAAGTAAACGATGCGGACGAACTTGTTATTATTACAACGGGCGGAATGGTAATCCGCCAAGCAGTTAAAGAACTGCGTGTTATGGGAAGAAACACGCAAGGAGTAAGATTAATCCGTTTGAACGAAGGAGACGATATTGCAGATATAGCACGCGTAATTCCAGAAGAAGAAAACGGAAACGGAGAAGAATAAAAACAAAACAATGGAAAAAGTAGTTAGAAAAATATCGTTAAAAGATAAGCGCAATTACGATCTTGAATACTGGCTTTCAAAAACACCCGAAGAAAGGTTTGCTGCCGCAGAAGAATTAAGAAATAGATACAAGAGGTATTTGGGAAATGCTTACAAAGGATTTCAGAGAGTTCTTACAGTTACTAAACGAACATCAAGCTGAGTACATTGTTGTTGGTGGACAAGCGGTAATATATTATGGTTACATTCGCTTCACAGGCGATCTAGACGTGTGGATAAATAACACCGAGACTAACGCCCAGAAGATGATAACCGTTTTAAATGAATTTGGTTTTGAATCGTTGGGTTTATCAAAAATGGATTTTATGGAGAATGACGCAATTATTCAGCTTGGTTATGAACCAGACAGAATTGATATCATGACTTCTATTGCCGGATTGGATTTCGTTACTAGCTACAAAAGAGCAGTGAAAACAGAATATGATGGAGAAGAAATATTTTTATTATCTTTTGATGATTTAAAAATAAACAAGAAAGCTGCCGGAAGACTACAGGACCTAACAGATTTAGAAAAATTAAAAAATACGAAGAAGAAAAAATGAGAAATAAAAAATTACAATTCGATTCCAAAACAGTTCGCGCAGGAATGAATGATTATGAATTTGGTCCGGTTGTTCCGCCGATCTATCAAACATCCACATTTAAATTTGAGTCCGTAGAACAGGGTGCATCTCTTTTCAAAGGAGAAGGACACGGATATATTTACACACGTTTAGAGAATCCAGCTATCGAAGCGATGGAAAATGCAGTTGCGGAATTGGAAGGCGGACACAAAGCTTTGGGATGCGCAAGCGGAATGGCGGCAATAAGCACAATTTTTTTTACGTTACTTAAATCGGGCGATCATGTAGTCTGTTCAAAATTTGTTTATGGACCAACACTTACTCTTCTTCAAAACATTTTAGGAAAGTTCGGAGTTGAATCAACATTTGTAGATACGGCATTTCCCGAAGAAATTGAAAAAGCAATGAAACCGAACACAAAAGTTGTTTATGTTGAAACACCGGGAAATCCAACTCTTGCAATTTCCGATCTCGAAGCAGCATCAAAAATTGCACACGCACACGGCGCACTCGTTGTTGTTGATAATACATTCATGAGTCCGGCGCTTCAGCAGCCATTTCAGTTTGGCGTTGACGTAATTCTTCACAGCATGACAAAATTTTTAAACGGATACGCAGACGTTGTTGCCGGAATTATAATAGTTAAAGATGAAGAGATGTTTCTTAAGATGAGAAAAATTTTAAATCAACTCGGCGGAGTAATAGATCCGTTCAATTCATTTCTTGTTCACCGCGGATTAAAGACGCTTGCTTTACGAATGCAGAAACATTGTGAGAACGCACAACTCATAGCAGAGTATCTCGAGAATCATCCGAAAGTTAAATGGGTTCGTTATCCCGGACTTAAAAGTCACCCAAATTATCAAGTCGGTTTGAAACAGCACAACGGAACCGGCGGAATTATCTCGTTCGAATTAAAAGACGGATTGAAAGCCGGAGAAGTAATGATGAACTCCGTTAAGTTATGTACACTTGCAGTTTCACTCGGCGGAGTTGAAAGTTTAATCCAACACCCCGCAAGCATGACCCATTTATCAATGGGTGCTGATGCACGCAAGGATGCAGGAATTACTGAAGGATTAGTTCGGCTATCGGTTGGAATTGAAAACGTGAAAGATATTATAGAAGATCTTGAGCAAGCGCTTGCAAAAATACCAAAGATGGAAAAAGCCGAAGCATAATTACAAACGCTACATAAACCCGGTTCATGATCTGCCGTAATAAATTTTGAATTGCGCTCTGTGTCGTCTCACTTCTCATAATTACAGCATAAATAAATAGTTTGTAAAAAATCTGCCGCCAACCTATTTTTACCGCCAACTAATTCAACAAGCAAATTATTAACGGGACTATGATGAACAGAAAAATTTTTACCGCTGTAATTTTTCTTTTAGCAACAATTTTGGTTGCGCAGAAATCTTCTTTAACCATTCCGCTAAACATTCAAAGAGCAATTGAAAAAAGCACACGCACGCTTGAAGGCAAACCCGGATCGAATTATTGGCAGAACAAAGCCGAATATAAAATTAAAGCAGAGCTTGAACCCAAATCTCGAAAGCTCTCCGGAGAGGAAACAATTACCTACTATAATAATAGTCCCGATACGCTAAAGCAGATAGTTATAAAAATTCTGATGGACTTGTACCGCAAAGGGAATTCCCGGGATTTTGAAATTTCTCCGCGCGTACTAACAGAAGGAGTTCAATCAAAAGGAATATTTGTTAATGGTACCGAAATAAAAACAGACGGAACGAAAAATTCCTTGCGCCGGGAAGGAACTAATCTTTTTGTTCCTCTTGAAAAACCGATTGCACCAAAATCTAAAGCAGAATTAAAGTTTCAGTGGAATTTTGTTCTACCGAATGAATCTCAAGTTAGAATGGGCGCATACGACAGCACAACTTTCTTTGTGGCTTATTGGTTTCCACAGATTGCTGTGTATGATGACATTGACGGATGGGATGTTGTTAATTATACAGGTCAAGTTGAAACATATAACGATTTTTCAAATTATGAAGTTGAACTAATTGTTCCGAAAAACTATTTAGTCTGGGCTACCGGAGTTTTACAAAACCCGGAAGAAGTTTTTGCAAAAGAAATATTGGAACGATATAAAAAAGCTTACAGCTCAGACACAGTTGTTAAAATAGTAGAGGAGATGGATTATCAAAATGGATTGACGACCGCGGACAAGGAGAAACTTATTTACAAGTTCAAAGCAGAGAACGTAATGGATTTTGCTTTTGCAACGAGTGACCATTATTTGTGGGACGGTTCAAGTTTGATTGTAGATAAAATTTCTGGACGTAGAACATTTATAGATGCGGCTTATAATAAATCATCAAAAGATTTTTATACGGTTGCAGAAGTTGCACGAAAAGCGATCGAAAGTTTTTCCACACACATTCCGGGAGTTCCTTTTCCTTATCCCGAGATGACAGTGTTCAATGGTGTGGGCGGAATGGAATTTCCGATGATGGTTAATGATTCATCCGTTCCGGATCTACAAGGCGAGGTGCACTTAACATCTCACGAAATTTCTCACACGTATTTTCCATTTTATATGGGGATCAACGAGCGCAAGTACGCGTGGATGGATGAAGGATGGGCAACAATGCTTCCGTTTGATTTTCAAACCGCCAACGCACCGGGATATGATCCAAGAAAAAGAAATGCGTTAAGCTATAGTGAATTCGCCGGCAACGAGCAAGACATACCGCCGATGGTTTTATCTTACGAATTGAGAGGCGCATCATATAGAACCGCTTCATATCGAAGACCCGGAGCTGCTTATGAATTTTTACGTCAACTGTTAGGCGATGATTTTTTCAAAAAGTGTTTGCATGAATACATGAATCGCTGGAATGGAAAACACCCGATACCCTATGATTTCTTTTTTACGTTTAATGAAACAGCGAGACAAGATCTTAATTGGTTCTTTAAACCATGGTTCTTCGAAACAAAATATCCCGATCTATCATTGACAGCTAAAAAGATTGAGGGCGGAGTAAGCGTAAACGTTTCTAACAAAGGCGGCTTGCCGTTACCGATCATAATTAAATTTTATTACGAAGACGGAACAAGCGAAATAGTATATGATAAAAACGCTGATGAGTGGAAAGACGGAAAGGTCGGGATACTAACAATTATCAAACAGAAGGCGAAAGTAAAAAGGATTGAACTTGGCAGCACACAGATATCGGACGTGAATTTGAACGACAACACCGTTGAATTTAAATAACAATAAAAAAAACATTATTGGCAGTAACGGCATCTAAATGCGAAACAAAGTTGAGGCATCATGAAAAACTTGTTAACATTCATTTCAAAAATCTTCTTCTCAGTAATTTTATTGACCAATATAACACAAGCACAAAATTCTACTATCTACATTCCGCGCAACATTGTTAAGGCATATGAAAAAGGAACACGGTCTTACGACGGCAAACCCGGCGCGAACTATTGGATAAATCATTCTGACTACAAAATACAAGCGGAAGTATTTCCGAAAGAACATACCGTTAAAGGATTTGCACAAATCAAATTTTACAATCAAAGTCCTGATACACTTAAACGGTTGGTGTTCCGGCTTTATCAAGTTCCTATTGATTTGAACGTTACATATACAGATAGCACTACAGAAAATATTCACAAAAGTACCGCATTATGGAAAACCGGAAACAAGGAAACAAAGATTGATCTCAAAACGAAAAAAGAGATTCAGAAAGTTGAGCTGAACACAAAATTGGTACCGGATGCTGATAGCAAGAACAATGTATTTGAATTGAAGAAAAAATAGTTATGATCACACGGCTTCATCTCTTTATTAAGAGAGTGACGTTGGGCGGTGTAGATAAAAATCAATTGAGTCTTACGGACCGGATTCATAAACTTACCATTGATTAATTAAAGAGGTTACACGGTATTGAATAGAAAAATATTTTTTTTCATTTCTCTTTTACTTTTTTCTATTTCTCTTTTGCGTGCACAAGAGATAATTAAAAAAGGCAGCGCCTTTTATCTTTCCAACACGCTTGTTGTTAAAGTAAAAGAAAATATTTCCGCTCTTCCTAAAGCGCTAAATAAATCATTACCCGGTTTTTCAATTCAAGAAACGACCCAGCTTTTTCCGGCACAATCAAAATTGAACAAAGGAGAAGAAGCTTTAAGCAGAATATATCTTTTAAAGTATGATTCCGCAGAAGATCCGTTGGAGTTCGCTTCAAAAATTTCAAAACAACCTGGAATTGAATGGGCGGAACCCAAATATATACACACGGTTACTTTCTCGCCTAACGACTCTCTATATGTTTTGAATCAACAAAAAAATTTACAGCGAGTACTTGCAGATTCTGCATGGAATATTACTAAAGGCGACTCCAGAATTATTATAGGCATTGTTGATACCGGCGTTGATTGGACACATCCCGATCTTTTGGCAAATGTTTGGTATGATCACGGTCTTTTTGTTGGAAAAGATTTTGGAGGCGAAAACGGGATTCCGGATAATGACCCGCGCGAAGACAATTCTCCGTTTAACCGATATCATGGAACACACGTTGCGGGAATAGCTTGTGCAGTAACTAATAATAAAACAGGAATTGCTTCAATCGGTTTTAACTGCTCTTTTATTCCGATCAAAGTATCGCGTGGCGATCAACGGGACGCAAACGGTTATCCTTATGTCTGGTATGGCTATGAAGGCATTAAATATGCCGCAGACAAAAAGGCGTGGGTTATCAATTGCAGCTGGGGCGGATTCGATTATTCTCATTTCGCACAGGAGGTTATAAATTATGCAGTATCAAAAGGAGCGCTTGTTGTTGCCGCTGCCGGGAATAACGGAGAGTTAACAAATTATTATCCGGCAAGTTATAAGGGAGTTTTAAGTGTAGGATGGCTTGAGACTGATAATGATTCGATTTCCATCGCCGCTAACTACGGAAGAACCGTTGACGTCTTCGCACCGGGAACGTCAATTTTATCAACGTGGCAGAGAACCGGAAACTTACCAAATCAACTTTATAATAGTATAAGCGGTTCATCAATGTCCGCACCGCTGGTCTCCGGGTTAGCAGGATTGATCTTTTCCACATTTCGGAGCTATACAGCACTACAACTTGCCGAACAAATTCGTGTTACAGCCGATAGTATCGAACAGTCTAATAAAAGCGACTTAAAATATCTTCTGGGTAGAGGAAGAATAAATGCATATAGAGCAGTCAGCGATACAAATACAGTTTCTGTTCGAGCTACAGATGTTAAATTTGTTGATGAGGGAAATAGAAACGGATTGCTTGAATCGGGCGAAACAGTTTCTATTGAAATTACTTTCACAAATTATTTAAAACCGGTGACAAACATTTCTGTTCAACTAGTGAACACCGATAACTCTGTTGAATTTCTGAACCGGAATTTAGAAACGGGTGCAATGGGCACTTTGGATTCCGTTAAGAATATTTCGAACAAATTTCAATTCGTAGTACAACCAAATGCACCGTTGAATCATGATTTAAATCTGCTTTTGAAATTTACCGGCACAGGCTATTCGGATTTTCAGTGGATAAGCGCGCGAATCAATCCAACATACGATACGCATAATGTTGGTAAAATAACGATGAGTATTACAAGCAAAGGGGCGCTCGGATTCAATGATTATCCTAACAATCTTGAAGGATCCGGATTTAGGTTTAACGGCGGCGATAACCTTTTGTTCGAAGGGGCGTTTATGTACGGAACGTCTTCCAATACATTAATGGATGCCGCGAGAATTTTCGCTAAGCAGAGCGAAGACTTTGTTACATCAACTCCAATGAAAGTAATAAGCGACGGCAGCGAGCAGGACGGATATACAGTATTCTATGATAAAGGCGGATTAGGAATAGAAGCACGTTTATCAACTTACACATACACACAACTACCGGACGATAAATATATAATTCTTAAAACAAGATTAAACAACACAACAGCACAAAACATTAGCAATTTTTATGCGGGATATTTTTTTGATTGGGACCTCCCTGCAGAGGCACCATTAACAGACTCAACTTATTATGATGAGACGGATAATTTTGGTGTAGCATTTGATAAAAACAGAGGAGTTAACACATATGTAGGAGCCGCGTTAGTATCATCAAATAATTATGGTTATTATCCAATTGACAACAATGCTACAACGGGAGAAATAATCTTAGCAGACGCAAACGGATTCAGCGATTCAGAAAAATGGATTACAATTTCCAACCAGTTAAAGAAAAAATCTGCAGGACCAAGCGATATTTCTTTTGTAGTTTCAGCGGGACCATTTATCATCCCCGCAAATCAATCTATTGATGTAGGTTTTTCTATTGCAGCGGGTTCAACCATTAATGAATTAAAAAATGCAATCAAACAGAGTAGAATTAAATATCCGGATGTTAGAACAGACATTAAAGAAGAACAAAAGTCGGTTCCAACAGAATTTTCACTTTTTCAAAATTATCCCAATCCTTTCAATCCGGAAACAAAGATTAAGTACTCAATCCCAGTTGTAGAGACTCGCCGCGGCGAGTCTTTACAGCTTGTTAAGTTGAGAGTTTATGACGTACTTGGAAGAGAAGTTGCCACGCTTGTCAGCGAACTTCAGCAACCCGGTCAATATGTAAAGACGTTCCATGCAGCGTCTCTACCAAGCGGGGTTTATTTTTATAAATTAAGTGTTGGCAACAACATTCAAACGAAGAAAATGATCTTGTTAAAGTAAAGACAACAGCACGGTTTATTTTCTTGGACCGACAAAATTTATTTTGAAGTTTATAATTTCCGGACGGCTTCCCGTTCTAACGGGTGGACCCCAACCGCCAACACCACAGGAGACATAGTAATGAGTATTTCCATTGATGCCATAACCCCAACTCAACTCATAAATTTTTTCTACAATAAAATTGAGCGGCCAAAGTTGTCCGTAGTGTGTATGTCCGGAAATTTGTAAATCAATATCATTTTCGAGCGCCTCGTTTAATCCAAATGGCTGGTGATCCATCAAAATAACCGGAAGAGATTTATCAATACCGGTCAGCAAATCTTTCAATTCTTTTCTTTGTTTTTCCGCAAATTGTCTTATTGAGCGGTCTTCTCTACCAACAACATAGAAAGCGTTATCAATTTTTATTTTTTCATCTCTTAAAACATTTACACCGTGAGCGATTAAATATCTGTATGCCTCTTCTACGCCGCCGATATACTCGTGGTTTCCTGTAATTGCATAAACACCGTACTTAGACTTAAGGCGGATCAATTCTTCTCCAATGTTATTTTTAATAACAGCGGCTAAGTCTTCATCAATGATATCGCCCGCAAGCAGAATAATATCCGGATTTAATTTGTTGATCTCGGTTACAAGTTTATTTAGAAATGATTTACCGATGATGGTTCCAAGATGAATGTCGGAAGCCATTGCAATGTTTAGAGATTTTAGTTCTCCGGCGTTCTTATGGATTTTCATCTTATAAGTTTTTGTTATAATAACCTTTGTATTGATGTAACCGCCGACTACAGTAACAGTGACTAAAATCAGAACAATGAGCGCGGTTATGCGCTTGGTCTTTTCGATATTGTGGGTAATGAAAGCCGGAAAGAAAGGAATAATTAAATTTATTAATCTCAATAAGTCAATTATGACAAGAACCAGAAAAAAATAAAACATAAACGCAATCCAGAACGAACCGATCCAAATCAAAGTATTGCTGATAAAATTTACGGAGACACGCTCTAAAAATCTTCCGGCAATAAAAGAAAGCATAATTATTGCCGACGTGATAATAAATAAAGATTTGTAAGATTCCGGAACGACCAAAAGCGCGCGCCGGACAATGTAAAAACTTATTAATCCGTAAATAGAAAAGACGATTCCAAAAAAAAGAAGCTGTTGAGAAAGTTTCATAATAGATTAACAGAATTAAGAAAACGATGATTCAAAAATAGGAATGTTATAAGAGAAAGAAAAAATTTTTAAGAAAGCCGGTAACCCTCAGCGGACTTTCTTGTTTTTATTAAATAATTACTTCAAAAAGATTTTTTTCATCCTTTCCAATCCTTCCACTATTGCTTTAACTGGGGTCGTAGAGAAAGAAAATCTTACATTATCTATAAAATAATTTCCAAAGCAAGAACCATAGACAGAGGCCACGCCTTCTTTAAGAAGAAGATTGTATATATAAAGCTTTCGCTCTTCGGCGCCTAAATTTTCTGGAATAAAAACGGAAAAATTTGGGAAGAAATAAAATCCGCCGGAAGGTTTGGTAACTTTCAATCCATTGATTTTAGTTAAACCATCAAAAAGAACATCTCTTCTTTTTTGAAACTCAGCCACCATGTTAGCAATAGCTTTTTCGCTCTCGGCTTTATTTCTTAATGCCTCGGCAGCGGCATGCTGGAGAAAAGTTGTGACTCCGGCAGTCTGTGTATAATTACCGAGTTTAAGAAGTTTTGGAATCTGTTTGTTGCGGGAAACAAGATAACCAAGGCGCCAGCCAGTCATTGCATAAGTTTTGGACAATGTAAACGTACTGACGATATTATCATATTCGAGCGAAGTGGGGCTAAAGTGTTTCGCACCGTCAAAAACTATTGCTTCATAAGACTCATCGGAAATCAAAAAAGCACCGTGTTTTAAACAAAGTTCCGCGATTCTTGTAACTTCTTCTTTGGTAAAAAGCTTGCCAGTTGGATTTTGCGGAGTATTTAAATAGAAGAATGATGCGCCTTCAAGCTCTTTGTCCAGACGGTCGAAATCAATGCTGAAGTCGCTTTCAAGAGGAACCTGGTGAAAATTGATAGCACAATACGGAACAAAATTTTCCAGAACACAGCTCCAGCATGGCGCAAAACCAACACCTTTTTTACCTTCAAATAATTTGAAAGATAATTCTAGCGCCTCTTGACCGCCGTAAGTGCAAACGATATTTTCATTATCAATTCCGGTTGCATTATTGAAGTAGTTTAATTTATAAATAATTGCTTCCTTGAAAACATCTTCACCGCCGGATTTCGGATATTTAGTAAATCCATTATCCAGCGCTTTTTTTGCAGCCTCTTTTATGAACAGCGGTGTTTGGAAGTCGATCTCACCGCGCTGGAAAAGCACAAAGTCACTACCTGTAACGGCCTTGAATTCTGGGGCTCTTTTCCGCACTTCTTCACTGATGCTTACAATTGGCGACATTCGAACATTTAGTAAATTTTCGCTGAATTTATATGCGGTCATATTAATAATCCTCTTTATTATCAAAAAATATTCACGGGGAATGGCGGAGGAGCCATTATTGGGAGTTCAAGGTAAAACAAATTTTTTAGTTCTTCAAGCACCGAGAAATTTAATCGCTTCCCATTTTAAAAGGTTATAAGAATAATTGTTATGAAGAAACAATGTCTGAGCTTAAATCGAATTCTCAGTTCGATTACCCGGAAGATTTAGAGAAAATATTTTTAAAAAATAATGCCGGTACAAGTCCGGCAACAAAAGAAAGCATAATTATTACCGAAGTGATTAAAAATAAAGACTTGTAAGATTCAGGAATGACTAAAAGAGCGCGACGGATAATGTAAAAATTTATTAATCCGTAAACAGAAAAGACAATTCCGAAAAAAAGAAGCTGTTGAGATAGTTTCATGGTATGATAATAATATTGTTGAAGAAATTATTCAAAGTTAAAACTTAGAACGGTCAATTTAATTTGCCCTATTAATTTTTGAGGCGGCTTTTTCATAAAGCGAAACATATTTATCGGCTGATTTTGCCCAAGATAAATCTTTTTTCATTCCGTTGATCTGTATTTTAGCCCAGATTGATTTCTTCTCAAACATGTTTAACGTGCGCCGTAGTGTTTGAACAAGAGATAGCACATTATATTCACTAAAGGAAAACCCGGTACCAGTTTCTTTGCCTTTTGCAATTGATTCATTCCAATCTTGAACAGTATCCGCAAGTCCGCCGGTTTTTCTTACCACAGGAACGGTTCCATATTTTAGCGAGTAAATTTGATTTAACCCGCACGGTTCATAACGGGAAGGCATTAGAAATATATCTGCGCCCGCTTCGATTAGATGAGCAAGCTCTTCGTTATAACTAAAGCAAGCAGAGATTTTCTTTGGGTATTTTTTTACGATCGTTTTAATTAATTCTTCGTATTTGGAATTTCCGTTACCAAGAATTATCCAACGTGCATTTAGCTTCATTAAATCATCAACTCCTTCTGAAATAAGATCAAACCCTTTTTGTTCAACGAGACGCGAGATTATGCCGATAACAGGAATGTTTTTTCTAAACGGAAGATTGAACCGCTGTAACAATATTCTTTTGTTTTTCATTTTGTTTGAAAGATCCCTGCTCGAATACTTGTGAGGGATAAAACGATCAAACTCAGGATTCCAGATACTGTAATCAACTCCGTTAAGAATTCCGCAGAAATCATTTTTACGGGAATTGAGAAACGGTTCCATGCCGGCTCCGTTTTCAGGTGTAAGTAGTTCTTGCGCATAAGTTTCACTTACTGTATTTATTACATCTGCTGTTAATATTGCAGTCTTCAGAAAATTCATTTCTCCAAAATATTCGCACACGCCGCTTTTAATTAAAGAGTCGTGCTGTATTTCTGCTTTAGCAATGGATTCTTTTGGAAACTTTCCTTGATATGCACTGTTGTGAATTGTAAAAACCGTTTTTGTCTTTTCAAAAAGGCGATCCCAAGCATAATTACCTTTAAGATAGATTGGTATAAGTCCGGTTTGCCATTCGTTGCAATGAATTATATCTGGAGACCATTTCAAGCGCTGAATTATTTCAATTACACTTTTTGAAAATAAAATAAAACGTTCATCTTCATCCGGATCGTTTGTATATATTTCATCCCGCCCGAAATAATGCGGACAATCTACAAAATAGACAGGGACGGTTGAGTTCGGAAGAGTTGAAGTAAAAACACGAACCGCATGATCTCGTTTATCAATTCGAATAGAAATTTCTCCCAGTTCAGGTAAAAGCTGAAGAGTAAATTTTTCTTTTATAATTGTAGTATATCCGGGCATGAATAATTTTATTTCTGCGCCCAGTTTTGAAATCTCTATCGGAAGAGAACCGGCAACGTCGCCAAGTCCGCCGGTTTTTACGTATGGAAAAACTTCGCTTGAAACGAATGCAATTTTCATCGTTCTTTCTTAATGAGTAAATGATCTTTGTAAAGATAAGAAGTAAAATAATTAATCTTAGCTACTCAACACGAACCCTAACATCAACGGCATAATATTTATTATCTTCTCCGACGATCAATGGATTTAGATCGAACTCAATAATGTTTTTGTTTTCAATCATCATTCTTGCGCAGGATAAAATAATTCGTTTCAGTTCAACCATATCGCACGGTTTTTCTCCGCGGATTCCATGCAATATTTTTCCAATTACTGTTTCATTGATCATACCATCAATGTCGTCATCACACATGTAAGCGGATCTAATTGAAGTATCACAAATTATTTCTACGTACTTACCGCCTGCCCCGAACATTATTACAGGACCAAACGACGCATCTCGAAAACCGCCGATCAGCAATTCGTGTTTGGTTCTTACAAACTTTTGCACAAGAAAATTTTCAATATCATAACCCGATTTATAAAAGCTTTCCCTAATTTCATTTCCCGCTTTACGAAGCGCTATTTTATTTTTTATATTCAATTTTACCGCGCTCAACTCCGTTTTGTGAACAACATTGGCGTTAACTCCCTTCAATACGAGCGGAAAAAAATTATTGCCGATACCATCTAGTTTTGACGGCTTAAGCAGCTTACTTTTTATTAGCGGCAGGTCATATTCATTACATAATTTTGTTATTACATTTTGAGGTAAGAATCCGCTTGCAAAGGAGTTCTTGTGCGGTTTCAAATTCAAAAGAGAATCATATTTCTCTTTGTTTTCCGAGCGCCTTTTTTGTGAAGAAGAATAGAATAACATGTTCGATAAAACTTCCGGCGGATCTTCCGGATTTTTAAACACAGAAAGTTTCTTTGCAGATTCGGTTCGATATTTTCCCCAAAATTCGGGTAAAGGCATTGCAACTTGCAAAATCGGCTTCTCGCTTTGAATGGAGTTAATATTCTCTATCACTTCAAACGGAGACACCATCACAGGCTCAACAAAAATCGAAATTACGGAATCTACATTTTCATCAGCCGAGGTTATTTCTATTACATTTTTAAAATTCTCTGCTGTTCCACCGGGCAGAAGATCAACGGGGTTTTCAACGCTTCCTTCGGGATGTACAATCTCTCTTAACTTTCTTTTCGTGGTATCGCTTAACTTTGCAAGAATCAAATTTTCATTTTCGAGCGCATCAACGCATAAAATTGCCGGGCCGCCGGCATTGGTAACAACAGCAACTCTGTTTCCTTTCGGTATCGAAAAATTTTCAAATCCCTTTGCCGTATTAAATAATTCGTTAAGATCAGAAACGCGAACGATTCCAAACTGTTTCATCAAAGCATCAACTACTTTGTCTTTACTGCTAAGAGCGCCGGTATGTGATGAAGCGGCTTTCATTCCACCTGCAGTTATTCCGGCTTTCAGAACAATAACCGGTTTTGTTATGCCGCCTGTAATGAAAGGTTTAATAAAATCTTCACCATTGATAAAACTTTCGAGATAAAACGTAAGTGTTTTTATATTGCTGTCGTTTTGCCAAAAACCAAGTAAATCATTTTCATTAACATCCGCTTTATTACCAACGCTTATAAAATGAGCAAACTTAATATCTGTCTCACGAAGAGAGTTTAACACTGCAGCACCAAGTGCGCCGCTCTGCGATAAAAATCCCGTACTGCCGGTCTCGGGTTTTTCAGCTACAAATGTTGCATTGAGTTTTATTTTGTCAAGAGTGTTGATGATGCCCATGCAATTAGGACCGACCATCCGTGCGCCGGATCTTTTTATTTTTTCTATGATGCGGTTTTCTAGCTCCTCGCCTTCTTTCCCGATCTCCTTAAATCCCGCTGTGATCAGGACAATCGCTTTAACATTTTTCGCAATCAATTCGTTTATAGTAGTTTCTACATATTGTTTTGGGACGATAACAATTGCCATGTCTATCTTCCCGGGAATTTCTTCTATTCTTTTATAACTCTTGTAACCCAAGATCTCTTCAGCTTTAGGATTTACAGGAAAAACCTTTCCCCCAAAACCGTAGCTTTTTATTGTGTTTAATAATTCGTAACCGATGCTCTTTTCTTTTGTTGATGCACCGGCAACGCAAATAGAACTTGGATAGAAGAAGTTTTTTAGCGAACTCATATTATTATTCGATTATTAACAATTATCATTTTACCGCTTGTCTAAACTTAAAACAAATCCTATTTTATTTCAGCATTTGAATTAACGATAGGGAAAACATAACAGGGCAAATAAAGCCCGTTGCAACATTTCACGTTACATAGAACGAGCACATCGGCGGTAATCCAGCCGAAAATTTATTTTAGGTTTGAATCCGAACAGATTAATATATTAAACCAACCGAATAAAATTTTCTATATATTTTATAAAGTAAAAACAAAAAAGAAATATGAAAAGAATACACTTTGTAGTTAACGGACGATTTAAGCATACCGAAAAAACCATCAAGGAAATCGAAGATGCATTCGGAGAAGAATTTTTAGTTTGGGTCTCGGTTACAAACGGGAATGGACACGCAATTGAACTATCAAAGAACGCAGTGCTGGGCGGAACAGATTATTTAATTGCCGCCGGCGGCGATGGAACAATGAGCGAAGTTGTTAACGGCGTAATGCAAGTAGAGAGATCGAAAAGAGAAAATTTAATAGTTGGATTGTATCCTTTTGGAAGCGGAAATGATTTTGCCCGAACGATGAAGCTAACCAAGAAACTTTCCGACCTATACGCGCTGCTGAAAAACAACTCAACAACTCCAATTGATATTGGAAAGCTCGAATACAAAAATATGAACGGCGAAAATGCTGTTAGATATTTTAACAACATAACTGATATAGGACTCGGCGCTGAAATTGCCAAACGTGTTAATGAAGGCAAAAAGATTTATGGACCTAACTTTGATTTTTTTAAAGCCACAGTTCTTGGTTTCTTGAAATACAAGAGAAAACAATTAAGGATTATTTCCGAAGAATTTAATTGGAGTGGCAGCTTGCTGATATTGTGTTTAGCGAACGGAAAATATTTCGGAAGCGGGTTGTGCATTGCACCGCACGCAAAAGTGAATGACGGAAAATACTCCATTACACTTGCCGGAAATGTCAGTCTGATAGACTACTTAAAAAATCTTTCTAATATCCGTAAAGGTAGATTTGTAAATCACCCCGAGTTATATTACAAAGAAGTAGAAAGCTGTACGATCGAACCGATTGGTGATGAATGTTTGATCGAAGCCGACGGCGAGATGATAGGAAAGATTCCGCTGAAAGCAACAATGCTGAAAAACGAGCTCAAATTTCTTGCGCCAATCGGAGTTTAATATAAATCTAATTATGCGTTAAGAACTTCTCCAAAAACCGGCACTCTGACAACAAATTTACTCCAATCACGTGAGTCCATAATCTTTCTCCCGTTATTCTTGTAGATATTTTAACTTACGTATCATTATTTTAACTATTAATCTTGGGAGAAATGTAATAATGGAGAGAGAATATAAAGTTACAACTGGCGGAAGAATAACAATTCCGGCAGGACTAAGAAAAAAACATGGAATTAAAACCCCGGTAAAAATATTGATTGAAGAATTGAAAGACGGAATAAAAATTTATCCTCTGAATAAAAAGACCAAGAAAAGGTTTCATCTCACTTAAAAAATAATGTGATGTCCCGCTTCAAACTATATATAGAATACGAAGGCACGCGTACAGTGGCTGAAAAAACATTTTTTGAAGAATCAACTGTTCGAATATTTCGAACAGTTCAAATTAGTTTATAGAGAGAGTTCAGTTATCCGGAATTTCCGGATAGCTGCGAACACGAACACTTGCAAAATTTGCAACAGTTCAAAAATTCGAGGAAAGATTGAAATTGTCAGTTGTCAAGAAATATTTGACAGCTCAAAAATAAAGGTTACGGGTCAGTATTATTTCCATAAAAAAACGGGACCCGCTACGCAGTTCCCGCATAAATCTGTAATCTGGCTACGGACGCTAGATAACTAAACCTAGTACAAATATAATAAGATGGATTTGAAAAACTAAAAAAAATATCATATAGTCTATAGTAGATAAAAAATGAAATTTCCAGTTGTCAGGAAATACCTGACAGTTCGAAAGGAAGCAAAAGCAATAAGAGAAAAAAATGAGCAGGTTCAAACTGTATATAAAATACGAAGGCACGCGATACAGCGGTTGGCAAATAGATAGAACAGCTCAAGAATTCAATATTGAAGTTAGCGCTGCTATTTAGTAATCTTGCCAATAAAATTTGGACAAAAAAACATGGATCAAACAATAGAAGTAACAGCGGTTTTAAGGGAAATAATAAAATCAAGTATTCGGGAAGTGTTAGCCGAAGAGAGGATTTCGCTTATTCAAGCAATAATTCCGGCGGTCTCACCAAAGGAATTGGCTGATATAAAAAAGAGATATGGCATACCGGCAGACTATAACGAGAAAGATTTTTCTGATAAGACCTTATGGTTCTTAAATGACAATTAAACTTTCTAAAAACGCTTCAAAGTTTTTGGACTCTGTAACTGAAAAAGAGAAAAACAGAATTAGAGAAAAAGTTAAAAAACTGTTCATCTCACTCGATCAAAATGGAATTATCCCATTTAAGGAAATGGATATTAAAAAGTTAGAAGGAGAGTGGAATGGATTTATGAGAATGCGGATTGGAAAGAACAGAGTAATATTCAAAATAGACGGCTTGAATAAAGAATTATTAATCTATGAAATAGATAACCGCGGCAGTGTCTACAAATAATTTTAAAAGTTATAACTTGAACAAATGTTTTTTTTTGAAACCCATCTTTTTATTTCCCTTAAAGAATGATTGAGCAATGTCCCGCTTTAAATTATATATAGAATACGAAGGCACGCGGTACAGCGGCTGGCAGATGCAAAAGAACAGTAAATCTGTTCAGGGGAAATTGTATGAAATTGCGGAAAGAATTTTTAAGGGAGAACGCTTAGAAATTTACGGTTCGGGTAGAACGGATGCGGGCGTTCATGCGCTTTGCCAAGTCGCTCATCTTGAAGCGAAGACAATGCTTGCACCGGAAATAATACGAATGAAATTTAACGACGAACTTCCTTCCGATATTAATATTATAGAAGTAGAAAAAGTAAATCCTAAATTTCACGCACGGCACGATGCAAAAAGCAGAAGCTATATTTATCAAATCTCTAGAAGAAGAACCGCATTCGGCAAACCATTTGTCTGGTGGATCAAAGATGATTTGAATTTTGAAAAGATGAGTAATGCATCAAAACTTTTTATCGGGATGCATGATTACAAATCGTTCGCTGATAAAGACGACGAAGAGAAATCAACAAAAGTTTTGATTGAAGATATTCAAATGAAAGAAGACAGCGATTTAATATTAATCCGTATTATAGGTTCACACTTTTTGTGGAAACAAGTCCGAAGAATGATCGGTGTTCTTGTAGAAATCGGTCGAGGAAAACTTTTAGAAAAAGATTTAAAATATTTTATAGAGCACATTTCGCCAACGCCCGCAAAATATACAGCTCCGCCATCGGGATTGTTTCTTGAACAAGTAATCTATCAAGGAGAGAAACACGATAAAATTTTAGGCGCAATGATAGACGTTCAATCAAGAGTAAGATTAAGATCGAGAGCATGATCACGAACCCTCTGATTACCAACAACCAATCACTAATCGTGAAATTCTGGAAACCCTTATTTGCGGTCATCGTTTGGGGTTTATCTTTTATTGCTACAAAGAATGTACTCACAGAAGTTAAACCTGAGGTAATTGTTTTCCTGCGTCAGCTATTGGGAATATTATTTTTAGCTGCAATTCTATTAAAACGAAAAAGAAAATTTTCAATTAACATACGCGAACAAAAATGGATCTTTGTTCTTGCTGCTATCGCATGCTTTCATTTGTGGATTCAAGTTACGGGACTTCAGTGGACAACGGCTTCGCATACAGGCTGGATAATCGGAATTACTCCCGTGTTCATGGTAATACTCGGTATTATTTTCTTTAAGGAAAAAATCTCTTCGTTACAAACGCTGGGAATAATAGTCGCGTTTTTAGGATTAGTAATTCTTGTTAGTAAAGGCGAACTAACGTCGCTGGATTTTATAAAAAACAAAGGCGATGTGCTGATAATATCAAGTTCAGCAACGTGGTCCATCTACTCGATGGTAAACAAAAAAATAACATTAAACCTCTCACCGGTTTTAACTACATTTTATTTATTTTTAATTGTTGCTGTAATAATAGCACCGTTCACAATTAATCAGAATAATATTTCGGACGTTTTTCGCTTATCAATAAGCGGATGGGGTTCAATATTGTTTCTTGGGATTTTTTGTTCCGGAATAGCATATACTTTGTGGGCACAGGCGTTAAATGAAATGAGCGCATCGCGTGTTGGTGCGTTTCTTTATATCGAGCCGTTCATAACATTTTTCGGCTCATGGATTTTATTGAGCGAACAAATAACATTATTAACTTTGTTGAGTGGATTGATTATTATTGGCGGCGTAGTATTAGTAAATAGAAAATAAATACGAAAGGAGCACAAAATAAAATAGAATTATTCTTAACAAACAATAGATGGTGAAAATCATGAAAAAAAATCTTTTAACATTGAGCTTAATAATGCTTATGAGCGCATTTACAATTCAGGATGATACTAAAAATCAAAACAATCCTTTTTTTAATGAATGGAAGACCCCGTTCCAAACACCGCCGTTTAATGAAATTAAGAACGAACATTTTCTGCCAGCGATTGAAGAAGGAATTAAAAGAGAAAAAGCCGAAATTGAAATAATTATCAACAACAACGAAAAGCCGACATTCAAAAATACTATCGAAGCAATTGAAAAAAACGGCGAGTTTCTAGAGCGCGTCACTAGAGTTTTCGGAGGTTTAACAGGCGCCAACACGAACGATGAATTGCAGAAGATAGCCAGAATAACCACACCAATGTTAACAAAACACCGCGATGATATTAGTCTAAACGAAAAACTCTTTGAACGCATTAATAGCATCTATCAAGAAAAAGACAAACTAAAACTTACACCCGAACAAAAGAACGTACTTGAGAATTACTACACCAATTTTGTTAGAAGCGGTGCAAATCTTGATGCTGCTGGAAAATCAAAACTAAGAAAAATTAACGAAGAACTTTCCAATCTCGCCTTAAAGTTTAGTGAAAATCTTCTGAAAGAGACCAATGCAATTGCGCTGGTAATTGATAAGCAGGAAGATTTAGCTGGACTTTCGGAAGACGTGATCAACGCTGCGGCAGAATTGGCAAAAGCAAAAAAGATGGAAAGCAAATGGGTGTTCTCGCTTCAAAAGCCAAGCTTCATTCCTTTCCTTCAATATTCGCAAAAGCGAGAACTTCGCGAGAAAATTTTCAAAGCTTATATCAACCGCGGAAACAACAACAATGAATTTGATAATAAGAAAATCGTTTCCCGTGTTGCAGCACTTCGGGTAGAAAGAGCCAATCTATTGGGATATAAAACATTTGCAGATTTCGTTCTTGAGCGCAACATGGCAAAGACACCGGAAAATGTTTTTAAGTTTTTAAATGATCTTTGGACGCCCGCTGTTCACCGTGCGAAAAATGAAGCTGCAGATATGCAGAGAATAATAGATAAGGAAGGCGGCAACTTCAAATTAGCCGCATGGGATTGGTGGCACTATGCCGAAAAAGTGAAGAAGGAAAAATATTCTCTTGATGAATCAATGCTTCGTCCGTATTTCAAAATGGAAAACGTAAGAGCGGGCGCATTTGCCGTTGCTTCTAAACTATATGGCATTAAATTTATTAAGAGAAATGATATTCAAGTTTATCAACCTGATGTTGAAGCATTTGAAGTTCAGGAAGCAAACGGTAAACACCTTGGTGTTTATTATTCCGATTATTATCCACGCGATGGAAAAAGAAGCGGTGCATGGTCCAGCGGATTTAGAGGACAGTCGAACATCGCCGGAAAATTTATTACTCCGCTAGTTTATAATGTTGGGAATTTTGCAAAACCAACAGCAGATAAACCTTCGCTGATGAGTATTGATGAAGTGAATACATTGTTCCATGAATTAGGACATGGTCTTAATTCTCTGTTCTCTAATGTTACTTATTCCGGCGGAAGAAATGTACCAAGAGACTTTGTAGAATTGCCGTCACAAGTTATGGAGAACTGGGCGTTGGAACCGGAAGTATTAAAAATGTATGCAAAACATTATCAGACCGGTCAAGTAATTCCGCAAGAGTTGATAGATAAAATTGAGAACTCCCGATTGTTTAATCAAGGATTTGAAACAGTAGAATATCTTGCAGCATCTTTCCTTGATATGGATTGGCATATGCTTGCCGATTCAAAAGAAAGAGATGTGCCGACATTTGAAAAAGAATCGTTTGTCAAAATCGGATTGATGCCGGAAATAGAATCACGGTATCAAAGCACAAACTATGCTCATATAATGGGCGGGTACGCAGCGGGTTATTATAGTTACATCTGGGCTGCAGTTCTTGATGCGGACGCTTTTCAAGCATTTAAGGAAAAAGGAAATTTGTTTGATAAAAAAACCGCAGTAGCATTTAGAAATTATATTCTTGCAAAGAGCGGTACCGATGATGCAATGGTTCTCTATAAAAAATTCAGAGGAAGAGAACCCAACGTAAATGCATTACTAAAACGAAGAGGACTTAATTAACAAACGTGAGACGTGAAAGGCGAAACGAAAATAATTTTCACTTCACGTCTTCCATTTCACGTCTCACGTAACAATGAGGTTGATATGAATCTAAAAAAAACATTTGTAATGTTGATCATATTCCCAACAGTTCTACTAATATTAAATTGCGGAGGGAAAAAAGAAGTGAAAAATCCTGCAGATTTGGTTTTGATAAACGGAGTTGTTGCAACAGTTGAAGATAATAATCCATCTGCGGAAGCAGTCGCTGTAAAAAATGGAAAAATTTTTGCTGTCGGCTCAACAAGCGAAATTGAAAGTTTTATCGGCGACTCAACACAAGTTGTTGATTTGAAAGAAAAATTTTTAATGCCGGGATTTAATGATAGTCACGCGCACTTCCTGGGTATTGGCAATTCAAAAATGATATTAGATTTCCACGAAGCCAAAAATTGGGACGAGGTTATAACTATTGTTGCAAAAGCTGCAGAGAGCGCAAAACCAGGAGAATGGATAATTGGAAGAGGATGGCATCAAGAAAAATTTAATCAGGCTCCCAACCCAAACGTAAATGGTTACCCGATTCACAATGAATTGAGCAAAGCATCACCGAGAAATCCCGTAATGCTAACTCATGCAAGCGGACATGCAATTTTTGCAAATGCGAAAGCAATGCAGATTGCCGGGGTTAATAGAAACACAAAAGATCCCGATGGCGGAACGATTGAACGGGACTCTCTTGGCAATCCAATCGGCGTATTTGAAGAGAATGCCGAAAATCTAATTGCAAAATATTATAATGATTATCTTGCAAAAAGAACACCCTTACAAATTCAGGTAGATTACGAAAAAAAGATTCAGCTTGCTTCCGAAGAATGTTTACAAAAGGGAGTTACATCCTTTACCGATGCGGGAGAAACTTTTGATGTTATTGATATTCTTAAAAAATATGCAGATGAGAAAAAGCTTAAAGTTAGATTAAACATAATGGTGGGCGATACTTATGCGAACATGAGAGAGAAACTTGCTTTATATAGAATGGTTGGATATGCAGACGGATTTCTAACGGTACGCTCGATTAAACAATATATAGACGGTGCGCTCGGCTCGCGCGGAGCTTGGCTGCTTGAACCATACGCAGATTTACCGGGCAGTACAGGCTCTAATGTAACTCCGGTTAACGATTTAAAAAAAATTGCCGATCTGGCAATTGCCTATAATTATCAATTGAGAATTCATGCAATTGGCGATAAAGGCAACCGCGAAGTTCTAAACATTTATGAAGAAATATTTAAAAAACATCCGGACAAAAAAGGTTTACGCTGGTGCATCGAACATGCACAGCATTTATCAGCTCAAGACATTCCGCGCTTTGCCAAACTAGGAGTTATAGCCGTGATGCAGGGCGTGCATTGTACTTCGGATGCAACATTCGTTCCTGAAAGATTGGGAGACGCACGCGCAGAAGAAGGGGCTTATGTCTGGAAGAAGCTTATCAATAGCGGGGCAAGAATTTGTAACGGAACAGACGCACCGGTTGAAGATGTGGATCCGATCAAATGTTTTTATTCCGCGGTTACAAGAAAAGACGTTGATGGAAATGTTTTTTACGGCGATCAGAAAATGTCGCGCATGGAAGCATTAAAATCATACACAATCAACGGAGCATTCGCATCGTTTGAAGAGGATGTAAAAGGGTCAATAGCAATCGGAAAATTTGCAGATCTTGTCGTGTTATCAAATGATTTGTTAAAATGCAGTGACGATGAAATAATGAACATAAAAGTATTGTATACAATTGTAGGTGGAAAGATTTTATATACTGCAAAATAATTTTGCGACTTTGCGTCGTGGCAAGAGATGGTTTTTTTGCAATGCCATTAGCACCTAAATCGATTTGTGATTACTCTGGAGTAGAGGGCGAATGAAAAAGTTTGATATACCAAATTATTATCGTAGTCCGATAATCTCCAAATTAAAAGAACTGCGCAAGAGCGAAGATCCTCGCAAAAAAGATTTTTCACCAACCGCTCTCAATTTCGGCCCGGTTAAATTTTTGATTGCACGGCATTTTGGTTTTTGTTATGGAGTTGAGAACGCAATTGAAATAGCATATAAAACAGTAGAAGAAAATCCCGGTAAAAGAATTTATCTCTTAAGCGAAATGATCCACAATCCGCTTGTGAACTTAGATCTGCAAAGCAAAGGTGTTAAATTTATTATGGATGCATACGGTAATCAATTCGTTGAGTGGAATGAAATAAATTCAAACGACATTGTTATTATTCCCGCTTTCGGAACCACTATAGAAATTGAAATACTTCTGAAGGAAAAAGGGATTGATACAATTAAGTTCAATACTACGTGCCCGTTTGTTGAAAAAGTTTGGAACCGCGCTGAAGATTTAGGGAAAGAAAACTTTACGGTAATAATTCACGGTAAAGCGAAGCACGAAGAAACACGCGCAACATTTTCTCACAGCAATCTAACCGCACCCTCCTTGATAGTTCGCAACATCGAAGAAGCAACGGCTGTATCCAAAACCATTCTTGGCGAAATGAATAAAGAGGAGTTCTACAAATATTTTGAAAGAAAATGTTCGAAAGGTTTTGATATTACTAAAGATCTTGAACGTATAGGCGTTGTAAATCAAACAACAATGTTAGCATCAGAGACTCAAGCAATATCAGATCTTCTGCGCGAAACAATGGTAAAAAAATACGACGTGGAAAATCTAAAAGAACATTTCGCCGATACAAGGGACACATTATGTTATGCAACTAACGATAACCAGAGTGCAACGGTTGGCTTGAAACAAGAAGAGGCAGATCTGGCAATTATTATTGGCGGTTATAACAGCTCGAACACTTCTCATCTTGTTGAACTGTTGGAAGAAAAATTTACCACATACTTTATTTCCGGTGCAGAAAAAATCATCTCGGAAAAGCTTGTAAGCCATTTTGATATTCATACTCGAAAAGAAAAAGCAACGGAAGATTATCTTCCGCGCAAAGCTAAAATTACTATAGCGATTACAAGCGGTGCATCATGCCCCGATTCTGTTGTGGATGATGTGCTGAATAAACTGCTTTCTTTTTTTAGCGAGACAAAGAACATCGAAGAAATTCTTAAGTCGTTGCAAATCTGATCTTACACTAAATCAGCTAACGAACTATACTCCGGATCAAATAAACGGCGGTACATTCTCATTGCATGAGAATCAGTGGCGCCGGAGATATAATCGCAAACCATTCTGGCACGTTTGATCTTCTCTTTTTCAGATCGAATAAGTTTATCATTGAAATCGGGCAGTAGCTTGCTGCCGCTTATTGAGCGCACGTAATTTTCTTCAAAACGCTTGAACAATTTTTCGATCATACTATTTCCCTTAAACTCGATCTGGTGGAGTTGAGAAGAGCGAAAGACAAGATCAGCTGAAATCTTTTTATACATTTGAGCGCGCTCAAAGATTTCTTTGTTTATCACAAGCGTGTATTTATAGCGGTTAGTTAATTTATCTAAAAAAGTTTTTCGTTTAGATAAACCGCATGCACGGACAAATTCTCCTATCAATGCCCCAAATTTCTTTTTGAAATTTCCGGCTTTTATCCAATCAATAATTTCATCTATAATAATATTTTGTGCATTGCTAAGCTTATTTTCTTCTTTCCATCTGGAAAGCTTTTGTATGTTAATAAATCCGCCCGAGATGCTGTCAACAAGATCATTAATGCAGTAAGCAGTATCGTCTGCCCAATCCATTATTTGACATTCAATGCTTTGGAAACGGTTCAGGGCGGAAGGCGAAGAAAATTCTTTCGGCAGTTTTCTTCCACCGAAGACATAACCAACCATTTTTTTCTGATCATTATAAATGAAATGGCTGCGCGGATCTTTGAATTGTTCAAACGCAGTTTTGTATTTGAGAATGCCGTCAATAAAAGCGCGGGTGGGATTCATTCCTCGATGATGATCGTCGTCTCTGTAAAAAATTTCTGTGATCATTCTGAGAGTTTGCGCATTACCTTCGTAACCACCGTAATTTTTCATTAGTAGGTTCAGCATTCTTTCGCCGGCGTGACCGAACGGAGGATGACCGAGATCATGTGCAAGGCAAATTGATTCGACCAAATCTTCGTCTATAAAATATTCTTCATTGAGAAATTCTTTTTCTTTTGAGTGCAGATAATTACATACGGCTCTTCCAATCTGTGCAACCTCGATGGAATGAGTAAGACGCGTACGGTAAAAATCATATTCGCCCGGTAAAAAAACTTGTGTCTTACCTTGAAGACGGCGAAATTCCGATGAATGAATTATCCGGTCACGGTCAATCTGAAACGGTGAACGGTAATCGCTGTCTCTCGGACTCGGTTTAAGCCGTTCGAAATCAAAATCAGCATAGAATTTGTTTTTCATTATCTTCATTCTCATTTTTGTAAAGCGGTAAAACAATTTAATAAATATTAGACTGAATAATAAATTGGCACATAAACACACACATCATAATTCCCGCGCACATGTGCTGGATTCTACAATGGGCAGATTAATAATTACTATGCTGCTCAATTTTGTGATCACGATTGTGCAAATTATAGGCGGATTACTCTCCGGAAGCCTTGCCTTGATCTCGGACGCACTTCACAATTTCAGCGATGGTGTTTCAATCATCATTTCATATATCGCATTGAAGCTGAAAGGAAAGAGCAATTCTCATCGGCACACATTCGGTTTGAAGCGCGCAGAGATTCTTGCGGCAGTAATAAACGCCTCCGTTCTGATTGTAATTTATATTTTCCTTTTTTACGAAGCGTTCAATAGATTATTTGAACCGCACGAAGTAGAAGCCGGAACGATGACCGTAGTTGCTCTGATCGGATTGATTGCGAACATTATAGGAACCCTTCTGCTTAAAAGAGATGCAAAAACCAGTATGAATATCCGCTCTTCTTATATTCATCTGCTAAGCGATTCGGTTTCTTCCGTTGCTGTTATTTTTGGCGGATTAGCAATTGCAATTTGGAAAATTAATTGGATAGACCCCGCGCTAACTTTTCTGATCGGGTTATATATAATAAAAGAAAGTTATGATATCCTCGGTGAAGCAATCCATGTTTTGATGGAAGGTGCGCCCGCCGATCTTTCCTTGAATGAAATTAAAACCGCCGTAGAAAAATTTCCGGAAGTGGAGGACATTCACCACATTCACGTTTGGACGGTCGGTGATAATGATATTCATCTTGAAGCGCATGTAAATGATATGAAAATAAGCGAGAGCGATAAACTGAGAAATAAAATCGAACAGCTTCTCGAATTAAAATTTGGAATACATCATATCACGCTTCAGTTTGAGTGTAACCAATGTTTGGAAGACGGATTGATTGGACAGCATAAATGAGTGTAGAACGTAGAGTGCAGAACTATGAACATTTTAGCGATTTGAATTTCAGTCGGTTACAATTTGTCTTCCGGTTCACCTTTCACTTCTCACGTCTAGCTTCTAGCGATTTAAACGCCACCGCATACATTTGAATCTGTTTCATCATAGCACCTAAGCCGTTCTTGCGCGTAGGAGAAAGGTGATTATCAATCCCAATTTTTTTTATAAACTCCGGTCGCGAAGAGAGAATTTCATCCGGTGTGTGGTTGGAATAAATACCGATCAGCAAGGCGACCAATCCTTTAACTATTGATGCATCACTATCCGCTTCAAAAATTATTTTGCCCTCTTCAAGTTTTGCATTTATCCACACTTGACTTTGACAGCCGCTCAATTTGTATTTATCTGTTCTAATGGAAGGATCAATCGGCGCAAGAGTTTTTCCCATGCCGATGATATATTTATATTTTTCTTCCCAATCCGTAAACTGTTCGAACTCTTTTATAATTTGATCTTGTGTCTCTCGTATTGTCATTGAAACTCTTTCCGGAAAAACTGAATGATAGAAAAATTACTTCCACTGTAAAATTAAAAAATATTTCATCTATTGCCTTGATTAAACAATTGCCCCGAATTTTTTGTATAGATACAGCGCGATTTTATATATTCACATATTATCTTCAAACAAGAAAGGCAATCCATGAAAAAAGAGAAATTAATTATTCCGGCACTGCTTATTGTAGTAATACTGGTAATGTACTTTTCATATTTTAGCCCGAAGGACGAGCTTGGTTTGTTCTCGGATTTCGATACCAACAGCAACGCCAACAAAGAAATTTTAGTTAAAGTTCTGCTCGAAAAAGGATTTGTTAAAGACGGTTCAGGCGGAACAACATTTTATGTTGAAGATCGCGTAGGAAAACAAGTTGTAGTATCGGGATCCATGGAGATGCCTGCCGGAATTGAAACAGCAAAACGTATTACTTTGAGCGGTCATTACAACGGCAATTCATTTCACGCACACGAAGTTAAAATAAAGAATTGATATCACTATGAGAATATTTTAACAGCTCAACGAAATGAAACAATTTGAATTAGTTTCAAGTTATCAACCTGCAGGTGATCAACCAAGGGCAATTGCAGAATTGCTGGAAGGATTAAAACGGAGAGATAAACATCAAGTGTTGCTCGGCGTTACCGGAAGCGGTAAAACTTATACAATGAGCAACATCATAAAAGAATATAACCGCCCAACCTTAATTATATCGCACAACAAAACTTTGGCAGCTCAACTGTACTCTGAGTTTAAATCGTTCTTTCCTAATAATGCGGTTGAATTTTTTATCAGTTATTATGATTACTATCAGCCGGAAGCATACGTAGTTAAAAGAGATCTTTACATTGAGAAAGATTTTTCGGTGAACGAGGAAATAGACCGGCTCCGCCTCAAAGCAACAACAGCATTAATAGAAGGTCGAAGTGATATAATTATCGTTGCAAGCGTAAGCTGTATTTATGGAATCGGCGCGCCTGACCAGTATGCAAAACAAATTATATTTTTAAAGAAGGGGCAATCAATAGAGTGTAAAAAACTTTTGCGCAATTTGATAGATATTTATTACACAAGGAACGATGCAGATTTTACACGCGGCACTTTCCGTGCACGGGGTGATGTCGTTGAAATTATCCCCGCTTATCAATATGAAGAAGCTGTAAGAATAGAATTCTGGGGAGATGAGATAGAAAGGCTTTCCATAATAGATTCAATTACCGGAGACGTAATTCAAGAAGTTGATTCAATGCCTATATATCCCGCAAAGTATTTTGTTACTACGAGAGACCAGGTTAATAAAGCTATTGTTTCAATAGAAGAAGAACTAAGAGAGAGATTAAAATATTTTTGGGCGCAAGAAAAATATGTTGAAGCGCAGAGATTGGAACAACGTACCAAGTTTGATATTGAAATGATGCGCGAGATCGGCTACTGTTCAGGCATAGAGAATTATTCACGACACATGGATGGAAGACTGCCCGGCTCCCGTCCTTCATGTCTGTTCGACTATTTCCCGAAGGACTATCTATTAATAGTAGATGAATCACACGTTACTATTCCGCAGATACGGGGAATGTATAACGGAGATCGTTCAAGAAAAGAAGTTTTAGTTGAATACGGATTTCGTCTTCCCTCCGCAATGGATAACCGCCCGCTAAAATTTGAAGAGTATGATGAATTGGCAAACCAAGTTATTTATGTTAGCGCTACTCCGGCGGATTATGAATTTACGCGAAGCAGCGGAACATTCGTTGAACAAGTAATTCGCCCAACGGGCTTGCTCGATCCGGAGATTGAAGTTCGTCCGGTGAAAGGACAGATAGATGATTTGATTGGAGAAATTAGAAAACGCGTCGAGCTGAAAGAGCGGATACTTGTAACAACACTTACAAAAAAAATGGCGGAAGATTTAACAGATTATCTAGACAAACTGAAAATAAAAGTCCGTTACATTCATAGCGAAGTGGAGGCGCTTGAACGCGTTGAAATTATCCGCGATCTGCGTATTGGTGATTTTGATGTTTTGGTCGGAGTGAATTTGCTGCGGGAAGGTTTGGACTTGCCGGAAGTTTCTCTTGTTGCAATTATTGATGCAGACAAAGAAGGATTTCTGCGAAGCGAACGATCTCTAATGCAAACCGCGGGACGGACTGCGCGCAATGTTAACGGAAGAGTAATTATGTATGCAGATAAAGTTACGGAGTCAATGCGCAAGACGATCGAAGAAACAATCCGGCGCAGAAAACTTCAAACGGAATACAACGAAGCGAACGGTATTACTCCTACAACAATTTATAAAAGCGTTGAAGAGATCATGAATGCAACATCAATTGCAGATGTGCGCAAGAGAGATCTGGAAAAAGAAGAAGCAACATTTTTGAAAGTCGCCGAACCTGTTATTAGATATATGTCCAACGATCAGCGTAAAGAATTGCTTGATCAAATGACCGAGGAGATGCTTTCCGCAGCAAAAGATTTAGAGTTTGAACGGGCAGCAAATATGCGCGATGAGATTGAGAAGATGAAAAAATTGATTAAGTAATGTTTTCGTGAAAGGTGAAACGTCAAACGTGAAAGGAAAATATAAAACACGAGAAACGAGAAGTAAGAAGGGAAAATAAAATCTTAGCGCCCTAAAAATAGAACGCCAAGAAATATTTTTATCTTTGGTTTACTTAAGAAAATTATCAAACACTTGAAGCATATAATCATTTTTCGGACGATCTACAGTTGTTTGACTTACGTATTTGAATTTTAAAATTCCGTTTTTATCAAGCAGATATAATGAAGGAATATCTTGCTCGACTTTTGAACCGTTCCATTCATTTGTAAATATTCCCAGCGATTTTGAAACTGTTCTTGCAGAATCAATAAGTATCGGGAACGGAGTTGGCACCTCGCCTTTTGTGAATTCATATTTATTTACAAAAAAGTTTTTTGCAAACTCTGCTCTGCGCTTGCTCTGTTCGGTATCGTACTTGGGTGTTTTCATCTGTTCGATAGAGGCCATTTGATCCGGAAATGCATCAATCCAATTGTGAATTGTTTTTTCGCTGAAAGAAATAACGTACAGGATTTCAAGATTATATTTCTCTTTTGCTTTTTTTGCTAGCGCCATCAGCTCAGCATATTGATAGTTACAAATAGAGCACCATCTTCCTTCTGCGGCAAAAACACGCGGGAAAACTACAAGAACATTCTTTCCCTTAAAATCGGAAAGAGAAACCGTCTTACCGTCGTAAGTTGGCAAAGTAAAATTATTCATCGGCTGATTTAACATAGCCGGCTGTATCTGTGCGATTAATGATAGTGTTGTTGCCAACATTATAACCGCGATATATTTTATTGCTTGTGAACTTCTCATTGCGCCTCTCTTTGTTGATTGGACTATCTTCACTAAATATATATAAAAATTACTTTACTTAATCTGTAGTTATTAGAAATTGAAAAAAGAGAATTTTCTTGCCTGTTCGATTCAACGTAATTAATTTGTTAATAACAAAAGGATATTAACTATGTTCATCGGACATTTTGGAGTTGGTTTAGCAGCAAAGAAAATAGACAGCAAACCATCTCTCGGAACTCTCTTTCTGGCATCACAATTTATTGATCTTCTCTGTGGCCGGTCTTTTTATTGTTCGGAATAGAGAAAGTACAAATCGAGCAAGGCAACACAGCAATGACACCACTAAATTTCATTTCATATCCGTACTCGCATAGTTTGTTTGGAGTATTTGTCTGGGCAATTTTATTGGGTGCGATATATTATATGTTGAAGAAAAATTTTAGAACTTCTCTTTTGCTGAGATTGCTTGTATTAAGTCATTGGATACTTGATCTTTTCACGCACCGTCCCGATCTGCAATTACTTCCGTGGAGCGATTTCAAGATGGGTTTCGGATTGTGGAATTCGGTAGTACTTACAATAATTATTGAAGGATTTATTTTTATCCTTGGTGCATATTTTTATATGCATGCGACCAAACCAGAAAACAAAAAAGGAAGTTATGGTCTATGGAGTTTTTTTGATCTTTTTAACTCTGATTTATGTGATGAATATTGTAGGCACTCCTCCAACTGATACAAATGCGATAGCAATAGTAGGATTGTTCCAATGGCTTTTGGTTGCTTGGGGTTATTGGATTGATAGGAATAGAAGCGCGGTTTAGAATCAATAAATGCATTAATAAGCAGGGTTGCTTTTTAGAATTTGTTAAGATAAGTTGAATTGCAATTCAAAAGAGGAGAGTAAAAAGTGTGTGCAAGAAAAGGGAATAATCCCAAAATCTATTTTTTACTTTTTTTGTTTTTCATCTCACAAATAACATTTTCTCAACCGTCAAAATTTGGAATTGTAATACACGGCGGTGCCGGAACGATATTAAAATCCAGCATGACCCCGGAACGAGAAAAAGAATACACTTCCAAACTTAATGAAGCGTTACAGACTGGATATAAAATTTTAGAAAATGGCGGTTCTTCATTGGATGCGGTTGTTGCTACAATTAATATTATGGAAGACTCGCCGCTGTTTAATGCCGGCAAAGGTGCAGTATTAACAGAAAAAGGAGTTGCCGAACTCGATGCTTCAATAATGGATGGAAAAACATTAAAAGCCGGTGCAGTTGCAGGAATCAAACATGTAAAAAACCCAATTACACTTGCAAGATTGGTGATGGATAAATCGCCGCACGTTATGATGATTGGCGAAGGCGCGGAAGAATTTGCTAAAGAAAATAATATCGAGATGGTTAATAATAGTTACTTCATTACACCGAATAGATGGCAGCAATATCAAAGAATGAAAGAAGCGCAGGATAAAAAAGCTAAAGAAGAAAAACACGGAACAGTTGGATGTGTTGCCCTGGATAAAAACGGAAATCTTGCTGCAGGAACTTCTACAGGCGGAATGATGATGAAAAAATTCGGACGAGTTGGAGATTCTCCTATTATCGGCGCCGGCACTTATGCCAATAATAATACTTGCGCTATTTCTGGAACCGGACACGGAGAATATTTCATTCGTTTAAGTATAGCGAGGGATATTTCCGATTTAATGGCATATAAAAATTTATCACTTAATGAGGCAGCAAATGAAGTAATAATGAAAAAACTGCCGCAGTTAGGCGGAGACGGCGGAATAATTGCAATAGATAAAAATGGAAACGTAGCTATGCCGTTCAATACGGAAGGAATGTACCGTGGATATCATATCAGCGGAGAGCAGTTGGTAATTAAAATTTATAAAGAATAAAGTTAGAAACAAGATTTACGAATTACGATTTCGGATTTTACAGTAGCCGGTAATTCGTAAATCAAAAATTTCAAATCGCAATACAAAAAGGAGATGCAATGGTTCTTCATGGTGAAGTTAATTATTTGGCAGTTTTGCTTTGTGGGGTAATTGCAATGTTGCTCGGTTCTTTTTGGTATAGTCCTTTTCTTTTTGGAAAAATATGGATGGAGTCTATGGATAAATCTGAAGATGAACTAAAAAAAGATTTTAAGCCACTTAAAACTTACGGACTTACTTTTATTTGTCATTTGGTTATGGCTTTTGGCCTAGCGCAAATAATGACTTTTATGGACGCTTATTCTGTTCCGCAAGGAATTAGAGTTGCATTTTTATGCTGGATAGGATTCACTGTTGCACCGATGTTGATCAACGCCCTTTTCGAAGGGAAAAAAATTAAACTGCTTGGTGTTGATACGGGCTATCATTTAATAGTAATGCTTGTATTCGGAACAATTCTTGGCGCGTGGCCGGTTTAGGTTTATTTCTTATCTACAATATTTAACGGTAACAGAGCATTACAAATTTAATTTTGTCTGCAGAAAATATTTTTCAATTCATAAATTCATAATTACACATGAATATTAACCTTGTAGTCTTTGACCTAGACGGGACACTCGTCTCTTCCCACGAAACAATTTATAAAGCAACACTTCACGCACTTAAAGAAATAAATATTTATCCGAATATGCCTGGAGAGGATTTTTACAAAACAATCGGGAAACATTTCGAAGATATTTTTGCTCAATTTGGTTTTAGCGTGCCGGATTTCGAAAAATTTATAAATATTTATAAATCAATTTATTTTGATTATATAAATTTATCGGTCGTTTATCCGGGAGTAAGCGAGATCATAAATAAATTACACGGGAAAAATATCAAAACAGCTTTGCTTACAACAAAGGGGCAAGATCACGCGGAGATAATTCTGAAGCATTTTAATTTGAGCGATCAAATTGATTATGTTATGGGAAGAAGAGCCGGCATAGCTCACAAACCCTCTCCGGAGCCGCTGAATAAAATATGTAATGAGTTAAATTCAGAGACCGCAGCCACATTGATGATTGGAGATTCAGAGATTGACATTCAGTGCGGAAAAAATGCCGGGACTCAAACTTGCGCCGTTACATACGGATATAGATCGGCAGAAGAATTGAAAAAGGAAAAACCGGATTTTATGATTGACAATATTCTTGATGTGGATTATATAGTTAATGGACAGAATAATTTTTGAGGAGATGAACCATGGATAAGAAGGGAAAAGTTACTACGAGCATAATTAATGGAATAGCAACAATTAATTTTATGCACCCCAAGAGTAATTCTCTGCCTTCAAAAATGCTTAGGGAAATCACTGAAGAGATCAACAAATTTGCAGAAGACAAACGCGCACACGTTATCATAATCCGCAGCGAAGGCGAAAAAGCATTTTGTGCAGGCGCTTCATTTGATGAATTACTTGAGATAAAAGATTTCAAGAGCGGTAAAGAATTTTTTATGGGCTTTGCAAGACTTATCAATGCAATGCGTAAATGTCCAAAATTTATTATTGCGCGCGTACAAGGCAAAGCAGTTGGAGGAGGAGTTGGAATTGCAGCAGCAGCAGATTATACTATAGCCTCAAACGAAGCATCGGTAAAATTGAGCGAGTTGTTATTGGGTATCGGTCCTTTCGTAGTGGGTCCCGCAATAGAAAGAAAAATCGGGAAGACTGCATTCATCACAATGTCAATAGATGCGGAATGGCATGATTCGTTTTGGGCAAAACAAAGCGGACTATACACAAAAGTTTTTGCAAACAATCACGATCTAGACGAAGCCATTTCCGCACTGGCAAAAAAAATTGCCGCATGTAACCTCGAAGCTATTTCCCAAATGAAAAAAGTGTTCTGGGAAGGAACAGAAAATTGGGACCAGCTTTTAGAACAAAGGGCGGAAATCAGCGGGAAACTTATTCTAAGCGAGTTCACAAAGAATTATATCAAAGCGTTTAAGGACAAATAGATTTTTTGAATGAAACAATAAACACACTGAACCCCAAGCTGTGGGTAAAAACTTACGCCGATCAGCTCTTCCGAAAGAATAAAATTGTTCCACATCTTTTGATTTGCGACATTTTAAAACCGTAGTTTTTTTTATTTCTTTACTTGACTCCGTACTATACTACGTGTATTATATTTGTCATTAGAAGCAAAAGGAATTTGCAATGGAAACTTTTTCAGTAGGTCAAATTGCTAAAATGGCTGCCGTGAATGTAGAAACTCTTCGCTACTACGAAAAATTAAAATTGCTTCCAAAACCAAAACGGAAAGAATCACGTTACAGAATTTATGATGAAACCGATTTGAAACGATTGTTATTCATTAAGCGCGCTAAAGAACTTGGTTTTACTTTAAAAGAAATTAGAGAATTGATGGATTTGAAAATAGACTCCGGAACAAAATGCGGAGATGTAAAACATTTGACAGAACATAAACTAAAAGATGTTGATAATAGAATTGGAGATTTGAAAAAAATTAGAAGTGTACTTGTTAAACTGATTAATCAATGCGTCAACGAAGAAGTCTCGTCGGATGAATGTCCGCTTCTCGAAGCAATTCAAATAACTTAATATTTATTAATAAGAAGTCCTGAAACGAAAAATCTATCTTTTGTGCTTGTTGTTTTTAGTTTGCTTATAACTTCTGCTTTATTTGCTCAATCAGATAAAGATCAGCAAGATAAGAATACAAAAACAACCTTAACTGTCACAGGTATGACCTGCTAGGGTTGTGTGAACTCGATAAAGAAAATACTTAGCAATATTGATGGTGTTGAAAAGTACGAAGTAAGTCTGAAAGATGGTGAAGCGGTTATTGAATTTGATCCTGTTAAAACCAGCATCGAAAAAATTGAGAAAAAATTTGAAAAGACACCATATAAAATTATGGGTAAAGTAGAGGATAATAAAGACAAAAAAAAATAATCTAATTTCTTAATGGTAACTGATTGGTGAAAAGATATGTTCAAATCTAGGCTGATATTGTTAGGGCTTATATCTGCAGTATTATTTGCGGGTTGTGTTGAACCGTTGACATCAGAAGGAGCTTCTGGAGATAACAACCCACCTATAATTAATAGTTTAATATCTGATAAGCTCGTTATCCGTGTAGGAGAAACTGCAAAATTAACGGTAGATGCTACTGATGCGGAAGGAGATGCGCTGACATATTCCTGGTTTGCCCTGCTTGGTGATATAATAGGTAATGGATCCACTGTGCGTTATAGCGCTTCTTATTGTTGTGCCGGGATAAATGATATTACAGTTACAGTAAAAGATTCAAGAGGTGCTTCTGCTTCTAAGACTATTACATTATACGTTAATCCTTAGATGATCAACATGATGAAAATATTATTTGTGATTTTTATTATGCTTGCCATGTGCGAGAAGATACATTCTCAAGCATGTTGTACTGCTGGTACTTCTTCTCTAGGAGGTGTATTTAGAAGTATTGTCCCGGTTAATAATTTGTCTATTATAGCTGGCTATGAAAATAATTATCTTGGAGCCAGTTTTGATGGAAGGAAGAAAATTTATGATCCGCTGAAACGTTCAGCAACTGTTTCTTATTTAACGCTACAGGTGGAATATGGTATTTCGGAAAAGGTATCTGTATTGGCTATAACTTCTTACACTTATAGGGAAAGAAATACAACTGTTACCTCTCCTTCAGATAACTCTCTGCAGGATGTGAAATTTAGCGGACAGGGTTTTGGTGATATTATTCTACTCGGTAAATACGAAATAGTAACGCCGGACTTTTTTTCACCTTTCGTTTTCGCAGTCGGTGGCGGAGCTAAACTTCCCGTTGGCGATTTCAGAAAAGAAGACAATGGATCAAGACTTCCGATCGATCTTCAGCCCGGCACCGGCGCTCCGGATTTGCTTCTATGGAGTTATTTATCCAACTCATTCACAAGCTTAAGTCTCTCTATATACGGCAATCTTCTTTACAGGTACGCAGGCACCAATCTTCAAGGTTACAAAATCGGAGATGAATTGTTAGTTGCTCTTGGCGCTAATTATAATTTTACTGAATATCTTACTTTTAGTCTTCAGCTTAGAAGTAGGTTTGCAAATGCTGATTATGCAAGGAGGACTTTGCCCAGCACAGGAGGCACAAGTTACGATTTGTTTCCTTATCTAAATTATATCGAAGGGAAATTCTCATTAAGTGTTTATACCATGGTACCACTATACAGAAATACAAGGGGGATACAGTTAACAAACTCTCAAGTGCTGGGTGTCCAGCTTCAGTACTTAGTTGATCTCAATAATTGATATTTATTCAAAAAATGTAATTAAGGATAGTTATGAAAAAAAAGCAATCATTAGAAACTAAATGGTTAGGCGTAGGAATACTAGCAGCAATCGCAGCAGCGCTCTGTTGCATTACACCGGTACTTGCTGTGCTTGGCGGTTTGGGAAGTATAGCCGCAACTTTTTCGTTCCTTGAACCAGTTCGACCTTATTTAATCGGCTTAACGGTAATCGTTTTGGGTTACGCTTTCTATAAAGCATATAAACCCAAAAAAGAAACTGATATTGAATGCGCTTGCGAGACTGATGAGAAACCTAAATTCATTAATTCAAAAAAGTTTCTGTGGACAATTCTAATAGTATCAGCGGCATTATTTTCATTTCCGTATTATTCAGGAGCCTTATTCCCCACTGTAGAAACTGTCTCTGTAAAAACAAAACCGGCAAACATTGTTGAAGCGAAAATTTATATTGAAGGAATGACCTGCACAAGCTGCGAGCATACAATTGATTATTCTCTTAAAACAACAAATGGTGTATTATCTGCAACTTCTTCTTACGAAACTGGTGTTGCTTATGTTAAATACGACGGTACAAAAGCTAAGATGGAAGACCTTGTAAAAGCGATCACAGAAAGAGCTGGTTATAAAGTAAAGGATTATCAATTAAAGAAAAACGAGGATAAGAATTAATGGCAGTAGAAACTATAAAATTGGAAATTAAAGGAATGACCTGCGACCACTGTGCAAAAACTATTGAGCGTAAATTTGAAGGCAAAAAAGGAGTTCTCTCCAAATCAATCAGTTTTAGTAAAAAGAAAGGAGAATAACTATGCACTCATGCTGTTCATTACCCGAAGAAGTAATCGCTTCTAATCAACAAAAAATCAATGAGGATTGTTGTTTGGTGACAGAACAACGGCCTACACCAGCAACTGTAAATTGTCCTGTTTGTAAAACACGCTCTCGGAAAGTTCAACGAAGAACGACTGAGCACTTGCTGAAAGCGGAGAAAGTCGGTGCAATTCAGAAGGTGCAATACTACTATTGTACAAATCCTGAATGCAAGGTCGTCTATTTTTCAAATGAAGCCGTGCCATATTTTACTGTCGATGATGTTAAGGTAAAAGTGTTTGCCAAAGACAGAGGCGACAACGTTAATGTTTGCTACTGCTTCGACTGGACTCGTGGACGCATTAAACAGCAAATAGAAGAAACGGGAAAATCTACTGCCTCAATGGAAATTGCACGTGAGGTGAAAGCGGGCAACTGCGAATGCGATATTAAAAATCCCAAAGGCGAATGTTGTTTAGGCGATGTGAATGCGGTAGTGAAGGAAGCGATGAAGGAAAATGTTTGAAAAAATAATTGAAGAAGAGAAGTAAATGAGCGTCAAAACAATTCAACTCGAAATAAGCGGAATAACGTGCGATCACTGTGCAAGAACAATCGAAAAGAAATTAGATTTACTTGATGGAATTAAAAACAAAAAAGTAAGTTTTGCTGAAAAAGAAGGTGTGATAGAGTTTGATTCTTCAAAAATCAAAAAGGAAGAAATAATAAACATTATTAACTCAACCGGTCATTATAAAGTTAAAGGAGAAAAAAGCTTCGAGAGTTTAGTCGGAAATAAATTCGATTTGATAATCATCGGTGGCGGCTCGGCTGCATTTGCCGCGGCAATAAAAGCTAGTGAACTTGAGAAAAAAGTTCTAATGATTAATGATGGTCTTCCAATTGGCGGAACTTGCGTTAATGTTGGCTGTGTCCCTTCCAAAACTTTAATAAGAACGGCAGAACAATTTTATCATGCGAATCATCCAAACTTTACGGGCATCAAACCGGGTGATAATAAAATAGATTTTAAGGAAGTCATTCGTCAAAAAACAGAATTAGTTGAAATGCTAAGACAACATAAATATGTCGATGTTCTGAAAGATGATCCAAATGTAATCATTCTTAAAGCATTCGCTAAATTTCTTAATAACAACACAATTGAAGCTGATGGCAAAAAATTCACAGCAAATAAAATTTTAATTGCAACCGGTTCTTCTACTTATATCCTAGAAATTCCCGGATTAAAAGAAACCGGCTATTTAACAAATGAAACTCTATACGAATTAGACAATCTTCCAGAACACTTGATTGTAATTGGCGGAAGATATATTGCTTTGGAAAATGCACAACTGTTTTCCCGGCTCGGCTCAAAAGTTACAATACTTCAGCGCTCATTAAGAATTCTTCCCGATGAAATGCCCGATGTAAGTGAATCATTAAAGGAGTACTTAGAAAAAGAAGGAATCGAAATTAAAACCGGCGTGAAAATAATATCGGTAGAAAAGAAAAACGGAAAGATTTTGATAAACGCTTCGGTTAAAGATGAAGATGAAGTAATTGAAGGAACGCATATCTTTGTTGCAACGGGAAGAAAAGGCAACACAAAAAATTATGGTTTGGAAGAATTAGGAATAGAAACTCACAAAAACAGTTTTATCAAGACAAATGAATTCCTTCAAACAAACATTGATAACATTTATGCAGCCGGCGATGTAACCGGTGAATATTTATTCGTTTATTCAGCAGCTTACGAAGGAAGTTTAGCTGTTGAAAATATATTTAACGGAAATTCAGTTAAAAAAGATTACACAGTATTTCCGTGGGTGATTTTCACAGATCCGCAAGTTGCCGGAGTTGGGATGGATGAAAATGAAGCTTATCAAAATAAAACAAACTATGAAGTTTCCGCCGTTCAACTTAAAGATATTCCGCGTGGGCTTGCAGCACGCAATACAAAAGGATTTATCAAACTTATTCGTAATAGAGAAACAGATAAATTAATCGGCACGAGAATTTTAGCATCTGAAGGGTCAGAATTGCTGATGGAAATTTCTTTGGCGATCAAATATGGAATTACCGTAAAAGAGTTGAAGCAAATGTTCCATCCTTACTTAACTCTTTCGGAAGGAGTGAAGCTGGCAGCAATTGGTTTTGAGAAAGATGTAAATAAACTTAGCTGCTGTGCAAGTTAAAAATAAAGCAAGACACGGCTTGCTTTAATCAAATCGGCTCGCTGCCGTGTAAGCGGGTTTTAATAAACTAAGGACAAATTATATGAAAAAATTAATCTTAACGGCAGTTCTTGCCGTGTGCACAATGGCTTTCGCCATTGCACAAGAAAGAAATGTAACATTCTACAAAGTTCCGCTGGTTTGTGGTGCTGCACCTCAAATCGGCTGTGGTGGCAAAGCAAAACCCGTCTTGCTTGGATTAGAGAAAAAAAATAATGTAGTCAACGAAGCGTGGCTAAACCGTGCAGGAACTGTTATTGCTATCGTGTGGAAAGACAATGTTTCTACTGAATTACAAACAGCAACAGCTGATGCCATTTTTAAAGAGAACAAACTGGATGTGGAAGAAGTCAAAGGAAAGGAATACAAAAAACTGCTGAAAGAATTTCAGAGCGGTAAGGACTGGCTTCGCGGAGCAGAGGTGGACAAGTTGAGCGAAGAAGAAGCGGGAATAATTGCTGAACGGCTTGTAAAGAGAATAAACGATAAAGCACCGCTTACCGAAGAAAAGAAACAAAATCTGAAAAAAGAATTTGCAGATGTTTTCAAAAAACGATTTTCTAAAAACTATGGTTCTGAGATAAATTCAGACGAAAACAAAGCGGTAGAAAAATTCAAAACGAAAGCTGAAGGTGAACTCACCGAAGTTGCAAAAAAATATCTGAACGAAACTGAAATGGCTGCTTTCAACGATGCCATTGCACAGGGTTTGCGACCAACTGAAAATGAGAAAAAGGATTCTAAAAGGATGTTGCGCCCCTAAAAAATAAATGAAAGGGGAAAAGTAAACACTGTGAAAATTGAAAAGGAATTTGAGGACACAATTGTTAATGGAAATTTCTTTAGCAATCAAATATGGAATTACTGTTAAGGAACTGAAGCAAATGTTTCAGCCATATTTAACTTTATCAGAAGGAATAAAAATAGCCTCAATCAGCTTTGATAAAGATGTACATAAACTTAGCTGCTGTGCAAGTTAAAAATAAAGCAAGACACGGCTTGCTATAATAAAATCGGCTCGCTGCCGTGTAAGCGGGTTTTAATAAACTAAGGAGAAATTATATGAAAAAATTAATTTTAACGGTAGTCGTTGCCGTATGTACAATGAATTTTACCATTGCACAAGAAAGAGTGGATGTCGCCTCATCCAAGAATTTCAAGCAGGCTGTTGAAACACTTAACAAGACAATAAAATCAAAAGGAATGATGATTGTTGCAACAGTTGACCATCAGAATATGCTCAAAATGGTAGGCGCTTCCATCAAGGGGGCAACCACCATAGAATTTGGCAAACCAGATATGGGCAAAATGCTTTTCACAATGAAGCCCGAAGCAGGTTTAGAAATGCCGGCAAGATTTTATGTCTTTGAAAGAAGCGATGGAAAAACAGTAGTTTCTTACTACAAATCCAACTACGCAAAGTATGGAGCCGACTTTGCCAAAATGGATGAAATGATGAATATGAGTTATTCTGAGATCACAAACTCGGTAAAATAATGGAAACTAATGACATCATTAACTTGCTAAACGACATACTGTTTGTATCAGCAGGAATAGTTGTATCCATTGTTGCATTAAGAAGGAAAAATACGGGGGAGATTGTTTCTCTCCCTTCCTTTACTATTAGCGAAATGTTATTAACTATCATTGGTTTGGTGATTGCCGCTATCGGACCTAATGTGTTGGTAGTTGCATTAACACCCGGGATGGTGGAGATGCCGTTTCTGGCTGCAAATGTTTTGCTTCCTTCTGTAATTTTATGGGTCGCAATAACAATCATTGCAAAAGTTACTAAGCGCGGCCGTTTGTATAATCGCCTTATAGTAGGTGCTTGGATAGGCGCAGCATCAACAGGATTTCTGGATGCTATACGACTCACCGGCTTTCATCTGGGATATATGCCCGGCAATATGCCCCGTATGTTCGGCGTATTAATTATGGATACAATGGCTACTGGCCCTACTCCTTTAAGCGACTTGCTTGGTTCGCTATATCATTATTGGGTTGGCGCTTGTTTCGGGCTGACGCTTACACTTATTGGAGGTAAAGTAAAATGGTGGTGGGGATTGATTTGGGGTTTGATAATTGAAATCGGTATGATGACTACGCCTCCAATGGTGGTGGCAATGGATACAGGATATTTTGGTTCAAAATTCGGACCCGGTCTTTTTATTGTAAGTTTTCTGGCACATATTGCATTGGGAATTGTGATGGGACTGTTAGCAGAAAAATATGTGCTGCACAAAGGAAATATTTTTCATTTAGCAAAATCGTTGATAAAGTAAATAAAATATCAAACAGGGAAAAGGATTTATTAAATTAATTCGTAATAAAGATAATGATAAATTAATCGGTGCAAGAATTCTTGCTTCCGAAGGTTCAGAACTTTTGATGGAAATTTCTCTTGCAATCAAATATGGCATTACAGTAAAAGAGTTGAAGCAAATATTTCATCCTTACTTAACTCTTTCAGAGGGAGTGAAATTAGCAGCAATTGGTTTTGAGAAAGATGTAAATAAACTTAGCTGTTGCGCAACTTGATTTTTCTACGAACTTAACTATTAGAATTATTCCAACTATATTTTTCAATTTCTTTGTCTTTGGTGTCTCAGCAATATGATTTTAATAGCTGCTCATTATTTTATGTACAACTTCAACAATCAATTCCACAAGGTGATTTTTGGAATATCCTGCCGAAGAATAATACAAAGGCAAACAACCCCCGAAAAGTCACTCGATCAAGAATAAATTATTACTCTTTGTAAAGTTGAGCTTCTCATTTCTTTTTTCGATTTTCCCAAACGAGAACAAGATAAATCTTAATAACCGCAGAATGACTTACGCAGAATAGAGTAACGAAAATATTTCTAATTGTAATCTTGGTGGGAGCGCTTAATAATTTCTTTTGTAAAAGTACAAAAAGTGATTGGAGTTCATTTCAATTTTTGATTGGGGAATGGGTTGGCGAAGGAAGCGGTAAGCCGGGAGAAGCAACCGGTTCATCAATATTCTCTTTCGATTTGCAAAACACTGTCTTGGTAAGAAAAAGTTATGCAGATTATCCGGCGGCAAATAACCGCCCCGCTTTTCGGCATGACGACCTTATGATCATATATCAAGAGAACAAATCCATTAAAGCAATTTATTTTGATAACGAAGGACATGCAATAAATTACTCTATAAGTTTATCAAAAGATCTTAATACAATTACATTCGTAAACGATATTAATTCTGCGGCACCAAGATTTCGGCTTATGTACACAAAGAGCAGAGAGAACACGATGAAAATTAGTTTTAAATTTGCCCCGCCCGGCAAGCCCGAAGAGTTCTCTAAATATTTAGATGGGGTTGTTAAAAAGAAAATATAAACAGAATGCACGCCAATCTTAAATATCATCATCTTGGAATTTCGACAAACAACAAATAACTAAAAACTATGTCTCAGTTTTATTTATCTGAAATCAATATCTACCCTGTTAAATCCTTAGGCGGAATTTCTCTGCAAAATTCTGATGTAACAGACCGCGGGCTAAAACATGACCGAAGATGGTTAATAATTAATAACGAAGAAAAATTTATTACACAGCGCACACACCCGCAATTAGCATTGATCAAGACAAAGATCAACGGCAATAAATTAATTTTAGGACATAAAACAAAAGAAATATCCCCGCTTGTAATTCCTATTCATCACGAAAGCGTAGAAACTGTTTTAGTAAGCATTTGGCAAGACCTTGTTGAAGCGCGTGTCGTTGGTAAATATGCCGATGAATGGTTAAGTGATGCATTAGGCATTAAATGCAGATTGGCTTACATGCAAGATGAAACACAACGGCCAGTAGACCGAGCATTTGCCGCCGACAATGAAATAGTTAGTTTTGCAGACGCATATCCTTTTCTAATTATCGGTCAATCATCTTTGGATGATTTAAATAGTCGGCTTAAAGAAAAATTACCGATGAACAGATTCAGACCAAATTTTGTTTTTAGCGGAGGAGAACCTTTTGATGAAGACAAATGGAAGAAGATCAGAATAGGTGAAATAGTTTTTAATTTAGTAAAACCATGTTCACGCTGTGTGTTAACTACTGTAGATCAAAACACTGCCGAGAAAAACGAAGAACCGTTACGAACACTTTCTACTTACAGAAGTATAAATAACAAAGTTTATTTTGGGCAAAACCTATTACACGAAGGAAACGGCACATTAAAAGTTGGGGACGAAATAGAAATTTTGGAGCTGAAATAAATGTCCACAATTTATGATTTGCTGATAGGCAACGATCTCCGCTCTATAGGAAAATCAAATGAAGTTGTTCAATTAGTAACAAGCGATCCCGTTTTGTTCGATGAAGTTTTTGACGGAATATTTCACAACGATAAAGTTGTACGTGCAAGATGTGCCGATGCTGTTGAAAAAGTCGCTCTAAAATTTCCCGCAATGATTCAGAAGAAGAAATCGGTAATTCTAAAAAACTTAAGTAAGTTCGAACAGAAAGAAGTTATGTGGCACATTGCTTTAATGATGGGATATTTAAAGCTCTCACAAAAAGAATTGGTAAAGACATTTGATGTTTTATATAAATGGCTAAACACATCGGACAGCATTATAGTTAAAGTTGCATGCATGCAATCTCTTGCAACGCACGCGATGAAAAACAAGAAACTTCTTAAAAGTGTACGTGATGAAATCGAAAAGCAAATGCTTACCGGCGCCCCGGCGATTAAAGCAAGAGGAAGACATTTACTCGCCGGTTTTGACAAACTCAAATCAAGCAACTTATGATGCCGGATACTTGATGCTGGATTATAGATCAAGCATCCAGAATCTTTAAGGAACAGAATGATAACAACATCAAAAAGAATTGCAATTTCTAAAACAGCACGCTACTATATAATGGGCAAACCTTCCGCAAAAATTAATTCGGTTTGGTTTGTGTTGCACGGATATGGTCAGCTTGCGGAGGATTTTATCAAAATCTTTGAGCCGATAAAAAATGAAACTACATTAATTATCGCTCCCGAAGCATTAAACAAATTTTATATTAAAGGATTCAGTGGAAAAGTCGGTTCTGCTTGGATGACAAAAGAGGACCGCGAAAATGAAATTAAAGATTATGTCAATTATCTCGATTCTGTTTACGAGGATGTAATCAAGTTCGGTCTGTTATCAAAAACCAAAATAACAGTTCTGGGATTTTCACAGGGAACTGCAGCGGCTTGTAGGTGGATATCAAAAGGCAAATCTAAAGTAGACCGATTAATACTTTGGGGTGGAAGTGTTCCGCCAGATGTTGAACTTCTATCATCAAAAGATTTACTAAATTCTATAAATCTTACAATTATTGTCGGTGATAAAGACGAGTTTATTTCTGCAGAACAAATTGAAAATGAAGAGCAACGTTTAAGAAAGAACGATATTAAGCATTCTCTGGTTATTTTTGATGGGAAGCATGCTATTCAAAAAGAAACCCTCTTGAAAATATCTGAAGGTTGCTAAAAACAAATAAACGAGAAAGGTAACAACATGGCAAATGTTATAAACTGGTTTGAAATTCCGGCTCTCGATCTTGAGAGAGCAGTAAAATTTTACTCAGATATTTTTTCCTATTCCTCAATGCACAAAATGGATCTTGGCGGTCTCCAAATGGCAATTTTTCCTATGGAAGGAGACGGTGTTGGCGGATCTCTTTGTCAACATGAAGAGTACAAACCATCCCAAGAGGGTTCTCTTATTTATTTAAATGCAAATCCGGATTTAAGCGTGCCGCTTTCTAAAGTTGAAGCCGCAGGAGGAAAAATTTTAATGCTGAAGAAGCAGATCTCTCCCGAGATCGGATTCATGGCTTTAATTGTAGATAGCGAAGGGAATAGAATAGCGCTTCATTCGAATAAGTAAATAGTGTGGGGACGATGGGTTCATCGTCTCCACGATAACTAGTTATAAATCATATTTTTTCTCTAAATCTTTCGCTCTGTAAGTCAATCGGTCATTATCCAAATCATCAATAACATCCAGTAAAGTTTTCACTTTTAATTTGTCAACATTCTGTCGAGAATAAATTTCTATAAGGTTTCTTACGGCAGAATATTTATCGCGGTTGTCCGCCGCATTAATTGATCTCTTAAAATACAGCTCTGCTTTATCGAAAAGATTATTTTCAAAATAAAATGTGCCAAGCAAAAGATTGAATTGATCTTCAAATCCTTTTGCTTTACTAAGATTCGGTTTTGATTTAATGTAGCTTTCAATATCGGCAGTAGATTTATCTGAAGCGATTTGAACAGAAAGATCGTGCAGCCATTTGCTTTCCTTATCGTTATTCTTAATAACTGCAAATAATTCTTTGTAGCGGTCATTTAAGTCAGGCTCATATTTTTTTACTTTTGGATTATCTCCAATCAGCCAGCTATTATAAACTATAATATAGCGGACAGAGGCACCACCGCCCCGATACAATTTTTTTTCATTTTCCAGCGCCCTCTCACCGAATTGAATAGCTAGTTCTGAATTACCATTAAGATCATTAAAGCGCGCCTTCGCATAATAATCAATAAGATCTTGCTTGTCGTTCTTAATTATTGTTTCTGCTTTTTTAAGATCGCCGATATTCATTAATGTCTGGCAGTAAGCATTAAGAGTCCGCTTGTTTTTGGGAAACCGGTTCAAGAAGGTTTCAAAATAAATTAGAGCGGCATACTCATTTCCTTCTAAACTTGCATATACTTCAATTAATGTTAGAGCGGATTGCCCAAAAGTTAATTTGCCTTTATCATATGCAGTGCGAAGCTGGGTCAATCCTTTTTCTCTATCACCGGAGAAACCCAAAATGCCGGCGACAAAACTTGTAATGCCGCTTAAACGGTCCGCGTAATAATTCAGCATTCCTAAAACTAAATATGCATCATAAAATTGTGGATCGGTTTTTAAAATATCCACCATAATATTTTTTGATTTTAATCCGCTTCTGAATGCGCTCCACCAAGAACCGTCAATTCCATAAATGCGCCCGAGATAGGCATAGATAGTCCCGTAGTAAAATTTGTTTTCCGTGTTTAGTTTATCGTTTTCAAACTTATCAATAATGCTTTCACAGTAGTCAATTATTTCTTTGTTTAGGATTTTTCTGCCCTCATCACGTTTTTCCGGGTCAAGTTCCGCAACGCGTTGATAGTACTCTAATATCTTTGTATTGATTAAATAATAATAATACTTGGGTGAGTTGGGATTTAATTTGATCTGCTCTTGAGATAATTTTTTAGCCTGATCAAACTCCTCGTTAAATGTGTGGGAGATTATTTGCAGATCAATCTGAGTTGGTTCGTAGGGTTTAGCCGAAAGAAGAGCGCTTAAGAAAAAAAGAAACAGTAACTTTTTCATAAAAAACCATTGCAAGTGTTTTATTGTAAACGTCTAATTATGGAAATCAAAATAATCAAAGTTAATAAAGGAATCTTCACAGAAAATGCTTTTTTGTTCAAAAAAAAACAGCATAACCGAGCGGAACTTTTATCTGTCTATACAATAAAATAGTTTGTATTACGTTTACAGAATTAGAAAACAGAGTTATATGAGCGCAACTCACGAGCAAACTTTAATTGAAAAATGCCGGAACGGAGAAACTACCGCATTCGGACCGTTAATAAAAATTTATAGGAAGCAGTTGTTCTCTTATTTGCTAAGTCTTAGCGGAAACAGAGAAGACGCAGAGGACATGTTTCAAGAAACATTAATTAAGGGTTGGAGAGGAATAAAAAAGTATTCCGAACAACAAAAATTTCAAAATATTTAAGATGGGAATAATTTGGTTTATCGTAGAGACGCATGGCTATGCGTCTCTACAAGCTTTTACTTTTCGCCGGCTCTAAAAATCGTCCACGGTTGTGAAGGACGGTCTTTTAAAATCTCACTCATCCAATCGTATTGCGGATGTTCTTCTAAAAATTTCTTTGCATCGAATGCGGTTCCGCATGAAGATCCCCACCGCGCAATAAATGACATTTGTTTTGCCATCGCCGCATCAACAACTTTACCATCCAGTGCTCCTTCGGGAGAGAAAGGAGTATAACTTGTATATAATTGAGGATCATACTCCCAGTGAGCACAAAGCATACGCTGACTCAGCGTGTTTGATTTTAGGTACGGGTCGTAATGATCGGCTACAAAATATTTTGCAAGATCTAAATTAATTTTACCTGCATTTTCTTTCATTAATTGTTTCCATCTAACACGTCGAGCAATATTTGAAAATTTTATGTTGGTGTCTTCGCTTTTAGTTTCGAAGCGTAAAAGTTTTAAATTTTCTGCAATGTTCGATCCGGTAAAATATCCGTCTTTCTTTTTTTCAAATCCGATTTGCTTCAATCCAAGTTCTAGCCGTGCAATCTCGTTTGTTTTTATATCACCCAAGAGCCATGCGTTTGCGTATCCGCCGTTATTGTCTTTCTTCATCATATCGCACCATTCATCAATTGAATTTGCGTATTGAGTTGCGTGACGCATACGCGAAAATTCAGGTGCACCGTTCGGATCGAAAGGATAAAAGCCGCCAATAGTTGTTTCGGAACCGACAAGTCCAGCATCGGTAACAAAAAAATCCGTACCGCTGTGAATGAAACCTGTGAATGCCTGCATTAAAATTCTGTGTCCTTTTTCCGGAACGATATCAAGCACAATATTACAGAATGGATCTTCGTAACCGACCATTGAGTTATGTCCCAGTACAATTTTTCCATTAGAGGTCATGCTTCCGGTTGCGATGAAAGAACTGCACGCCTCTTTTTTAGGCGGTGGAAAATTTGTATTAAATGAATCTTTCACCGTGGGCCACCAATACCAGATTAATTCCATGTATCCATTTAGAGCCACAAGCTCATCGCGCGACGTTGAAACGCCGGCAGCTTTCATTCCTTCAACCATTCCGTCAATCTCGGCAAGATTTTCTTCATCGACTTTTGTTGTAAGAATTTCATGTGTTTTTTGAACAAGCCATTGCCACTCCATAGCACTCTGGTATTTCCACTTTGTGCTTAATTTTTTCAGCGATTCATTGATTTCCTTTGCTGTCAAATATCCGTGTTGAAATCCTCGTTCTTCGGGCGCACCTTCAATGTGTACATAAATCCAACCGTTCTTTTCATGCCGGTTAGCTTTTTCAAGCCAATCTTTTTGCTGCTGCGTTAGAGTTGAAGTTTGTGAAAGAAGAGTTACTGTTGAAGACAGCAAGAATAGAAATATTAATATAAATCGGAATTTCATATTGAACTCCAAGCTAAATTATAATTCAATCTAATACCTATATCCGTTTCAATCAAGAAATAAGCTTAAACGCAGAGAGCGCAAAGAGCCCCGCAAAGCACGCTAAGAAAATCCACTTCTTACCTCTTACTTCTCGCCTCTAGCTTTTTCCAGCGCTTCAAAATATTTTCTAATCAAATCTTCGTAATCTTTTTTATAACCCTCGCGGATAGCTTTCAACAGCTCATCTTTCAATTTATTCTTTCCTTCGTCAGTGTTAAGAATCAGATCGGGTGGTGAATTGCGGTTATAATCTTTCACGGAAGAAGATTTTCTATCTTTCTCGTAATCGCGTTCATTCATTGATGTCTGTGCATCAAGTAATTTTGATAAAATCTTTTCCTGCTTCTTGACAAGATCATCGTTCATTTTTTCGGATTGAAGATTTGTAACTACCTCTTTCATCTCACTTAAGATTTTTTCAAGATTTGATGCAAGACGCTTCGATTGCCCCGCTTCTTTTGTCTCTTGGTTCAACTGTTCGAGCGATTTGCGAATTGCTTCCTGCTGTTGTGCAAGTCGCTGCATTTGCGCCATCATCTCTTGGGTCATTTGTCCTTGATTCAACATTTGAGTGAGTTGATTCAGATTCATCTGCTGTTGCGCCATTTGTTGTAGCTGCTGCATCAAGCTCATAATACCGCCGCCCTTACCTCCGCCGCTCATCATTTGATCCATTGCACCTTTCATCAAGCTTGCGGCTTCGTTGAGCGAAGCCATTGCATTTTTTTGCAATTGTGCTGCCGCAGGTCCTTGCAGGTTTTGCATTGCATTTATTGATTGCTGCATATTAGTTAAAGCTTTTCCGAGAGCATTACCCATTTCGGGAGTAATGGCAAAAGTTTTTTGTGAAAGGTCGTTCATCTTCTGTAATACTTTTCCAAGATTGTTTTGTATATCGTTTTGATCGCGGGAGTTTTTAGAGAACTCATTTGAGTATGGACTAAGCTGCTCTGTATTGTTTTTTAAGTTTTCCTGATCTTTGGAAAGAGTTAAAAGATCGTCTAGTATCTTCATCATATCATAAAAATTTTTCATCTGATTCATCTGCTGCATGGCGCTCTGTAAATTTTGCATTTGTTTCAGCATACTACTCATGTTCTGAGAAAGTTCTTGCTGGTTCTGCATGCTTTGCATCTTTTGCATCTGCTGTAAATTTTTACCCGCTTCATCGGAAAGCTGTTCATTATTTTGTTTATCCAATTCGCTCTTAAGTTTATCCATCTGCTCTTTAGGCATATCGGGAAGTTCATTCATCTTTTCGCCGAGTTTATTTACCTCGTCATTAAGTTTATTAATATCGCTTGTTATGTCCTTCTGGCGGTTAGTCAGTTCATCGCGCTTGGTTTTATCGGATAGACTTGATTGTTCTGTTTTGTTTTTTAACTCATCTATTTTCTGAGTAAGATCTTCAGTGCGTTTAACTAGCTCATCAATTTTTTGTTCAATCTGTATCCTCTTTAGCAGATTGAGAGTGCGTTCAATACTTTTCTTAATATATTCTTCATTTGCTTTCATTTCTTCCAGCGACATTTGCACATTATCGCGGTTCATACTATTAAGAGATTCTTGCAGCCGCTTGAACGCTTCCTTCATTTCTTCACTGCTCATTTTTTCCAGCAATTCCTGAAGCTCATTATATTTCTGAAGCGTCTCTTCCGAAAGGAGATTGTTTTTTGCAAGATCATTTTTCATTTCAGATAATTTACGAGAAACATCTTCAATCTTTTTTGTGATCTCTTTGAACTTGTCAACCGCCTTTTCAACACGCTCCTTTTCCTGCCAGGAGATATCTTTTGAATTTTGTTTTAGATCATCACTGATCTTTTGCATTTCTTGTTTTAACTGTTCGGCATCTTTAAGTGTTTGTGATAAATCTTTTTCAGATTCTTTTTGTTTGTCTTCCGCTTCGGCAAATAGTTCATTAAGAGATGGGACAGTAATAGTGAATTGTTTTGTCTTTGTAGATTTTGGTCCGCTTATGTTATCATTATCAAAAACTTCAAAGTAATAGGAAAGAACTTCTCCTTCAGCAAGGACTAACAGTGCAAGATCCCAAACAAAGTACACCTCTTCTTCTTTTTGTTGATTGGAGATTGTTATTGGAACTTGCGTGAACTCCTCATTTGTAGGGCGGTACTTTGATGCCGAAAGCCGGAAGTTCAAATTCATTTTGCTAAAACCATAATCGTCGCTGATCTTAGAGACAAGAGAAATCTTGCTTTTATTTCCAAGTTTTATATTTTCATTAGGAGAAATCATTTCAATGGAAGGATTTTTATCAACCAAAGTTTTTATTGAATATGTAATGGGGTTTATGTTTGAGTAACCTTGTGCATCTGCGATAAGAATATAATAGCCTGCTTCTTTGGTAATAACGAAATCAACCGTTGCTTTTGTTGAAGCAAGGTTCATTTTTTTTGATGTACTGTCGCTAAACATTACAATTGCGCTGGAAAGTTCTCGCGACGAACTCATTGTTAATTTTATTTTACTGCCGATTAATGCCGTTATGTTTCCGTTATCTTTTTGTGTTTGTTCCGGCAAGCGGGTGTAAGCGGGTGGAGTGATCGTCAACTCACTGCTGGAAATTATAGGACGGTTAATAACAGAAATTTTGTATTTCTCGCTGGTAATATTTTCGGCAGTCGCGAAATATTCTAAAGGACTTTTTACGTTATTAATATAATAAGTAAAAATCCCAAGTGAATCGGGCGATAATATCTTTTCCGAGAATTCGGTTTGCTCTTCGAATTTTTCCAATAGAGAAATTTCTTTCGGTTGTTCTCCGAGTGCTTTAATTTTTATTGTAATGTTGTCGCCCTTGGTGATCTCCGCATTTCCGGGTTCGATTTCAAAAACAAATTTTGCCGGGGGTGTATAATTTTTATTGTAATTGAGAAAACGAATTGCCGCCGAATGAAGAGATGGAACAAAAAAAACTAAGATAATAGTTGCAACAAATGTTGTAATATAAAGTTTCCATAAATTCTTTGTGGAAGTAAAATCCACAACCGCATTAAAATTTAACTTCTCGGTTCTAGAATAAACATTTTTAAAAGCTGCATCAACAAGTTGATTTGAATAATTGATATTGTTTTCATTTATCAACTGAACTGCATTTGCAAGTTCATCTTTAATTTCCGGATAATAAACGCCTACCTTACTGGCGGTTTCTATATAATCGGGATTAACGTAGTATATAAAATCTTTTATGAAAAGAAATGCAACATACAATCCAAACGTAAGCACTGTAACAACAAGAAATGAATAAAACAAAACTGTACGTAAATCAGGACTAAAATTGCCGATGGCTTCAAGAAGGACAAGCACAAGAAATAAAATGCATAAAAATGTTGCCGAGAGAAATAATTTTCTCAACCCGTCTCTACGCTTTTCGTGCTCAACGACAGAGCGGAGTTTCTTTTGTAATTCTATAAAATAACTATTCATTCATTTTCTTCTTAAAGTCATTCAGTAAAAATTAGTTTGTAAGTGCCCAGACAACAATGTTTGTCCCGAACTTTAACGCCTCTTCTCTTTTTGCGGGCGGATCTTTATGTACTTCCTGGTCGGCCCATCCGTCGCTCGGATTGCTTTCGTATGTGTAATACAAACACAATCTGCCGTTAACAAATATTCCAAAACCTTGTGTGGGTTTCCCATCATGTTCATGTGTTTTAGGTACTCCCCCATTAAAATCATAAAAACAATGATACAATCCGGAACTAAACGGCAGTTCAATTAAATCTTTTTCCGGAAAAACTTTTTTCATTTCTCTGCGAAAAGCTTTATCTAAACCGTAATCATCATCAACATAAAGAAATCCACCATTCTCTAAATATGTTCGTAATTTTTTTGCTTCTGCATCCGAGAAAACAATGTTGCCATGTCCTGTCATAAACAAAAACGGGTAATCAAAAATATTTCCGCTTGTCAGATCAACAAATTCATAAACTGGTTTTGTCTTGATGTTTGTGTTTTGTGCGACGAACTTGAGCAAATTTACTTCTGCCGAAGGATCATTGTACCAATCACCGCCCCCGTTATATTTCAAACGTGCAATCTTAAAGCCGCTTTCATTTTGGGCAAACGATATTGAAGTCAACAAGAGTAAAGTTAATAATATATTGTTCGATTGTTTCATTGTTCGATTGTTAATTACACAACGAAGATAAATATTTCATCTTCATTTTGCATAGGTAAATAAATTGCTTGCAGATGCAAAGACTATAAACAAGTTTATCTGATTAAAACTATTTTTCCTTTGCATGATCCAAGCTAATCCGAATGCTATTCATTATTTTAACCGAGAAACTAATTAGGGATAGTTATGAAAATCTCAAAACTTATTGTACTCCTTCTTTTTTCGGTAATCCTAAAAGCACAAACAATCAACTTCAACGACTATTTCACAGATCAAACAATGCGGATTGATTACTTCCACGTTGGTGATGCTAACAGCGAGCTTGTTACCCTTGATCAAGTTTATCAATACGGTACATGGGCGGGCAATTTAAGTAAACTGCTCGATAATTTTAACAACGGTGCATATTACTACAAAGTATATAATGCGGCAAGTAACAAATTAATTTTCTCACGCGGGTTCGACAGTTACTTTAAGGAATATCAAACGAGTGATGATGCATCGAAGGGAATCAAACGTACATATCACGAAAGCGCGATAATTCCTTTCCCTAAAAACGAAATTAAATTTGTTTTAGAAAAACGCGATAGACAAAATAATCTTAACGAAGTATTCTCAACAGAAATTGACCCCGCCGATCTTTACATTATTAAAGATGCTTTGATAGACAAATCAGTAAAAGTTTTTAAAAGTTATTATAGCGGAAATCCGCACAATAAAGTTGATGTAGTAATTCTTGCAGAAGGCTACACAGCATTAGAACAGCAGAAATTTGAAAAAGATTTGAAGCGCTACACAATTCTTTTCTTAAGTCACGAACCGTTCAAATTGAACAAAGATAAGTTTAATATTTATGGTGTGTTTAAGGCATCTCAAGAAAGCGGAATTGACGAACCGGGCGCTAACATCTACAAAAATACAGCGCTGAGCACAAGATTTTATGCGCTTGGTTCAGAAAGATATGTTTTAACCGAAGACAACAAAGCACTGCACGATCTCGCAGCGCATGTTCCTTACGATGCTATCTATATTATGTGCAATAGTGCACGTTACGGCGGCGGCGGGATTTATAATTTCTACTGCACATTTTCTTCTGATAATCAATTTAGTCCGTACATATTTCTGCATGAGTTCGGTCATTCGTTCGGAGGATTGGCAGATGAGTATTATACATCCGATGTAGCTTACAATGAGTTCTATCCAGTCGGGCAAGAACCTGTCGAACCGAACATTACACGAATGCTTGATAAAAATATTTTGAAATGGAAAAATCTTATTACACCGGAAATCGAATTGTCGACTCCGTGGGAAAAAGAAAATTATGATAAAATGGATTACGCATGGCAGAAAGAACGGAGAGAGATGAATAAACACATAGCCGAATTAAAACGAGTTAAAGCCCCACAAAAACAAATTAATGCTGCACAAAATGAATACAACGAAAAGGATAAGGCACACAGCATCGAAGTTGATAAATATTTAACGAGCAGTAAATATTGGGGCAAAGTTGGTGCCTTTGAAGGAGCGGGATATTCTGCAAAAGGTGTTTACAGATCTATGGTAGATTGTTTAATGTTCTCTAAAGGGACTAAACCGTTTTGCAAAGTTTGTGAAGAGCATATAATTAAAGTAATCAATCACTTTTCAAATTGAGGATTGCATGAAAATATTTTACTTAAATAATCCAGCCTCTAATGGTGGCAACGGCGCAAAATATTTTCCTTTAATCAAAAAAGAATTTGATAAACGCAATATTGAACACGAATCGGTTCAAACTGAATATGCCGGCCATGGTACCGAGATAATTAAGAACCTGGATTTTGAAAAGTATGATGCAATAGCTGTTGCTGGTGGAGACGGAACACTGTTCGAAACGATCAACGGTTACTTTGCGAACAAATCAGTCAAAAAAATTCCGGTTGGAGTAATTCCAATTGGAAGAGGGAATGCATTTGCCCGCGATTTAGAGTTATATCCGGAAAAATGGGAGGATGCTATTAATACTATTGCTTCCGGTAAAACCAAGCAGGTGGATGTTGGTTTTTGTAAAACACCAAATGAACAATTCTATTTCATCAATATACTTGGACTTGGATTTGTTACAGATGTTGCGAGCACAGCATTTAAGCTGATGGCATTCGGGCATTTGTCCTACATTCTTGGCGTTTTGTATAGAACAATTTCGCTTAAACCATACAAGTTGAAAATAGAGATTGACGGCAAACAAATTGAAAGGGACAATATATTTGTAGAAATTTCCAACACGCGCTATACCGGAAAAGATTTTTTGATGGCACCTTCGGCAGCGATAGATGATGGTTTGCTTGATGTTACATTGCTGAATAAACTTTCGCGTATTAAATTATTACAATGTTTACCAAAAATATTTACGGGCGAACATGTTAAGTTAAAAAAAGTTGAATGCTTTAAGGCAAGAAAAATAAAGGTAGAAACAGTTCCTCAAAAACTTTTAACTCCCGATGGGCAGCTAATAGGTAATACACCAATTGAGATCGAATGTTACAGTAAGAAGTTGGAAGTATTTTTTAAGTAGAATTTTTATAACCACGGTAATTTAGTCAGATCAACATTTCCGCCGGAGAGAATGAGTGCAACTTTTTTTCCAGAGAAATTTTCTTTGTTCTCAGATATTACCGCAAGCGTTACCGCTGAAGAAGGTTCAACTATAATTTTCATTCTTTCCCAAATCATTCTCATAGCATTAATTATAGATTCTTCTTCAGCGGTTAGAATTTCATTCACATTATTCCGAAGTATTGAAAAAGTCTTTTCACTAAGATTCGTTAACAAACCATCACAGATGGTTTCGGGATTTATAGACGGATAAGTTATTCCATCACGAATAGACCGGAAAGCATCATCGGCTCCTTTTGGTTCGGCGCCAAACACTTTTGTCTTCGAAGAAAAATATTTTGTGCTTAGACAAGTTCCACTTAACAATCCGCCGCCTCCAACGGGCGTGATTATAAAATCTAAATTATTCAAATCATCAAATATTTCTTTAGCACATGTAGCTTGTCCTGCGATGATCGAATAGTTGTCGTAGGGATGGATAAATGTTGCGCCGGTTTCTTCAACGACTTTTTTCAAAGCTTCCTCACGCGCTTGAAGAGTCGGCTCGCAGAAAATAATTTTAGCGCTATATCCTTGAACGGCATTCTTTTTTATTTGTGGAGCGGTTTTAGGCATAACAATATATGAGGGAATATCTTTCATCTTTGCGGCAAGAGCTAATGCCGCGGCGTGATTCCCCGACGAATGAGTTGCAACACCCGACGTTAATTCTTTATCGCTCAAAGACAAAACCGCATTACTTGCGCCTCTAAACTTAAACGCACCAACTTTTTGAAAGTTTTCGCATTTGAAATATAATTCGCAGCCAAAGATAGAATTTAAAGTTGAAGAAGTTAGTATTGGTGTGCGGCGGATTTGTTTATTAATCCGTTCGTGTGCTTCTAATATGTTTTGTTTCGTTGGTTCGTTTGTAAGCATTTTATTTTATCCTGAGTATTCCAAGTGTGATGTCGTCGCTTTGCTCTGTTTTACCTCGATAATTTTTAATTTCACTAAAAACTAAATCTGAAAAGTCTGATACATTTAAATTTCTGTTTAATAGAAGAATATCTTCAAAGTTATTCTCTCCAAATTCCTCTCCACGCAAATTCATTGCCTCCGGAATACCGTCGGTATAAAAGACAATCAGATCATTCTCCGAGAGAGAAAGCTCTTCGGATGAATAAGGAAAGTCAATACTGCCGAGCATCAAACCACCCGCCGTTAATTTCTCAAGTTGATCGGAGTTGTTTTTCAAGAAGTATATTGGATTGTGACCGGCATTAATGCTGTGCATAATTTCTTTTGAGTGATCATATAAACCAAACCAGGCAGTTACAAATTTATCCGTCCCGGTTGATGCAATTAAAAATTTATTTATCGAAACTACAAATTGCGACAGATTAAAATTATTTCCGCTAAGAATTAAATACGTTTGCAAAAATGAATAAACAGTAGAGACAATAAGCGCAGCGGGAACGCTCTTACCCGTTACATCGGCGATCATAAAAAGAGTTTCATTTTTATTTAGTTTTATAACATTAAAATAATCTCCACCAACCTCCTTTGCGGGAACCAGCTTGACGTTAATCTCCAAATCATCAAAAGAAGGAATGCATTGAGGAATAAGCTTCATCTGAATATTACGAGCAGTATTCAGTTCGTATTTTATTTCTAATTCTATCAGCCGTGCATTATCTATTGCTACGGCACATTGAGCGGCAAGAGCTTCAAACAATTTTAGATCTTCAGCAGTAAATGTTTCACCGCCTCTTTTGTTCATCGTTTGAATTACTCCGATCAACTCTTTTTTACGGACCATAGGAACGCAAATCATATTACGCGTTCTGAATCCGGATTTCAGATCAAATTCTTTGTTGAAGCGGGAATCTTTATAACAGTTATCAATAATGATCGGCTTTTTGTTTTTTGCAGTCCACCCGGAAATTCCCTCTCCAAGCTTAATGCTTTGCGATTTAATCGCTTTTCCTTTTTCTCCGGTAACTGTATGAAAGTGTAATTGTTTGTCTCCCTTATCATAAAGAAGAAGCGAGCTTGCTTCGGCTTGTAAAAGCTGTTTGCTGGCGAAGATGATTTCATCAAGCAAATTTTTAAGTGGTTTCTTCTCAAAAATCTTTTTTGTAATGTCTTGAAAAAAATTTAACCGGGATAAAATATTCTTGGAATTTATCGGAATGGATTTAGAAGAGGTTTTTATTTTTGCCATTTCACAATCTTTTTTTTAATCACAGATTACTTATATACTCCAGAATCAGTTTTTAATAGCTGCCCAGAAAAAATCAACATGCATATTTACGATCTTAAAAACAGTACTCATGTTTTTATTCTCACCAGAGACAAGATGTTCTGTGCGTATAAGAAATAATGGGGCAATAAATTGTTCGGCAAGAATCTCGGGATCGTACTGTTTAACTATTTTGGTTTTAACCATTTCACCGAAGATCAAACGGCACATTTTACGAAGCTCGCTTAAGTAATCAGTTGTGGAAAGTTCTTTGTTCCCAATGCGCGTAAACTGTTCCATTAAAAGTAAACGGATAAATTTTCGTTCTGGAGGTGTATTCCAATAGTTTATCAATCGTTCGGCTAAGTTTCTCAAGAACTTTTCCGGGTTAGATAGATCGTCAAGAAGATCATCACTTAAGATCTTTTCACTAATAGTCTTTGATTTGAATTCAGCGAGGATAGCTAAAAATATTTCTTCTTTTGATTTGTAGTGATTATAAATCGCACTTTCTCTAATGCCAACCGCACGTGCGATCTGTCTTATGGAAGCTCCATTATACCCATGCTGAGAAAAAAGATCTAAAGCCGCTGATAATATTAGTTGTTTTGTATTCGATTGTTTCAATTAAGATATCCTTAATGAACACTCGTTCATAATATACAATTTTACTTATTGAATGTATAGTGATGAATAATGAAGCGCTATTTTAGGTCGGCAAGAATAGTCCTCAATTTATCAAGCGCTTTTTCCCAATCGGCAAGCTTTGTCCTTTCACGTTCAAGAACTTCAGCGGGCGCTTTAGCTACAAACCCATCGTTGGAAAGTTTTTTCTTAACTCCCTCGAGCGAAGAAGTAAGACGTGCAATTTCTTTTTCGATCCGACCGCGTTCAACACCGAGGTCTATTAACTCTTCAAGAGGAATAAAAATATCGCAACCTTTGACAACGGCAGATGCGCTAGCTTTCGGTTTTGAAATGTTCGCATCAAACTTAAGATCGTTTATGCGAACAAGAGATTTCATGTAGCGGACTTGTTCTTCAGTTACTTTCTCTGTTTTTAAGAAAACGTTTATCTGTTTTGACGAAGGAAGGTTCATCTCCCCGCGGATATTTCTGATTGCGGAAACAACTTCCTGAACAAAAATAATTTCTTCTTCAGCATTCTTATCAATTAATATATTATCGAATTTCGGAAATGAAGACGAAGAAATACTTTCACCATCTTTGCGTTCATCGAGCAGTTGCCAAATCTCTTCTGTAATAAAAGGCATAAAAGGATGAACAAGCTTCAACATTTCTTCATATAAAAGAACTGCTCTTGTTAATACGGCAGATTTCACTTCTTCGGTACCTTGATATAATCTATTTTTGGCGAGTTCTATATACCAGTCGCAGAAATCATTCCACACATAAGAATAAACAATCTTCGATCCGTTGTTCACTTCAAATTTATCAAAAGCGTCATTAAGCTCTTTCAGTGTAGATTGAAAGCGGGACATAATCCATCTATCCGTGAAATCAATATGTTTATCTTTCAGTGCAGGACTGAGCGGAATATTTTGTGCATTCATTAATAAAAATCTTCCAGCATTCCACATCTTATTTGCAAAATTCCTTCCGATCTCAACCATCTCTGAACTAAAGAGAACATCTTGTCCAAGCGGTGCAATGTATGTCATCGTAAAACGCAAAGCGTCTGCACCGTATTCATCAATCAAATCAAGCGGATCGGGAGAATTGCCCAAAGACTTACTCATCTTTCTGCCTTGCATATCACGCACAAGACTTGTGAAATAAACATCTTTGAAAGGAATTTCTTTCATGAAGTACAATCCTGCGATGATCATTCTTGCAACCCAAAAGAAAATTATATCCGGTGCTGTAACAAGAAGATCGGTCGGGTAATAATATTTTTGATCGCGCTTGTCGGTAAATACATCCTGAGCCCAGAGCCAGCTTGAAGCCCATGTATCAAGCACATCATCATCTTGATGCCAATTCTCAATGTCCTTCGGCGGATCAACATCGCAGTAAATTTTCTTTGTTGTTTTATGATACCACACCGGAATGCGGTGTCCCCACCACAATTGACGGGAAATACACCAATCTCGGATATTGCTCATCCAGTGTTCGTAGGTTTTTACCCAATGTTCCGGATGAAATTTTACTTTTCCATCAAGCACAGCCTGAAGAGCAGGTTTGCAGAGATCATCCATCTTCATGAACCATTGCTCTGAAAGATACGGTTCGATTGGAACGTTGCCGCGTTGAGAATAACCGACTTTATTAGTGTAGTCTTCGATTTTGTGAAGTAGTTCAAGTTCTTTAAAACGAGCCACTACTTTTTCGCGGACTTCATAACGGTCAATCTCTTGAAATTCTTTTGGAACGTTTCCGTTTGTTGTAGCATCCTCATTAAAGATGTTTACAAATTCAAGATTATGGCGCTTGCCCATTTCGTAATCGTTTACGTCATGAGCCGGTGTAACTTTAACTGCACCGGTTCCGAATTCTTTATCAACATACTCATCAGCAAAAAGAGGAATTTCCCTTCCAACAATTGGAAGAATAATTGTTTTTCCGATAAGATGTTTGTAGCGAGTGTCTTCAGGATTTACCGCAACGCCGGTATCACCAAGCATAGTTTCCGGACGAGTTGTTGCGACGATTACATATTCATTAGAATCCTTTACCGGATATTTGAAATACCAGAGTTTGCCCTGCACTTCTTTGAAGAAAACTTCTTCATCGGAGATAGCGGACTTTGAAGCCGGATCCCAATTTACCATTCTATAACCGCGGTAGATCAATCCTTCTTTGTAAAGATGAACAAATGCCTCGATCACTTTTTTGTAATAGTGATCATCCATTGTAAAACGTTCTCTATCCCAGTCGCAACTAACACCAAGCTTTCTCAATTGCTCGAAAATTATTCCGCCGTATTTTTCTTTCCACTCATAACAATGTTTTATAAATTCTTCGCGGGAGATATCGTCTTTAGTAATTCCTTTTTCTTTTAAGAGAGCAACAACTTTTGCTTCGGTGGCTATTGAAGCGTGATCAATCCCCGGAACCCAGCACGCATTGAATCCCATCATTCGTTTGTAGCGGATGTAAATATCCTGCAGAGTGTTGTTGAGAATATGTCCTATGTGAAGTATTCCGGTAATGTTCGGCGGAGGAATTACAATTGTGTATGGAGTTTTGCTTTCATCAACTTCCGAATGATAAAGGTTGTGATCTTCCCAATACTTATACCATTTGTCTTCCGCGTCTTTGGGATTGTAGGCTTTCGGAATATCTGCAAGATTTTTTGGATGCATTTACAACTCTAAATTTTTCAATAATTAATGCAAATATAATAAAAAGAAAAGCCGCATAAGAGCGGCTTTCATTTTCGGTTAATGTTTTCTAATGTTGATAACGCTGATTGATAAATAGCAGGAAGCTCATTGTTATTAGTAATGCATATATTCAAATCATTTAAAAGTCCGTTATGAAGACCGTAGATCCATCCGTGAACAGATAATTCTTGCCCACTTTCCCATGCTTGCTGAACAATAGTTGTTTCGCTTACATTAACAACTTGCTCAATAACATTAAGTTCACAAAGACGGTTTAATCTTGAATTCTCATCAATAATTTTTGATAACAACTCGTTATGTTTTTGCATAACATCTTTTGTATGACGAAGCCAATTGTCAATTAATCCCAACTTTAGATTCTTAAATGCAGCTTGAACGCCGCCGCATCCGTAATGCCCACAAACAATTATATGTCTCACCTTTAAAACTTCAACAGCGTATTGAATAACTGATAAACAATTTAAATCGGTATGAACGACTAAGTTCGCAACATTTCTGTGAACAAATAGTTCGCCTGATTGAAGTCCTACAATTTGATTAGCAGGAACACGGCTATCCGAACAGCCGATCCATAAATATTCCGGTGATTGTTGTTGTGAAAGACTTTGGAAAAAATTCGGATCAACAGATTTAATTCCTGTTGCCCAATTCCGATTGTTCTCAATTAATTTTTTTAATGTTCGCATAAAATACCATATAGGTGAATAATTAAACTAAATATAGTAAACGGTGCACAAAATTATTATATAGAAATGGAAAATCTATAAGACAATTAATAACTTTTTATCAGCGAACAATTTATTGTGATATTTTTATTTCAGAACCACCCAATTCTCAATTGTTCCGGAAGTTGCAAAAGTTTCTCCGCTGTAGTTAAGCAAATCAACGTTTCTTGCTTCCGCAGAGATAATTAAATCATTCCTAGATGTTAACCCGCGCAATTGATAATTCTGAAACAAGGAGTTGGTCATAAGGTCAAAATAAGAGATCATCTTTCTGCCGGTGTTTGTGATTTGGACTACGGCAATATCTGACATGGTTTGTGAACCGATGTGTGTACCGATCTGTTTTCCGGCAACAACTTTATCTCCAACGTTTAGGGGGCTTAATAATTTTAGATGAAAGATTATAAAAATAAAGTTGGGATACTGATCTGATTTAATTTGTATTTGAGTGCCCGCCCATTCATCGAATATCCTATCTACTATTCCGTTGACCGGTGAATATATTTTTACAGATGACCAATCCGTTCCTCCACAAGGCATATAGTAATACTTCATGCTTCTGCAATGTTCAAAATCGTCTGAGTAATCGTGTCCGATGCCGGAACGGAATTTTGAGATTTGACAAATCTTGTTCAATTCAATGTAATCGGAATTGACAAATTGCGGAATTATTGTTGGGGTCCGGATTAACAACTTCATCGGAGCTGTTATTTTTTGAAGCACATGAAACAAAATATGCAGAGCAAAATGCAATGAAGAAAAAGAAAAATAAAATTTTAAATCTATATTGCATAAATAATTCCTTCACAATTTTTTTAATCGAGCAGATATAAATAGTTCGGCAATTTTATTTTTATTCCCGTGTTGCCGCCAGCAAGATCACTCCACTTATCGCCGACACAAGCAATTATGTTATAACCTTTAGACACTAGTTCTTTGCGTTTTGCGGCTTTCCATTCTACGGCAGGAATTTCGCGTTCGCGATCTGATCGTATGATCAAGGTATCAAATTTTGTGTAACCTTGTTCAACAAGATTTCTCTTCGTTGCATCACCAACTTCTGCATAACGTCCGGTAACAAAAATTACGTGTATGTTCCTTAAAATGAGATGGTCATAAAATCGTTTTGTGTCTTTAATGGCAGGTGCAATTCCTTTTTGCTGCCATTCGTTCCAAAGTTTATAAATGTATCCGAATCCGATTTCCTTTGTGTATTCATAATTTGAAAGAGCGGTTTCGTCAATATCAAAAACTACGGCAGGTTTGCCGGTAAGTTTTATTCCATCCATTTGATCAATAGCATCATCAATTATCTTTGCACACTCGCGGTCGAACTCGCCTGATTCATAATATGCTTGAACTGCATTCTTTGCCGCACTAAGACTCATCACTTTAAGTGTTGGATCTGTTGAAGTACAGCTTATAGTCAAAAACGCAAAAAGAATTGTTATATAAATTTTTGGTAATTTCAATTTTTCTCGAAAAAGTTCAGACAAAAAACAGATGTCTAATAGACGATTGGAAATATAATTAACCGGGAAGAAAACACTTACACCTTTCATTTTTCTATTAACTTTTTTGCCCCATCAACGATTGATTTGGGGTAGCCGACATATTCTAAAAGAGCAATTGCGTTTTTGCTTGTTGCGGTTCCTTTATGAAGTTTATAGTCGAAGTGAAGACCACCTTCTGTCATTTCTTCCCGGAAGTGATAGTTTAGATAATTCCCTTTCAGAATTTCAGTTAGCTGCAAATCATGGGTTGCGAGAATTGTAAAATCTTTTCCGTTCATCAAATATTTAAGAACTTCAATTGATGCCGCAGTCCTTTCTATGGAATTTGTTCCTCTAAAAATTTCATCAATGATAAACAAATTAATATTATTTGTCCGTGAAGCATTAACAATTCTAAGAATAGATTCAACCTCCGCCATATAATAACTTTTACCGGACATTAGATCATCAGCTCTTTCAATTGAAGAAATTATTTTTAGAAACGGAGCTTTATATTTTTTTGCGGTACACATATTTAATGTCTGAGCAAGAATAGCATTAATGCCAATCGTTTTTAAGAAAGTTGTTTTGCCGGACATGTTGGACCCGGTAATAAGAATATTTTTCGATTCGAATTTAAAATTGTTGGAGATAGGATTAACAAGTAAAGGATGAAATATTTCGTTTACATCAAATTGATTAGAATCACCGCTAAACAATGGATTGGTAAAATTTGGAAACTGCTTCCTATATGATGCGATTGAAATCATGGCGTCTAAATATCCGACGGTTTCAAAAAGTTTCTGCAAACCGGTAAGATTAATTTTTATCTTATTTAAGGCGGAATAAAATCCGGTTAATTGAGACAAGAAATAAATATTGAAATAAGTGGCAATCGGATTATCTTCACTTAGCTGAAGCGAGTAAATATTATATGCAACAGACCTGACAGGCTTTATATTTCTGCCAATATCGGCACGTATCTCAGGAAAATCATTTTCTATGAGAGAATAAACTTTCCCGGCCGTATTGATTAATACTGAAAGATACTGGAACGATGCAAGAAATTGTTTCAACTTATTCCGGTATAGAAAAACAATGATCGAATTAAGAACAAAAAGAATAACCGTAAAACCAATGTGGAAGAAACCGAAAACGGCAAAAATTAAAAACCAAATTGCAAATGCGGAAAGGCAATAAAACAAGAAAGCATATTTTGGTTTTGGCGGAAGGAGAGTCCACAAAGAAAACACTAAATGTTTTACATAAGGCCTTGTAAGTGGTAATAAAGCGATTTGAATCTTTTCTCTTATAACATTATTATTTGCAAACGTTGTAATTATTTTTTCACGTGCATCTAATTCTTTTTGAGAAAGCAAAGGGTTTCTTAAAAGATCGTAAAGACATTGAGCGCCGATTGGTGTAACGGTTCTATTTACTACTTTAAAATATTCATCCATGTCAAGATCTTTCCATGTGTCATCACCAATTGTATCCCTCTTTTCTTTGAAATCGAATAATAACTTTGAACTTTCTATATCCGATGGAACTTCGGGAAATTTTCCCCATTGACTGCGAAGCTTTTTTATTGAACGGTATTTAACAATAGCTGAGTAGACTTTAGAAAATAAAATTACGACAGTTAGAAATGATATAAAGAGAATAAAATTGTTCATTATTCAAATACCGGATATTTACGATAAACTTGTACGCTCAAATTTATAATACTTTACAAAAATAAATTTTATAAAATATATTTACTCAAATCTCTGTCCTTAACTATCTTATCCAACTTCTCATGTACCATTTCACCGGTGATTTCGATTGCCGCTTCGGGCATTTTATCAGGTACTTCAAAAAGAATATCCTCGAGCAAAGTTGTAAGAATTGTGTGCAATCTTCTTGCACCAATATTTTCTACCTGATCATTTACAACTGCGGCGGTGCGCGCCACTTCCTTAATAGCATCTTCCTTGAATGAAATATCAACACCTTCTGTTTGAAGCAACGCAGAATATTGTTTGAGCAATGCATTCTTTGGGAGAGTAAGAATTTTTACAAAGTCATCTTCGCTCAAACTTTTCAATTCAACCCGGATAGGGAAACGTCCTTGAAGTTCCGGAATCAGATCGCTCGGTTTTGAAACATGAAATGCGCCGGAAGCGATGAACAGAACATGATCTGTTTTTACCGGACCGTATTTTGTATTTACTGTTGAACCTTCAACGATTGGAAGAAGATCGCGTTGTACGCCTTCACGGGAAACATCCGGACCTTGTTGGCTTTTGGCTCCCGCAATTTTATCTATCTCATCAATAAAAACAATTCCGGCTTCTTGAACTCGTTTAATAGCTTCGCGCTGAACGGCTTCCATATCAATTAATTTTTCTGCTTCTTCCTGAGCAATTATTTTTCTTGCTTCGCGTATCGGCGTTTTGCGTTTCTTTTTCTTTTTGGGAATCATACTGCTCATCATCTCTTGCAAGTTCATCGTCATATCATCCATTCCCATTGGTCCAAGTACCTGCATACCAAACGCCGGCGCAGATGTATCAAACTCAATTAACTTATCATCCATCTCTCCGTTGCGGAGTTTTTCTCTCATCCACTCGCGTGTTTTTTCATTACGCAGTTCTTCGTTTTCGCCGTTCTCGTCTTCTACGGCAGAAGATTTTTTCTGCGGAGGAATTAGTTGATCTAAAACTCTTTCTTCCGCCAGTCGTTCTGCTTTTTCCTGTACCTCGGTTGTTTTTTCTGAACGAACCATACTGACGGCAAGTTCTGCAAGATCGCGTATCATTGATTCAACATCACGCCCCACATAGCCGACTTCAGTGTATTTCGATGCTTCTACTTTTATAAACGGAGCTCCGGAAAGTTTAGCAAGACGGCGTGCGATCTCGGTTTTGCCAACGCCGGTTGGACCGATCAGAATAATATTGTTAGGCATAATTTCTTCTTTGATGCTTTCCGCCACCTGCTGCCGCCGCCATCTGTTGCGTAATGCAATTGCAACTGCACGCTTCGCATCATCCTGTCCGATAATATATTTATCCAGCTCTTTAACAATTTGTGTTGGTGTAAGATTTTTAATTAGATCGTTATTCATTCTTCGTTTCCTCATTTGCCGATCACTTCGACAGTGATTTTTTCGTTTGTATAAATGCAGATATCTGCTGCAACTTTCAGCGCTTCTTCTACAATTTCTTTTGAAGAAAGGTTGCTGTATTTTTTTAACATTTTTGCTGCGGCAAGAGCGTACATTCCGCCGCTTCCGATTGCAACTATATTATCTTCGGGTTCAATAACATCTCCGGTACCTGAGACAATAAATGCTTTCTCTTCCGAGATAATTGCAAGCATTGCCTCAAGCTTTCGCAAATATTTATCCGTGCGCCAATCTTTAGCAAGCTCTACAACAGCACGACTTAAATTACCGCTGTACTGTTCAAGCTTTTCTTCAAATCTTGCTAGGAGTGTGAACGCATCTGCAGTAGAACCTGCAAATCCGCAAATAACTTTTCCGTTAAGAAGCTTGCGGATCTTCATTGAGTTATGCTTCATCACAGTGTTGCCGAGAGTAACTTGCCCGTCTCCGCCAAGAGCAGCTTCCCCGTCTTTAATTATTCCTAAAATTGTTGTTGATCGAATTTTCATTTTACACTCTCCTAAAAATTAGTTTACAAGTGCGAAGTATGAAGATTTTTAATTGTTTTGTCCTTCGTACTTCGAACTTTGTACTTTCCAAGGAAATAATCTTGGTACTCTCTTCTGATAGTCCCTGTATTCATCGCCAAATTTTTCTTCAAGTTTCCGCTCTTCATAAATCGAACCGATATAAAAATAAACAACCATGCAAATGAACATTACAAAGTAAAACAAACTCATCGTTGGGCGGAATCCTAAAAACAAAATTGAGAACAAGTAAATTGGATGACGAACAATCTTAAACGCACCTTCGATCTTCAAAGTTTGTCTCTCATCCAAATCTTCAACTTTGTATTCACCACGCAGATAACGCTCTATCTGAGCCGTTCCGAGAAACTCTTTTAAGTTGATCGGCTTAGTTGCCCAGACTAATCCAATTAGTGAAAGAACTTGGAGTGCAAATGTAATAATATCGAAAGGAAACAGTAAGTCGTAAACAATTACATTAGGTTTGGGAGCGACTGCATAAAAAACAATAAAGAATGACAAAGAAGATAAATTATAAAACAACCGGTAGAAAGCTATCTTTGCGCCAAGTTTTTCTGCAAGCGCAATTTTTGTTTTATTCGAGGCAAGCAGCGTGTGTGAAAAAGCAAATAGTGTGAATAATAAAATGATGATAAATATATCTGCAGCAATCATAATTCCCTTCGCAAACGCGCGACGGATATTTTGAGCGCCTCGCGGTATTTAGCGATCGTTCGGCGAGCTACATGTATTCCTTTTTCCTGAAGTATGCTTGCAATTCTATCGTCACTATAAGGACTGTCTTTCGGTTCGTTATTGCAAATTTCTTTTATCAGTTCTTTAATATGTTTGTTCGAAATATCATCACCGCTATCCGTAGAAAGTCCTTCGCTGAAAAAATATTTTAATTCATGAATACCCTGTGGACTCTGAACAAATTTTCCGTTTACAACGCGGCTAATAGTGGAGATGTCCATCCCGATTTCCTCGGCAATATCTTTATAGATCATGGGTTTGAGAAAACGTGGACCCATCTCAAAAAATTCATATTGCTTTTCAAGAATTGCGCGCATGATCTTCATTAATGTATGCCGGCGTTGTTGAAGCGATGCGATAAACCATTTTGCGGAATCGAACTTTTCTCGTAAGAACTTATAAGTTTCTTTTTCCCGAACGGAAATTTTTCTTTTCCTTTTGTTCGTATCTATCATTTCAAGATAAGTCTTGCTGATAGTAACCGAGGGAACACTTCTGTCGTTTAAGGTAACAATATAATTCTCTTCAACTTTTTCTATAAGAAAATCGGGTGTGATCTGATTCATCTCTTCAGAATCAATGTTGCCTTCACCCGGACGCGGATTTAGTTTTTGAATCACATCAATTGTTGTGCGTAAAGTTTCTTTTGAAAGATCAAGATCTTTCTGAATGGCATCGAACCGCTTATTCGCAAAATTATCAAAATGTTCCGACAGAATTTTTTCTGCGAGATAAGAATAGTATGGATCGTAAGATGAATTTCTGATTTGAACAAGCAGGCATTCTTGTAAATTTCTTGTAGCAATGCCAACCGGTTCAAGTGTTTGGATCTGTTTAATTATTTTTTCAGCATCTTCAACGGTCACTTTTGTGTGTTCAAATAAATTTAATTCGTGCACAATTTTTTCTAAATCCTGTTTGAAATAACCGTCCTTATCCAATCCACCGATTATATTCTCTCCCAGAATCATTTCTTCTTCTGTAAGATCGAGCATATGAAGCTGGTCTATCAAATTTTCACGGTGGGATTTTTTCTGAGGAGCGATAGGATGGATCTTTTCATCATCGCGGCTTCTATTCATGCGGTCAAATTCATGTTCTGATTCGGCTTCGTTCATATAATCTTCAAGTTCGAACTCATCATCTTTGCTGTCGTATTTTTCTTCTTCGTCCGCAGCTTTTAATTCTTCGCCTTCATCAGAATCTTCATTCTCTTCTTGTGATAATTCAAATTCTTCATCAAGAGATTCTTCGAGTATCGGATTTAACTCAAGCTCCGTTTTGATTCGCTGTTCAAGAGCAAGAGTATTCAACTGCAGCAGCTTTTGATATTGGATCTGCTGCGGAGAAAGTTTTTGCTGTAACGATAATCTTTGATGAAGTGACAACATAGTTAATTATCAACCGTTTTTTTCGTTTCTTCAAACCATTCTTTGCCGTATTCTCTTTCAAGGGCAGTGCGGCAGAAATCTAAAATTTTTATTTGAGTTATATTTCCTTTTTCCAACGCGGGTACGCACTCCGAATGTTTTTCATAACGCAGTACTGGTCCGCCAAAATTTGAAATTCGAATTGGGAATAAATGACAAGATACAGGTTTTATAAAATCAATCTTTCCGTCGTTATGTGCTTTCTCTATCCCGCACTTTGCAATATCACCGTCCCAAGTTACGAAAACGCAAGCTCTCTTGTTTAGACTTCGCGTCATTAACTCGTCATTCACATTCATCCAAAATCCGTTCTTGTTGATCTCTTCTACGTGTTCTTTCGGTAAATATTCTAATATAACAGGAAGAACTTTATTGATTTCTTCAATTTCATTTTTAGAAATAGGTGCGCCGAAGTCACTTTCCATGGTACAGCACGCACCTTTGCATTTTGCAAGATCGCACGTAAAATTCGTTTCAACAATGTCGGTGTTGACGCAGACATTTTCTATTTCGATAAATCCGCTATTCATAAATTTTAAATTAGAATTGTGAAAAGATACAAATTTTGTTCTATCTAAAAAAACCGCTGCGTTCTTGGTTTAGGATTTAAGAATTACGATTTTAGAATGGAAATATTTTTTTATATGAGACTGCTATGAATTTTACCAACACAGTTATTTTGATCACAGGCGCATCAACAGGAATCGGGAAAGCAATCGCTCAAAAGTTGATGAATGAAAACTGCAGACTTGTTTTGCTTTCGCGCAGAACAGAATTGATCGAAAAGTATTTGCACCAATCACAAATCACCTCCAACCGTCCACTGATTTTGAAATGTGATGTAACTAATAAAGATGAAGTTGCAAGTGCATATAAACAGATCAAAGAAAAATTCGGCAAAGTTGATATTGCAATTTTAAATTCCGGCGTTGGACACAGAGTAACAGTTGAAAATTATGATTCATGTTTTGCCGAAGAAACTTTCGGCACAAATATTTTTGGAATAGTTTATTGGGTTGAACAATTACTTCCCGATTTTGTAAAAAGGAAGGACGGAATAATTGCAGGAGTTTCATCTCTTGTAGATAACCGCGGTTACTCGGGCAGCGGATTTTATTGCGCAAGCAAAGCCGCAGCAACAATTTATCTTGAAGGTCTGCGGGTTGAATTGAAACCATACGGAATAAAAGTAATTACTATTAGACCGGGATTTGTTAAAACTCCGATGACCGACAAAAACGAATTTAAAATGCCGATGCTTATGTCTGTCGAGAAAGCCGCAGGTATTATAATAGACGGGATTAAAAAAGAGAGACGCATAATTCAATTCCCCTGGCAGATGGTTTTAATATCACGGCTTGTCGGACTTCTTCCGGGTAGATTGTATGAATGGCTGGAAGGAAAGCAAAAGTATAAATAGTAAGTTGTAATTATAACATGTAAGATATTTTATCTTACATATAATTTTCTTGATTAAACTTGTTTTACTGCTGGAACAATTCTTGTAATTTAATTTGAACAAACTTATTGGGGTTGTAATGAAATACTTATTCAAATTATTCCACGACTTTTAGTTCACAAATTTTTTTCTTTAAGCTTAACTTAACACCGTAATTATACTGTTAATACATTATCTGTTTTTTGTTTTTATAATGAATATTTTGTGAATATTAAGAAATTGGATGAAAAACAAGAAATGCTCTGAAAGAAAAATTACCGTATTTGTACTGATGTTAGAAGCATTTACCTTATTTATATTTGTTACAAAGTTGAGACATGAAATGAAAAAAATAATTGTGTTATTGATTCTGCCGGTAGTAATCTTTTTCTCCTGCAGAAAAAACAGTGTTGAACCCTAACCGCAACCTGGAAGAAGAGATTATGTGTGGACAAAAGTATACTAAATTGCGAAGAAGAAAATAATGGGGTATAAAACTGATTATCCAATAACAAATTTTCAGAACAGCTGCAAGTTAGAAATCGAATGACGCAAAAGAAATTAGAGGAATAAAATGAAGAGCAAAATTATAGGGGTCATTTTTATTGCATTACAATTTATCAGTCAGTCTTGCAATACTACTGAACCTGTACTGGTTAACGAAAACATAAAACTAACGGAAATTGATGCAGCGGTAATTGAAACATACCTCAACATTCATGTTGAAAATCCTTCCCCGGGTAAGGAAGTAGTATTAGAAAGAAACGAGCAAAGGGTGATGAGCTTTACAGCCAATAAAGCAGATACTGCAATTACAGATACCGGTTTAACTGAAAACACTCTATACACGTACAAAGCAAAGTTAACGGAGAAAAGCAAAATAATAGGTGAAAGCAGTGATGTAGGCGTAAGAACCATGCAGCAAACAAGCCACAACTTTAGCTGGCAAACATTTACGTTTGGCGAACCTGGTGCAGGCAGCAGCAGTTTATACGATGTATCAATAATAAACGAAAACAACATTTGGGCTGTTGGAGAGATTTATTTAAATGATTCCCTTGGTAGACCCGATCCCAGTGCTTATAATTCAGCACACTGGGATGGTAATAAATGGGAATTGAAAAGGATAAAATACTATGGCAGTTGCAGCGCTGTCGAATTTCCTCCGTTAAAAGCTATATGGGCTTTTTTAGAAAATAGTATGGCTATCACTAATGGTGGAAGTATAGGTTGGTTTAATGGAAATACCATTAATCTGGATTGTAGAGTAAATCCATTGTTGACTGGGGCTATCAATAAAATCTGGGGGACATCAAGTAAAAATTTATACATAGTAGGAAATAACGGCAACATAGCACACTACAATGGTACAAGCTGGCAGAAGATAGACAGCGGAACAGATTGGGATATATACGATGTGTTTGGTTACACTAATTCGGTTAACTCCCAAGAAGAAATAATCTGCGCTTTAACCGATCCAAATAATTATTCAAACAGCACTCTACTTAAAATTACAGGTAAAACCAAAGTAGGTAGAATAAACCTAACCACCGGAAGACTAACCGGTTCGGCATGGACAAACAAGGGATTTCCGATTTATACAACAGGCGATGGAATATTTACAAATAAGAGCGGCAAATGGGAGGAAATAAAACTTCCCGTTAATTATACAACATCGAAGATAAGGGGCAACGGTTTGAACGATATATTTTTGTGCGGGGTACTGGGATTAGTTGCCCATTACAACGGCAAGGAATGGAAAGTATACAACGATGTTTACAACGCCGTATATACATCAGTTCATCTCAATGGCAACATTGCCGCTTTTGTTGGCTGGCGTGATGGGAAAGGAGTAATAACAATAGGGAGAAGAAATTAGAACCGCTTAAAAATTTTTCTTTTATTCTTTTAGCTGAAATAGATTCGGGATCCAAACTTAGAAAATATACTCTGCCGTTTTGAAGAACGCACTCGTGTGGTTGATCTGAATTGATGATTAATGAACGAAATTTTTTCCATTTACCGTTCGCTATTCTCATCATAAATGATTTTTCTTCGCTGATCGCAATTTGCAAAGCATGATGTTCGCGTATATTTGTTTTGATTGAATTTCCGATGTAAAGAAATTTACCTTCCCACATAAAAAGGCAAGCTGAGTTATTCGATCTTTCTTTTGACATATAAATTACACTCTGTTTAAAATATTACCGAGACAAGCTCGGCCTTGTTCAATAATTTATAAACCGGGTAAGGCAAAAACGCTCCGCCCCACTGAGGCACTAAATATTTATCCCAATAATTCCAATAGAGCAATCCGTCATCAGTTTCCGGTTCAAGCAGATACGCGGCTACATTTGCAAGAGGCTGGGCAGTACGCACAATTAAACTTCCTGCGGCAAATTCTTTTTTCTCGTTAACATATTCTATCTTAATAGAATTATTATAATGCCCTTGGTTCAAGCGCGCCGCAGGTTTTAACTCTTTTGTTTTTATTGTCTGTACATCGAGCGCTACAGGTTTTTCCAGTTTTTCAATTTTGATTCCGTGCATCTTAAGAAGATTTACAACTTGTGCATCCGGAATTGTGATAATGTAAGCATAAGGAAACTGTACGCTTCGTTTTGAAAAATAATCTGCTAAGTAAGGCACGGTAACAGTTTTAATTTTATCGGTTGGTCTTAACCGGTCTCTTCCGTTTGCATCTACGTATGATTCTATCTCGAACGCATTAATTATTTCCGGTTGAGAAGTTGGTTTGTAAGCATACTCAACAGCAAAAGAATCTTTTTCTGTCGGGTTCATTCCGCGCGCAATTGTTTTTGCATCAACTTCTTTCAGCATATTTTTTATTTCATCTTTATTCGCTGAAACATAATCTAAGAGTGATCTAAGTAAATTATAACATCCCGTAACGCGTGTCTTAAAATCTGCATAAACATAATTCTCATTTAAAATAGAAAGACGGTTTCTCAAGCCGACATAATTAACAATATAGCGCGGTTGAACGGCATCATAGTACCATCCTTTTTCCGGTGTGCGCTGATCTAAAAATTCTCCATAAAAAACATTTTGCTGTTTATACTTTTCAGTTAAAGTTGATTTCATCCACGGCATCATTTTATCGCGCATATAATTGATCAATCCTCTGTCGCCGTTCGGATTAACCATCCAAGTGTATGTTAACGGCTCTTGATGATAAGAACCATTCGTTGTGTGAAGATCAATAAACAAAGATGGATCCCAGCGGTTCATTGCCGATACAAATCCGCGGTCTTCAGGAGTTTCAAGTTTCATTGCATCGCGGTTCAGATCAAGCATTTGCCCGTTGTGGCGGACACCCACTCCGTTAACAGGCCCGTTCTGATTGGTTCTGTTTTGTTTGCTGATCGGCTCGTTGCCGTCGGAGTTAAAGATCGGACAGATAAGAAGAACAACGTTCTTCAAATAATCCGGTGTTTCTTTTAACAAAATATCCCGGGCGATCATTTGGATTGCTTCTTTTCCTTCAACTTCTCCGGCGTGAATATTTGCCTGAACATAGATAACAATGCGTTTATCTTTCGCCAGGTCTTTCGGCAATCTTGGAAGCGGTTTTCCCATAACGATTAACGGAACATCTCTTCCCTCAATGCTTTTTGCAAGAGATTCAATTCTAATATTATTATGAGAAATCTTTTTTAGCTGCTTAAAGAAATCTATCACTTCGCTATATCGCGAGGTTGATTCGAAATTTGTTTTCTCAGCGGTTGTAAGAATTTTTTGTTTGGAGGATGCAAATAAAAATGATGAAATTAACAGCGCAATGAATAAAAACAATTTGATTGATTTCATAATGTACCCGTAATATTAAGTTTCTGTGATAGTCGTTAAATTTTTCTTTTGTGGAAATTACAAAAACTTATTCTGGGTCAAAATTTAATTTTAGTTAATTTTGTAGTAATTAAATCTACTATAACTTAGAAAGGAAGGATGGTATGTTCATAAAACCTCTAAACAACATTCCTAAAGAAGAAGTGAAAGCCGGGGAAAAGACAACCAGGCAAGTTTTGATATCGCCAGAAGAGGGGCCGAACTTTGCTATGAGAAAATTTACGATCGAGCCCGGCGGAGAAATGCCGATGCACACCAACACAGTTGAACATGAACAGATTGTTTTAGGCGGACGCGCAAAAGTAGTAATCGGCGGGAAAACTTACGAAGCAAAGAAAAATGATGTGGTATTTATTCCCGCAGGTATTCCACATTGCTATAAAACAATCGGAGATGAACCGTTTGAGTTTCTTTGTGTCGTTCCGAATAAAGAAGATGTAATGAATATTCTGGACAAATAAATTTTTTTTGTTGAAAAAGAGGAAAGGATGAAAAAATTTATTTTAATAATTCGGGGAATCTGTTTTTTATTATTACTGGTATCTTTTAAAATATCAGGATACAATCAAAGGCAAAACATGGATTCATCAAAAAGTATTGTATTAACGGAAAAGGGTGCGGCAAATTTTGCCAAGCTTGCATTGAAATGCGTTCAGAAAGAATATCCCAATAAGCTTGATCATGTAATGAATGATGCAAAAGAAATTCAAGCTCCTTCAGTTTTGCATCCGGCGTTTTACGGATGCTTTGATTGGCACTCATCCGTACATGGACACTGGATGCTCGTCCGTATCTTAAAATTATTTCCGCAGATTGATCTTGGAACAAAAATAAGAATAGTATTGAGCGAGAATCTTTCGGCAGAGAATATTAAAACAGAAATTGTTTATCTCAATCAAGCGAATCGTAAATCATTCGAACGCACTTACGGCTGGGCATGGCTGTTAAAACTAGCAGAAGAACTTTATGATTGGAATGATGCGGATGGAAAAACATGGTCAAAAAATTTACAACCACTCGCAGATGCAATTGCACGGCAGTATATTGATTTTTTACCAAAGCAGAATTATCCGATACGCACCGGCGTTCATCCAAATACGGCATTTGGAATTGCCTTCGCCTTGGATTATGCAAGAAAGGTTAAAAACGAAAAAGTGGAGAAACTTCTTATTGAAAGAAGTTTAACATATTACGGTAAGGATAAAAATTATGATACCAATTGGGAACCAGGCGGAGAAGATTTCTTTTCCCCATGCTTGATTGAAGCTGATCTGATGCGGAGGATTTTGAAACCAGTTGAATTCAAAAATTGGTTTAATAAATTTTTACCCGGTCTAAAAAATGCCAAAAATTTACTTGAACCCGCAATTGTAACGGATAGGACCGACCCGAAGCTTGTTCATCTTGACGGATTGAACTTAAGTCGCGCATGGTGCAAATATGGAATTACAAAGATGCTTTCGAAGAAAGATCCTTTAGTAAAATTATTATTGAAGTCAGCCGGCAAACATGCACGAGCAGGGCTTTCAAATATTTCAAGCGGGAATTACGAAGGCGAACACTGGCTTGCATCATTTGCGGTTTATATGTTATCGGAAATGATTAACTAATTTTATATAGAGTAAATCCATAATAGCCCCGACATTTATTTCGGGAGTTTAATAGATTTGTAAAATCTTTATGGAGAGTCAATGAGTAAATTCAAATATGTTATTAAGCGAAGCGGGGCAGTAGTTCCCTTCAATCCCGATAGAATTGCTAATGTAATTTACAGAGCCGCAGTTTCTGTTGGAGGGCGGGACAAAGAAAAAGCTTTTGAGCTTGCTAAAAAAGTTGTGGCTTTAATGGAAGAAACATTTGAAGAAGATTATAAACCGCAAGTAGAAGAGATACAGGATATAATCGAAAAGGTTTTGATTGAGAACGGTCACGCAAAAGTTGCAAAAGAATTTATTCTTTATAGAGAAGAAGCATCACAAAGAAGACGCGCAGACTCACGCCATTTTTCTAAACCGAACGATCTAATTCCATGGAGAAAAGTATGGCGCTCGCTTGATTGGGCAGTTTCGCACAATCTGAACACGGTTGAAGCTACTAACGCAAGAATCCGTAACGGAGAATTTCCGCATATCGTTCACGAAGCAGAATCCTTTTACGAAACACAACTTGATACTGCAGCTGAGTTGATTAAAGAAAGAAGCAGCGAATTAAAAATGGTAATGGTAAGCGGACCATCGTCTTCCGGCAAAACAACAACAACAATGAAACTTGAACAACGTTTGAAAAAAAGCGGAATGAGTTTTGTTCCTCTAGTGGTTGATAATTATTTCTTTGATCTTGAGATGCATCCGAAAGATGAATTTGGCGATTACGATTTCGAAACTCCGCAGGCGCTTGATCTTGAATTGATAAATGATCATCTAAAACGACTTGCTGCAGGAGAAGAAGTAAAAATTCCTTACTATGATTTTAAGACCGGTAAGAGACTAGCGGACAGTACACCGCTTCAAATACACGATCATGAAGTTTTGCTTATTGATAGTCTCCACGGATTGTTTCCGGAGTTCAGCAAAGAAATTCCCGCCACACAAAAATTTAAACTCTACCTAGAACCGTTACTGCAAATGAAAATGAAGAGCGGAGAATATATTCGATGGACTGATTTACGTTTGATCCGTAGAATGTTAAGAGACTCTGTCCACAGAGCTTACAATCCCGAGCAAACATTATTGCATTGGCATTACGTGCGCGCATCTGAAAAAAGAAATATTCTTCCTTACAGCAACACAGCGGATTATATTGTGAATACATCAATGCCCTATGAAGTGCCGCTGTATAAACCAAAACTCTTAACTCATTTCATCGAGTGGGAAAAAAAATATAAAGACGATCCGCTTAGAGAAGATGCATACAACCGCGCAGCCCGCGTTAAAAAAATGCTCGAAGCAATCGAACCGGTAGAAAACGATTCACCTGTTCCAGGCGATTCCGTATTGCGCGAGTTTATCGGCGGAAGTACGATGGAATATCACTAGAGTGTAGAGCGAAGAGTGCAGAGTGAAAAATAGTGTTTGATAAGCATTTGATATTTAACAGTATTCATCTAAAGAATTATCAGTGTAAATCAGTTAGATCAGTTTAACCTGCCCGTCCGGCAGGCGGGTCTGCGTGCTATTTATTTTCAAAGGAATCAACATGGCTAAAAAATATTTTCTTCTACTAATCATAATCCTCTTAACGACAAATCTTTTCGCTCAGAATAAAACAATAACTCCTTATGATTATGTTAATCCCTTTATCGGCACAGACGATATGGGGCATACATATCCCGGTGCGGCAGTTCCGTTTGGTTTGGTGCAGCTAAGTCCCGAAACAGATTCTGTTTTGTACAATTATGGCAAAGGTTATAATCCCGATGTTTATAAATATTGCGCGGGCTATCAGTACGCTGACAAAACAATTGTCGGATTTTCCCATACACACATGAATGGAACAGGGCATTCGGATCTTGGCGATTTTCTGATTATGCCGACAATCGGCAAGTTGAGATTAAATCCCGGAACAAAAGAAAATCCCGATAGCGGATACAGATCAAGGTTTTCTCATATAAACGAAAAAGCCAAACCGGGTTATTATGCAGTTCATCTTGATGACTATAATATAGATGTAGAATTAACTGCAAGTGAGCGGGTTGGATTTCACAAATACAAATTTCCCGAAACAAAAGATGCCCACATCATTCTTGACATGACCTCCGGCATCTACAATTACGATGGAAAAGTTGTTTGGTCATCTGTCCGTGTTGAAAATAAAACGACAGTAACGGGATTCCGACAGACAAACGGATGGGCGCGCACACGCTACGTTTACTTTGCTATGGAGTTTTCCAAACCGATAAAATCTTATCAACTTCGGAATGATGAACAAATTATTTACGGCGGATTTTGGCGGAAGTTTAACCAGAACGAAAATTTTCCGGAGAGAGCGGGACACAAAGTTAAATGTGCATTCAATTTTGAAACCGACGATGGTGAAGTTATTATGGTTAAGATAGCGCTATCCGGAGTAAGCACACAAAACGCCATTGAAAATTTGAAGGCAGAAATTCCCAAATGGAATTTTGATGAAGTTGTAAACAAGGCAAAAGAAAAATGGAATAAAGAACTTTCTAAAATTACAATTGACGCCGGCGAGGAGAGAAAAATAAATTTCTATACGGCAATGTATCACAGCTTCTTGAATCCGAATATTTTTTCCGATGTGAACGGAGAATACCGCGGATTGGATCAAAACATTCATAAGTCAAACAAGTTTATAAAATATACTACTTTTTCTTTGTGGGATACATACCGCGCGCTTCATCCTCTCTACACAATCATTCAGCAAAAACGCACGGGCGATATTGTTAATTCCATGCTTGCACATTACGAGCAAAGCGTACATAAAATATTGCCGGTTTGGTCTCATTGGGCAAATGAAAATTGGTGCATGATCGGTTACCATGCTGTTCCGGTTATTGTTGATGCATACATGAAGGGAATTGGTGGATTTGATGTGAACAAAGCATTTGAAGCTGTTGTAGCCAGCGCCAATTATGATTTGTATGATGGAATCAGTACATACAAAAAATATGGTTTCGTACCGGAAGATTTGAGTTCTAACTCTGCATCAAAGACTTTGGAATATGCTTACGACGATTGGACGATCTACAAATTTGCGGAGAAACTCGGTAACAAAAAAACAGCCGATGAATTTCTGAAACGAGCGAACAATTATAAAAATATTTATGACAAAGAAACACATTACTTGCGCGCAAAGAAAACAGACGGGACGTTTAAAACTCCGTTCGATCCACTCAGCGTTGCGAACCAAGGATATATCGAAGGTAACGCTTGGAATTATTCTTTATACGTTCCTCACGATGTCAACGGATTTATAAATCTTATCGGAGGAAAAGAGAAACTTGTAACCTGGCTTGATTCTCTTTTCACATTCGATCTTCCAGAAAAATATTTTGGCGAAAGCGAGGACGTTACAAAAGTGGGTATGATCGGCAATTATGTTCATGGCAACGAACCGTCTCATCACGTGTCTTACATGTACAACTTTGCAGGCGCTCCGTGGAAGACGCAGGAAAGAATTCATCAAATTGTAAACACAATGTATAAACCGGAACCGCACGGTTTATGCGGAAATGATGATTGCGGACAAATGTCTGCTTGGTACATTTTCAGTGTGATGGGTTTTTATCCGGTTGCACCGGGAAGCAATGAATATATTATCGGAAGTCCTTGTGTTGATAAAGCCGTGATTAATTTGGAGAATGGAAAGAAGTTTAATATTACTGCAGAAAATCTTTCCGATAAAAATATTTATATAAAAGAAGTATTGCTTAATGGAAATAAGATCAATAGAAGCTATATAAATCACAAAGAAATTATAAATGGAGGCAAATTGAAATTTGTGATGCAAGATCGTCCAAATAAAAACTGGGCGGTTGATAAAAATTCCGCACCGTATTCGATGAGCAGATAAGAACGTGAGACGTGAAAGGTGAAACGTAAGAAGAAAGAAGTTTTAAAGTTGATAACCACACAATCGTTTTAATTATAATACAATTCTCAGTTCTCCAGGAATTGTAAAAGTATTGTAAAAGTTGATTAAAACCGCCATCCAAACAATGTTTGCAAAAGATTAATTATTATTTTTGAACGTGAAAGGAAGTAATCCAAGCGTTTAAAATATTGATTGACTCGCCAACTTATTTCCTTGCTATTAATTCTTGAATCAATTTATTCATTACATATTTGGAAGAAGAATGATTAAATCTTTCGGACATACATTTCACATTCCTGTTCTCGGTGTTGCATTCTCGGTTGATGCACCGCTTAAAGTAGCGAAGTACGGAATATCATCTGTTATGTCGCTCGTAGACGACACACTAATGGAGCATCTACGTCAACACTACCTCGAAAAATTGGGCAGACCATACGTAAAAATTGAAGACAGTGATGAAGCACGCTCACTTAGAATAAGTGCATATTTAAATATGATCAAGCAGTTGGTTGAAGAACAATTCGAAGAATTGAGGAATTCACCATTTGAAATTGGAAGTGAGATTACAAAATATTTTGAAATGCTTCCGGACTTATCTGAATTGAAAATCAAATACAATGAGATGCTGAACACGGAGGACGAACTCATACGAATAAATTTACAAAACGAATTACGAAAGAATATTTTTCCCGGCTTAATAGATGTAAATATCATGACTAAGGTGGACAAAGCAAATTATAATTCCGAAGGCTTTCAACTGCCATCTGAATTTAATGACGCACACGCTGCTTTATGCGGATATGCAATGAGCGATCTGGAAAGCTCCATTATCTTTTCTGCCGGAATGAATCCGAAATTGTACGGATACATTGAAAAATTTAAGGATTTCTATCCAAACGAAAAAAGCAGTTTTAAAAAGAAAATAGTTATTAAAGTCAGCGATTACCGTTCAGCGCTGATTCAAGGGAAATTTTTAGCCAAGAAAGGATTATGGGTTTCAGAGTTTCGAATTGAATCCGGATTAAACTGCGGCGGTCATGCATTTGCGACAGATGGTTTGCTGTTGGGTCCGATTCTCGAAGAATTCAAAAACAAAAAAGATGAATTATTGAAAACACTTAAAGAAATATATCTTCCTGCGCTCATTAAAAAAGAAATTTCCGTTAATGCCGGGAAATTAGATTATGATGTAACTGTTCAGGGCGGAGTTGGAAAATCAAGCGAACAGGAATTTCTTCTTCGCTATTACGGAGTTAAATCAGTTGGATGGGGAAGTCCGTTTCTATTAGTGCCGGAAGTAATGAATGTTGATGATTATACATTACAGAAACTTTCTGCCGCAGGAGAAGATGATTTATATTTAAGTGATATCTCTCCATTAGGAATCCCTTTCAACAGTCTGCGCGGCAACAGTAAAGACATTGAGAAAATAGAAAGAATAGAAAACGGAAAACCGGGCAGTCCTTGCCCCAAAAAGTTTTTAGTGTCTAACAAAGATTATTCAGACAAACCGCTTTGTACGGCATCAATTACATACATCAACAAAAAAATTGCCGAGTTAAAAGAAAATTATACAGACGAAGAGAAATACAAAAAAGAATTTGATAAAGTTGTTAACAAAGTCTGTTTGTGCGAGGGGCTTACCGTCACGGCATTGATCGTAAACAATATTGCAACACCAAAACTAAGCCGCTCAGTGTCTGTATGTCCCGGACCTAACCTGGCATATTATTCAAAAATTTCTACTCTTCATGAAATGGTTGATCATATTTACGGCAGAATAGATCTTATCACCCACCCAAGCAGACCGAATATGTTTGTAAAAGAACTTGGGCTGTATATAGACTACCTGCAGAAAAAGATGGATGAAAATGGAAGTGAGGTTTCAACTAAAGATGAAGAGTTTTATAATTTATTCGCTGCGAATCTTTTAGAAGGTATCAGCTACTATAAAAAAATGATTCCGGATATTTCGGAAGAATTAGAGACAACGAGAGAAAAAATTAAAGAAGGGATCGAAGCATTAGAACAACGTTTGCTTGCTATTTATTCTGTCACTGTGGAAACAGATTGAAAAGATTACTCCAAATAAACTCTCGGTACCCGCGTATTAATGTTGGTTAGAATTTCGTATCGAATTGTTATTAACACGTCTAAACAAAATCGTTTCACTTCTCTCACAAATGTACCACAATATTTGTATTGCGGATAAAATTTAGTTTAAGGATATTAAACTAAACAAAAGAAATATATAGCTGTGAAGAACCGAGCAACGGCAAAAAAATTTTGGTCTTTCGAAAAACTCAGCGTAATCGTCCTATCGCTTATAATCTTTTTTTCTACCCCTAATCTTAATGCAAAAACGGTGATGGGAATCGTTATTGACAAAGCAACCGGCAAACCGATTATGGAGGCATTAGTAATTTTACTGGAGAAAGAAAAAATATACGCCACAGCTATTGTTAATACTGCAGGAATGTTCTTTTTTACTAATGTGGAAATAGAAGAATTTGATATTTGGACAAGGAGAATGGGCTATGCACAAATTAGAACCGGTTCGTTTCAACTGACAAAGCTAGATATTCTGAATTTAGTTATTAAAATGGAAGCGGCAGATATTATAATGAGCGAAATTGTAGTTGATGAAAAAGCAATGGAGGCATATCTGGATAAAGTAGGATTTGAAAGCAGGAAGCACGGTCTAGGAAAATATTTAACTTATAAAGACATTATGAATAAACCGCATGCGACTGTACCATCAATAATAAAAAACATTCCTAATATTATAGTTAGAGAAGGAATTGGCGGCACTAAAATTTATTCGGGTCGTTATGAATGGCAAGCCGACCTAATGCCAGAGGATGCAAATAAACAAGTAATATTAAGAACAGCAGACGGTTTAAGTTTATTTATTAATGGAATATATGAACCCGAACATAACATTATTAATGTTCTTGATCCTCAGGACATAGCGGGTATAGAATTTTATGCAAGTTCACGTACAGTTCCTATGCAATATGAGGGCTACTTACGAGGAAAGGGAGGAGCGCTATTTATTTGGACGAAAAAATAATTACTTATTTGAGTTAAGATAAACTCTCGGCACGCGGGTATTAATATTAGTTAGAATTTCGTAAGGAATAGTTCCAGCCCATTCAGCAAGTTCTTCGACAGTAATTTTATTGGAACCATCTTGACCGATCAAAATAACTTCATCGCTGTTGAATGCAGAATCGTTTTCTATATTTACAACTATTTGATCCATTGAGATTGATCCAACAACAGGATAACGTTTCCCCCGGATTAAAACTTCTGCCATGTGGCTCATGCTTCGAAAATATCCATCACCGTAACCGAGAGGAACTGTAACTGCGCGGATGTCGTGCTCGGGTTTCCATGTTAATCCGTATCCAACGGGATGACCCGCTTTGATGATTTTAAAATAAACCACGAGCGATTTCCATGTTAATGCAGGCTGTACAAAAATTGTTTTCTCAACTTCGTTTGAAGGATAAACTCCATATAATAAAATTCCGGGACGAACCATATCAAGATTTGCTTCGGGCATTTGAAGTATTGCGCCGGAGTTCGCAATATGACGAAGTGGTATTTCAATAGAATGTTTTTCAAAAAATCTTAACACTTCTTGAAATCTTTCAAGTTGTGTGCGCGTGTAAGATGAATCCCGCACTTCCGAGTTTGCAAGATGAGAATATATTCCATCTACTCTAATGTTTTTACATTTCGCTGCGGCTTCAAGAAATTTTTCTGCAGTATAATAATGAACCCCGATTCGCTCAAGGCCGGTATCAATTTTTAAATGAACTTTTGCTTTTGTTTTCATCTGTGAAGCAAATTCATCTATTTGATTGAGCTTGCCGATGGAAGATGCAGTAATTGTTAAATCATGTTTTAGAAAAAGTGGAATTTGATTTCCCCAAATACCACCGAGCACAAGAATTGGAATATTAATTCCGGATTGACGTAATAAAATCCCTTCTTCGAGAACGGCTACGCCAAGATAATCAGCTTTAAGTTCCTGCATAAGTTGAGCAACACGAACTAATCCGTGTCCGTAAGCGTTAGCTTTAAGAATAGGCATCATTTTGGAAGGCGCAACAAACTTTTTGATTTTAGTATAATTCTCCGCAAAAATTTTTAGATCTATTTCCAAATGTGTTGGACGAATAATTTCGTTTGTGCTTATTGTAGGGCTGTTGATTGAATCTGTCATTTTTTAAGCTTTTCGTTAATGTAAAAATAATATTTTATGATATAACTCGGATGGAATAATGTATCTGCAAGTTATATATTTAATCAAACAACTATCGAGAAAGGGAAAAAATGAAAACTGGCAAAAGGACAATAGCATTATTCATTGCCGTTTTAAGTATAACTACTATTGCACAAACGAATCAAGGCGTTCATTCACAATCGGCTTTGCAAAAATTAGCTGACGGCAATAAAAGATTTGCCGAATCAAAAGCAGAACACATAAATCAATCCGCAGAAAGAAGAACAGAAGTGGCAAAAGGACAAAAACCGTTTGCTGTTATAGTAACGTGTTCGGATTCGCGCGTTCCACCGGAAATAATTTTCGATCAAGGGCTGGGAGATTTATTCGTTATTAGAACAGCGGGAAATATTGTGGATGATATTGGTCTTGGAAGTATCGAGTATGCTGTTGAACATTTGGGAGTTCGGTTAATTATGGTGCTCGGACATGAAAAATGCGGCGCCGTAGATGCTGCAGTAAAAGGAGGACATGCCGAGGGGCATATTCAAAAATTAATAGATGAAATTATTCCCGCTGTTGAAAAAGCAAAAAATATTAAAGGTGATTTGCTTGACAATTCAGTTAAAACAAATGTGCTTCGCATAGTTGATCAATTAAATTCGTCAGAGCCGATTTTAAAAGAATTTGTTCACGAAAAAAAATTAACCGTTGTTGGTGCAAGATACGATCTTGATGACAGTGTAGTTGCTATTTTACACTAATTATAGAATAACTATTAAAGAATAATGAAAAATTATATTCAGAAAATATTTCTTACCCTATTTTTTTGTTGGGCAATATTGCCCGCTCTCCAGTTAAAATCACAAGATAAAGCAACAGATAAAACTACTCCGGTTACATTACACCGTTCACAAGTATTTAATATTACATCAAAAATAAACGGCGTAACCTACCCGATATTTGTTGCAATACCGGGCAGTTATTATACATCTAATAAAACTTATCCGGTTGTTTACATGCTTGATGCTTATTCATCATTTGGAATTATGACGCAGATGGCCAGGCTGCTTTCATTTGATAAAGAAATACCTGAAGCAATAATTGTAGGTATATCATCTGAGGGCGGTTCTAAAGAATTTAATTATAACCGGTCACGAGATTTTACGCCGACACAAATACAACCAGAAAAATTACCGGAAGATCTTAGATCGTCCATTCCAGTTTCAGGCGGGGCAGAAAAATTTCTTGGATTTATAAAAGACGAATTGATACCGTATGTTGAATCAAATTATAGATTTAGTCCCGGTGATAGAACATTAGAAGGTCATTCATTGGGAGGGCTTTTTGTTTTTTATTCATTATTTAGAGAACCGGGATTATTTAATAGATATATCGCGATTAGTCCGGCTTTATTGTGGGATGACGGCTTATTACTAAAGCAGGAAGAAAAGTTTTTTAGAGATCATAAATCATTAGCATCAATCATTTATACTGCAGTAGGTTCTCTTGAAAGCGATTTTTTTAAAGGACCATGGAAACAATTAATCAGCAATTTGAAATCACGCGGTTACGACGGCATGAAATTGAGAACTGAGATTGCGGAAGGAGAAACCCACTACACAATAATTCCATATATTGTTACTCATGGATTGAAATCTGTTTTTTCCGAAGATGTAAAATAGATTACGAGCAACATTTTTTTGATTTATAAATAAAACAGAAATGGAGAAAAATGTTTAACGACATACAGCCAATTGTACTCTTCGGTTATGCGGCATCGGTTTTTGTTGCAGTCTCTTTGATGATGAGCTCGATTGTAAAACTTAGAATTATAAATCTATTCGGGGCGATGTTATTTTCCAGCTACGGGTTAATTATTAAAGCATACCCGGTCTTTATGCTTAACGGTTTTATTGCACTCATTGATGTTTATTATCTGCTTCAGATATTCGGCGCCAAAGAATACTTTCGCATATTGGAAGTGAAAACAAATTCTGAGTACTTAAAATATTTTTTGAAATTTAACGAGAAGGAAATAACAAAATTCATTCCCAACTTTACTTTTGAACCGAACGATAAATACCACGTGATGTTCGTATTAAGAGACACTGTTCCGGCGGGACTTGTCTGTTCGGAATATCTTGATAATGACTGCATCTACATGAAATTGGATTATGCAATTCCCGGCTATAGAGATTTTAAGATAGGCAAATATGTATTCCGGGAAATTCTTAAAGAGAAAAAAATAAAAAAAATTTATAGCGATCCCGGCAACAAGAAACATGAACAATATTTGAAACGAATGGGTTTTGTTAAATCAAGCTTAGAATCAAAACCGGTTTATTGTCTTGACATTTTATCTTAAACGATGGCTACATCCACAGAACGAATTCTTATAATTAAGGAAACTATTAATGGCCGATCAAATTGAAATACTTTTTGAAGACAAAAATGTTATTGCCGTTAACAAACCGGAGGGACTTGCTTCAATAGCGGAAAACGACACAACAATTGACTCTCTTCATTCACTTTTAGAAAAAAAATATGAACAAAAACTTTTTATCGTTCACCGGTTGGATAAAGAAGTTAGCGGTGTAATTCTGTTCGCAAAAAATTCCGAAATCCATAAGTACCTAAACGATCAGTTCGCCGATAGAAAAGTTAAAAAATATTATACAGCGGTAGTTCATGGAACTATAAAAGAAAGTGACGGCGTGATCAAGAAACCGATTCGCGAGTTTGGTTCCGGAAGAATGGGTATTGATGACCGGAAAGGAAAACCGAGCGAGACTAAATTCAGCGTCATTCAAAGATTTCGTGATTATACTTTGTTGGAATTAAACCCATCTACAGGCAGCCGCCATCAACTTCGCGTTCATCTATATAGTATTGGTTTCCCGATTGTAGGCGATTTGCGTTACGGAGACAAAACAATTCAAGGAAAATATTTACGAATAATGCTTCACGCAAAACGTCTTGAGTTTCAGATGCCAGACAAGAAAGATATTTCAGTTGAAGCTCCGCTTACGGAATCATTCCTTGAAACATTAAAACAAATGTCTTAGAACAATTAATTTATTTGGAGTTGTTAACAATGAATGATTTAGCGTATGAATTAAATTCTGTTTTGGAATTAGCAAAAAAAAAATTAAAAATAATAAATGAACAACAAAGCGCAAAGAAACCTTCGCAGGACAAATGGTCATCGAAAGAAATATTGGGTCACTTGATTGATTCATCCGTTAATAACATGATTAGATTTGTTAACGGTCAATTCAAAAGTGATTTGGTATTCTCAGGTTACGATCAGAACAAATGGGTTGAGGCGCAGAATTATCAGAATGCTGAATGGGATTTTCTAATTGATTTATGGAAGATGAATAATTTACAATTAGTCCGAGTGATCGGATCAATACCGGATGATGTGTTAAAGAAATCAACACTAAATCACAATTACGATCAGATTGCATGGAAAGAGTTATCTAAAAATGAATCAGCAACTCTGGAGTATTTGATAAAAGATTACATCGGTCACATGAAACACCACTTGAACCAGATATTTAAAATAAATTTTGTAGAAAGATAATTACTTAATAACGGAGCAATCGAATTGGCACTATTGTCATTAATAAAATTCAAAGATGAGGCATAAATGTTTTTGCGTGATGAAAGTAAAGAGTTATCAAATAAAATAATTATTGATCTTCAAAATTATATTCGAAACAACATTCCCCTTACCGATTATATGAATTTTCATGTTGAAGATTTACTTCCCTATTCGATCAAACTGTCCGCGCCGATAAAACCGAACGACAATCATTACGGTACTGCTTTCGGAGGAAGTCTTGCAACATTAGGTATTTTAGCGGGCTGGTCAATTTTACATTTTAGAGCAGTGGAAGAGGAACTCAAATGTATACTTGTTATTCAAGAAAGCAGTATGAAATATATACGTCCGGCACGTACAGACTTTGAAGCAGTGTGCGATACGTTGAACGAAAAATTGTGGACTGAATTTAAGAGCGGTTTACTGGCAAAAGGAAAAGCGAGAATTTCAATGTTCACAAATTTATATTCACAAGGTGAACTAATTGCTACACATAAAGGAATTTTTGTTGGACTTATAAAAACGAAATAAATTATTTGGAATGATAATATGAAATCATTAAAAGAAATATCAAACGAACATTTAAATTGGTTCCAGCCAAAAGCCACTCAACAATTATTTGAGCTGCATATGAAAGATGATTTGTTCGGTACGTTATTGTTTCCGAAATCGGTTGGATCACTTGCCCAGGCGGAAACACTTGACGGTAAATGGACATTCAAACGAGTGGGATTTTTTACGACACGAATTACAATTAGAAATACCGGTGAGGAAAATGATATAGCCGTGTTTAAGCCAAATCTGATGGCATCAAGCGGGATCTTAGAATTTAATAATGGGAAAAAATATCAATGGCATTCATCAAATTTTTGGGCTACAAAGTTTGAGTTCAAAGATTCCGATGGTGAATCCGTTGTTGTATTCCGTTCAGGTATTGAAGAACCGAAATTAAAAGATTGGTTCAAGACACAAGCACGAGTTGAATTTCCGGATCACAAAAAAAATATTGAAGAACTGTCAATATTAGTCTTGCTCGGCTGGTACTTAATAATTGTTCTTCAGATGGATTCTTCTACCGGTGCAGTTGTTGCAGCAACATCATAATTTGAAATAAACCCAACTTCTTTTTGAAGTTGGGTTTATTCTTAGAGTTTATTTTTATTCAGCTCATCAAAAACTTTTTCGAGAGTTATTCTTAGCATTCCCGCAACCCGTTCTTTCCATCCCATAGTTCCTGGGATGTCTGTAGATAATGAAATTTCCAATTTATTTTTTCCGTTCTTCATTTCTTTAGAAACAAAATCTATCAAAGCAGAAAGGAGACCATTCATTGCCTTTACATCATCTAATGAGCCGGTAACAAGATCGTTATTGGCGCCATGACCGAAAATGAAAAGAGTATCTTTAGAATAATAATTGGAAACTTTATCTAAAACGGTTATCCAGCTTGCCACGGAACCACCGCCATTAGCATCTATATATGGAAATGTTTTATTGAAAACCAAATCTCCTACATGGGCAATATTTGCTTTCTCAAAATGAATTACGGCATCACCACCGGTATGTGCAGGACCAAAATATTTTGCCGAAACAGTTTCTAAGCCGAGTTCTTCCCTCCACTCTTTTTTGAATATTGAATCGGCATATATCTGCAGCTTGGTGGGATCGTTCCCGTAACTTTTTTTCTGAAGCTCAACGCATTGTTCGTGAGCTATCATTTTATCGGCAAAATCTTTTATGTAAATATTTCCTGATGTATGATCACTGTGATGATGTGTATTGAAAAAAAGGTTGATTCTTTTATCTGTTTTCTTTTGAAGCTCAGCTATAAAATTTTTTGCTGTTTCGGGAAATTGAGAATCAATCACTACAACGGCATCTTCACCGGCATACCAGCCAATGGTTCCCCCGCGCTCAATATAGATTCCGATATTATCACGAATAGTTTTTAACCCCGAAACTTTTTCTTGAGCGCTATATAAAAATTTATGCCCCTGAATCAAAACTCCGCCGGTAATAAGCGCCCCGGTTTTCAGAAATTCTTTACGAGTGAATTTCATAATGGTTCCTTTCGATTAATTTTGTTATGTGAAATATCTTTTTTTAATTTACAACACAGAAGCATAACAAAGCAAGTGATTAGTAAACGGAATATCAATAATTTATTAAGGCAAAAGAATGAGAAAAGCATTTTTGGAATTCCATCAATCAAGCATCGAAATATTTTATGGAATTAGAACAGTATCTTAAAAGAATTGGAGTTGCAGATATAAAACCGCCATCGCTTGATTTTTTGACGGAACTTCAAAATTCTCACATGCTCTCAATTCCGTTTGAGGATTTGGACATCCCCGACCGCGATAAAATTGTTTTAGATCTTGAGCGCATCTATCAAAAAATTATTCTGATAATTCGTGGCGGATTTTGTTATGAGTTGAACGGATTGTTTCATTGGCTTTTAACCTCGCTTGGTTTTAAGGTTGATATGCTCTCCGCACGCGTCTTTAATCATGAAAGAAAAGATTTAGGTCCGGAGTTCGATCACATAACGCTCCTTGTTCATCTTGATAAAAAATATTTAGTTGATGTCGGATTCGGAGATTCATTCTGTAAACCAATTGAAATGCCGTCAGGTGAATGTGAAGATATTAGTGGTCATTATCGCGTATATAATATGGATAACAATAATTTTGAAGTGCGCCGGAAAGGAGCAAATGGTTGGTTCTTAGAATATTCGTTCACAATCACACCAAGACAATTTTCTGATTACAATACTATGTGCGATTTTCAACAAGATAGTCCGACTTCATACTTCCGCACAAGAATGAAATGTACAATTGCAACTCCAACCGGAAGGATAACTCTCAGCAATAATTCTCTTACAGTAACCGAAAATGGAAAAAAGGCAAAAACAGAAGTGAAAAACGAAAACGAATTTTATTTACTACTTAAAAAATATTTTCAAATAGAACTGAGTTAAAATAATTTACCAAAAACGAAGAGGCGAGTATTTAATCAGCACAGATAAGCGCAAGTTAAATATTAAAACAATTCACAATTTTCTAACTAATTGTTATTGGTCGAATGGGATAAGCATGAAGCTTGTCAGAAAAGCCGCAGGCAATTCAATTTGCTTCGGAGTTTATCATAGAAAGAAACAAATTGGTTATGCTCGCGTTATTACAGATTATGTACGATTTGGTTATTTTGCAGATGTTTTTATCATTGAAGAGTACCGCGGCAAGGGATTATCAAAGTGGTTAATGAAAACCATTTTAAGCAATCCTCAATTAAAGGATGTACATGCTTGGATGCTGGCTACGAAAGATGCTCACGGTCTTTATGAAAAATTCGGATTCAAAATAATTGACGAACCGGAAAAATACATGCGGCTAAAAAGAAATTAATAACTACTGAATTTAATAATAAGATTTACGAATTTAACATTATGAAATTCCGAATAAGTAATAAATTTTTTCTTTTATTCTACTTTGTATCGCTTGCATTGTATTTTCAATCATGTAAGAACGATTCGAGCGATTCTCCAACCGAACCATTAACTCCCACAAGAGGACAGCTTGTTAGTTCAACTCCGCTCGGTGCGTATTCTATACCGATTTTACAAGCATATATAAATTTACAATTAGGAAATCAGCAAACCGGCGTAACTCTTCAGTACGATGTTGATTCTTATAAAATAGTTTACAGAACGATTGATCCGAACAATAATTTAGTTACAGTTTCAGGAATGGTTTGTATTCCAAGAGGCAAAAACAATCTTTCTCTAATTAGTATTCATCATGGCACGCAAACTAACAGGAGTAAGGTGGGCTCGGTTAATCCGTATAATACACCCGAGGGAATAATTGCCGCAGCACTCGGTTACTATGCTGTTATGCCGGATTATCTCGGGCTTGGCGAATCAAATCTTCTTCATCCTTATCATCTTGCCAAACCCTCGGCAGATGCTGTTATAGATATGATAAGAGCCGGTAGAGAATTTGCGAATAAAAACGGTCTTACTCTTAATGGACAAGTTTTTCTTGCCGGTTATTCCGAAGGAGGATACGTAACTCTTGCCGCTCATAAAGAGATTCAGCAAAATTACAGTAGCGAGATAAAAGTTGCCGCTAGTGCGCCGATGGCAGGTGCATACGATTTGAATCTAACTGCAAAAAAGATAATTCAAAATAAAATTTACAATCAACCATCATATCTTGCATTCTTTTTCGTTGCCTATAATAATTATTACGGCTGGAACAAATTGAACGATTTTTTTAATTCACCTTACGCAGAAAAAATTCCCTTGTTGTTTGATGGCACTAAAACCACCGATGAAATAAATAATCAATTAACAAATGATATAAATCAACTTTTCAAAACAAATTTTGTTAACGCGTATCTTAATGGAAACGAAACAACGTTAACATCTGCTTTCGATAACAACAGCCTGCTCAATTGGACTCCGACTGTTCCGATAAGATTTTATCATGGTAGTGCAGATGAATATGTGCCTTACGAAAATTCCGTTAAAGCGCGCGATATTTTTTTATCTCGTGGCGCAAGTGTAGAGCTTGTTACTCTTATAGGAGGAACTCATTCAACGGCAGCTCTGCCCAGCATAATAGGTGCGGTTAATTGGTTTGAGCAGTTAAGAATTAAGAAAATGTTGGCGGCTAAGTAAAGTAATAATTATTAATGGAGCCAATGATGAAAAAGTTTTTTGTTTTGTTAGTTTTATCTATTTCCATTCTAAACGCACAAGAAAGAGTAAAAGTAACTTTAGAAGTAATTTCATCAATTCTGGACGACACATCAAAAATTTATGTTGCGGGCAATATTGAAGAACTTGGTGGATGGAAGCCCGATAAAGTAATGTTGGATTATAGTGGAAATAAAACCTGGAGAAAAATATTTGAAATTGTAAAAGGCACCCGTCTCGAATACAAATTTACAAAAGGGAGCTGGGCAACCGAAGCGCTCGGAAGTGATTCTTCTATTCCGCAAAACACTGTTCTTATTGCCAACAATGATACCACAGTTCTGAAAACAATCTTCAATTGGCGCGATAAATTTAATTTCAAAGTTAAAGGACAAATTACCGGAACAGTTAAATATCATAAAAATTTTGTACTTGATGGTTTGAGACCGCGCGACATTTTTGTTTGGCTTCCTCCAGATTATGAAACCTATATAAAGAAACGCTATCCCGTATTTTATATGCATGATGGACAGAATCTTGTGGACCCGAGAACTTCAAATACATTTATTGATTGGCAAGTTGATGAAGCAGCCGATAGTTTAATTCGAAGCGGAAAGGTTAAACCATTTATCATTGTTGGAATAAATAACACTGAGGACCGCGGAACAGAATACAGCAATACACCGCTTGGGAAACTTTATATGAAGTTAATTGTGGAACAAATAAAACCTTTCATTGATAAGGAATATAGAACTCTGCCGGATGCTAAACATACAGCTGTAGGAGGATCTTCGATGGGCGGATTAATTTCTATGATATGCGTTTGGGACTATCCGAATGTGTTTTCAAAAGCAGCTTGCTTTTCCCCGGCATTCTTGTTTCGCGATTTTGATTACACTAAAGTCGTTCAGGAGGATAAATCACCAAAGAAGAACTTGCTAATATATATAGATAACGGCGGTGTAGGTCTGGAAACTGTGCTTCAACCCGGCGTTGATAAGATGGTTGAGATGCTCAAAGAGGAAGGATTTAAGGAAGGGAAAGATCTTTTTGTTTTTATTGATAAAAAAGCAGAACACAACGAAGCTGCCTGGGCTAAACGTGTTTGGAGACCGATAGAGATATTTTTTAAAAAATAATTTATTCTCACCTTCTCATTCGGAGAGGGAAAAAGAGGCAGACTTGAAAATTCTTGTCGGTTCAAAAAATCCGGTTAAAATTTCTTCTGTTGAAGAAGCGTTCAAAAATTATTTTGATAATATTGAAGTAATTGGAATAGAAGTTGAATCCGGAGTTTCAGTTCAGCCGGTGAACGATGAAACATTTACCGGCGCACAAAACCGTGCATTGAAGTTGAAAGAACTTAATGATTCGCAAAATCTTGGCTCCGAACTATTTGTGGGGATTGAAGGTGGAATTATGAAACAATTTGATAAGTGGTTCGCTTTTGGGTGCATGTGTGTAATAGATAATAATGGAAGAACCGGATTTGGAACGTCTCCACATTTTGAACTGCCTCAAAGTGTGGTTGAAAAACTTTTACAAGGAATCGAACTTGGCGATGTAATGGATGAAATAATGAATCAGCAAAACACTAAACAGAAACACGGCGCAATCGGTTTTTTTACAAACGGTGTAATGAATAGAAAAGAACTTTACATTGAAGGATTGAAAGTTGCGGTAATTCCTTTTTTACATAAGGAAATGTTTTTAAATAAATCCTGATCTTGCTCAGGATCATAATTTTAATCAAAGAAAGAATAAGAGCATGAGCAAGAGCATGATCACGAAGGAGAAAAATATGACTTTACCATTATATCAAGTTGATGCATTCACTACAAAACTTTTTGGAGGTAATCCGGCTGCCGTTATTCCTCTTGAAAAATGGCTTGATGATTCAACTCTTCAAAATATTGCTGCAGAGAATAATTTATCCGAGACAGCATTTTTTCTAAAAGAAGGAGAGTTTTATAAAATTAGATGGATGACGCCGGTGAATGAAGTTCCTTTATGCGGACACGCTACACTAGCCTCAGCATTTGTGATTTTTAATTTCATTGAAAAGAATACAAATAAAATAAAATTCATGTCGAAGAGCGGGGAACTAATTGTTGAAAAAAATGGAGAGATGCTGACACTCGACTTTCCATCACATAAACCGACACCAATCAGAATTACCGACACAATTAAAAAATGTTTTGATAAGGAACTGCTCGAAGTTTTACAAAACGGATTTTATGTTCTCGCAGTTTTTGATTCCGAAGATTACATCCGAAACTTTCAACCTAATTTTGAACAGATAAAACAAATTCATCCTCATGCTGTAATAATTTCATCAATAGGAAAAGAAGCAGATTTTGTCTCGCGCATGTTTGCCCCAAATGAAGGCATTAACGAAGATCCTGTTACCGGCTCATCACATACTGTTCTTATCCCATATTGGGCTGAAAAATTGGGTAAGAAAAATTTTCGTGCACTTCAAGTATCCAAAAGAGAAGGAGAACTTTTTTGTGAAGACCTTGGAAAACGGGTCAAAATCTCAGGCAGAGTTGTGCTCTATTCCACAGGGAATATATTTTTGAGTTTATAATTCAGATTATTTCCTGCATATTAGCTCTGCAAATTGAGGATTTTTAATGTTTACCGGTTTCTCTCTCAAATTATTCACATAAAAAATAGTCTGTATGAAAATTTTTCGCAGCTTAATAGTTTTCATGGTATTGTTGTCCGTTGTCTCGTGCGATGCGCCCAAACTTAATCCATTGGATCCGGCTAATCCAGACTCCAAACTAGGACAGCTTAATGGATTTGTTAAAACACAGGCAATTCCTCAACAATCAATTGCGGGCGTAAAAGTGATTTGGAAAAATCAAAATATCTTAGCCATAACCGCAGTTGATGGCAGCTATAAATTTGAAGACCTAATTATGAACGATGGCTGGATTTATTTCGAAAAAGAAAATTATCATAAAGACTCGCTTTATCTGCAATGGAATAATGTGAAGATAAAAAGCGCCCCGGAAAAACTATTAAACTATATGTATGCAACACTCGATGGTTTTGTGTACGATCCTTTACCGAATCGTCAACCAATTTCCGGAGTAAATGTTACATGGAAAAATCAGAACTATGTTACACAAACCGATGCGAACGGGTCTTATAAGTTTTTTGATTTGGCACTCAATGATGGTTGGTTACTTTTTGATAAAGACGGGTTATACAGGGATTCTCTTTTTGTGATATGGAATAATGAAAAAAATAAACATATGGGCGACAAAACGCTGGGATACAAGTATGTGAAAATCGAAGGTTATGTTAAAAGCAATGCTGGCAAAAAGGAAATTGCAGGCGTAAAAGTTTTATGGCAGAATCAGAATATTATAATGGAAACAAATTCAGCCGGCTACTATTCATTTAATAATATTTCACAAAACAGCGGTTGGTTGTTTTTTGATAAAGAAGGATATTTTAAGGATTCTGTTTTTGTAGCGCTGAGTAATCAAAAATCAAAACTTGTTGATGACAAATTTCTAAGCGTTATTCCAAAGCTGGATAATTTGGTAATTTACACAAGTGTTGAGAACCGATATCCTGATGACCAGAGATATACCTTGTTTGTTCAAGCATCAATCACAGATGTTGAGAATAATATAGACAGCGTTAATGTACGCAGCACGGCATTAAATTTTAATAAACAATTAAAATATAATCCTCAAACTCGTTTTTATGAACTTAGCTATCCATATGGCGTAAAAAATAGTTCTCCTTCAATAGATGATGCGATCGGAAAAATTTTTGATATAATAGTAAGAAACCGACCTGGCAAAACTTTTTCTGTAGGCACTTCAACAATAAAGAGAATCATCAAACAAGAAATTTTATTTGATTCACCCGCAAACGGAATTACAGTTGGACCTAAACCGGTTTGCAGATGGAACAGATTTTTACCGGGATTTAATTTTAAGTATATGATCCAAATTTATACCGATGAAACAATTCCGCAATTGAAGTGGGAAAAGCAAAATATTTCTAAAGATGATATTGAAGCTATACCCGAAATCACTCTGCCCGCAGGAGATTATTATTGGGTGATATGGTGTATTGATGATTCTCAAAATAGAGCGCGCTCTAAACCGGCAACTTTTAATGTTCAATAAAAGGATTTTTTTTAGAAGCTGATGACAACTTTCTTTACAAATAATATTAATCACATCAAGAACTTATCGAAAGATGAATTCGAATCTCTTTATGAGTTCAGCCAAATTCTTAATTCGGCCACTAAGCAGGAATTATTGATTGAAGACGCAATTGATATTGTGATAAATGTTATTAATGCGGAACGAGGATTATTTGTAAAGTATGATGAAACAAATGATAACTTTTCTATAATCACCGCAAGGAAAATTTCGAATGAGAGTATTACAGATCTGCATGAATTCTCTTCCGGCATATTGCAAAAAGTTATCAAAGAAAAGAAACCGCTTCTCTATCATGATGTAATGAGCGATCCCCATCTTTCGCAATTTGAGAGCGTACAAATTCAACGGATCAAATCTGTAATTGGTGTTCCAATTGTCCGCGATGAAAAAGTGTGGGGAGTAATTGTTGCCGATAGCCAGCTTGACCGCCGTGAATTTACTGAAGAAAATCTTTTATTCTTGAGCTTCTTCTCAAATTTGGTTTCGCTTGCATTAGAGCGGATAATAAAATTAGAAGAATTAGAAAAAGAGAATCAAATTCTTGCTAATCGACTTCAATCATATTTTGAAATCCCGGAAATGATTGGTGACAGCCCCGTGGTACATAACCTCTCACAAATTCTTTATAAAGTAGCACTGACAGACGCAACAGTATTAATTACAGGGGAGAGCGGAACAGGAAAGGAAATTGCGGCAAAAGCTATTCATCAGCTTAGCAAAAGAAAAGACAAACCATTCCTTGCGCAATTCTGTGGCTCAATTCCGGATAATCTTCTTGAGAGCGAATTATTTGGATACAAAAAAGGAGCATTTACAGGCGCTAATACTGACAAACAAGGATTACTGGAAGCTTGCGATGGCGGAACGTTTTTCTTGGATGAGATAGCAGATATTTCTACAGCGCTTCAAGCAAAATTATTGCGTGTTCTTGAAAATAGAGAAATAATTCGGCTTGGTGATGTTAAGGTCAGAAAAATTGATGCTAGAATAATAACAGCCACGAACAAAGATTTACAATCATTGGTAAAAGAAGGAGTCTTTCGCGAAGATTTATTTTATAGATTAAATGTTTTTCCAATACGCGTTCCACCTCTGCGAGAAAGAAGAACCGATATACCTTTGCTCGTCAGTCATTTTATTAAGAAGATGGGCAAGAAAGATATGGCAATAGATTCAGCGGCTATGAAAAAATTAGAAAGCTATTATTGGCCCGGGAACATTCGGCAATTAATAAATGTAATTCATCGCGCACTAATTCTTTGCGAAGGGAATAAATTACATGCGGAACATATTATACTTGAAGATGCAGCGGTCACAGAAAATTTTCAAGGCACTTTACAAGAATTTGAAATGCTGCTTTTGAAAAAACGCTTGGAAGAGTTAAACGGAAACAGAACACTTACGGCTAAGTCGCTTGATGTTTCCGTAAGATGGATACAACTCAAATTGAAAGAAATGGGAGAACAGTAGAATGTCCGCACTCTCTACTGAAATATTATTTGAGAAGTTTCAAATTATTGAAGTGTTAAAGAAAGACGAACACGCGGCGGTATTTCTTGCCAACCATATTTATCTCAATAAAAAAATTATTCTCAAAGTTCTTAATACACAAAAAATTCACGATCCATCACTTGTTGAAAGATTTAAGCGCGAAGCAAAGATTTTAGCAAAGCTCGATCATCCGAATATTATCAAAGTGCTTGATTTTGGACTGAGCAAAGAGTTTTTCTACATCTCTTTTGAATATATTGAAGGCGAATCACTTCGAAATGTTTTCAAAACAAAAACTCTTACCCAAGAACAAAAAGAACATTTGATGATTCAGCTTTTAAAGGGATTGGATTACGCACACGTTAATCAAATTATACATCGCGATATAAAACCGGAAAATATTTTTATTGATAAAAACCTCAACGTAAAATTAGGTGATTTTGGTCTGGCGCTTTCTGCGGAAGATAATTTTGTAACCAATCCATATTCGATTGTAGGCACTCCAAGTTATATGAGCCCCGAACAAGTGCGCGGCGCAAAACTTACAGCACAAAGCGATCTATTTTCTTTAGGGGTTGTTCTTACAGAATTGTTTACTGGGCAAAACCCATTCTTAAAAGAAAATGTTAGTCTTACACTCAATGAAATTAATAGTTATGATGAAAACTCTCTTGAAGGAAAGTTATTAGGCGTTCCGGAAAATATAAAAGAGATCCTTCTTGTTCTGCTTAAGAAAAATATAAATCAGCGGTATGAATCAGCCGGAGAGATTTTAGAAGAGTTAAATATACAAGTAGATCAGCCAACGATAGTAGTTAATAATATAGATGCTGAAGGAAGAAAGTCAAAACTCGCTTGGATATTTCTTTCAGTAATAGCACTTGTTGTAATTGGTATTGTTGTTATTCGAATAATCAATGAACAAAAACAAAACTCTGCTCAAATCCCAATTGGTAATGATTCAACTCTGCTCAAGAATGATTCACACCAGCAAAACAATCTAACAAAAGATCAAGTTGATTTGAAAAATTTATCCAAGCCACTTATAGATAATAGCAAAAAAGATTCATCACAAAATCAAAATGTTTCTCAGCAAAAAGAAACACCAAAACAAAATGAACCTCTTGGTTTAGGCGGATTGTTTATTGATTGTCGCCCATGGGCAGAAATTTATATTAATGGGGAAAGATATGACAATGCTCCTTTTGTTAGACCTCTTTCACTTCCTGCGGGAGAATATAATGTCAAGTTTGTACATCCTGATTATCCATTCTATACACAAAATGTTTACATTATTGTAGGTCAAGTAACACAACTTCAAATAAATCTAGAATCTGTAACAATGGGATTTATAAATTGCGCTGTTTATCCGCCTGTCGGAGATATTTATATTAACGGAAACTCTAAAGCACAATTACCGATGAAAACAAACGATTGGATAAAAATTTCACCTGGACCAATTCGCTTGGTAATTAAAAACTCTAATTTTCAGGATATTGATACTTCATTTATTATTAAGGCACGAGATACACTGAGACTTCCATTTAAATTTAGGAATAAATAATTTAAATCAATGAAAAAATTATTAACAATATCATTATTACTTCTTTTGTTCTCTCCAATTCATGCGCAGTTAAAATGGAGAATAGTTGGTACTATGCCGTTTCCTGTTTACGGCGGGCAAGTAGTTTTTGATATTGCTTCCCTTGGCAACAAAATTTATATACTAGGTGGATATTCGGAAGATCTTCAACGTGAAGTTGATTGGATCCAGGAATATGATGTGGTTCAAAATTCATGGAGTAGAGTTGGCAACATGAAACAAATCAGAAAAGATTTTGTTGCCGATACATGGAAAAATAATATTATGTATTACGGAGGCGTTGTTGAAGCATCTACTGATAAATACACAATCGAATCATGGGATTTTAAACTTACAGCATCACCAGCCATAGTTTTTAATCGCGAACCTAATTTTGGGCGATCGTTATCAACCGGCCACATAATAGGAGATAAGTTTTATATTATCGGCGGGGATTCATTAAATGCAGGCGGATCTCCGGAGTTTCCATATATAGCAGAATATAATTTGCTTACAAAGCAAATGTCGGTGATTGCAAAAATTAACTCCACAAGAGATAAACCACGGCAACACATGTCGTTCATTGTAGGAGACAACATTTATATTTTCGGCGGTGTTTTTAATGGAGTGAATAGATCAATTAGAAAATTTAATATACCGTTACGAACTTTTTCCGATCCAACACAAAAACTGATTGCTGCAAGAGCAGGTGGTGCCGCGGTATATAATCCGATCACCCAGAAAGGGTTTATCATTGGCGGATATAATGAAACTGATAAAGCGCTTAATTCAGTTGAAGAAGTTACTATTTTACCAGGAGGAGAGCTTAAAATTATATCTTCTACTCCCTTAAATTATTCAAGAACAAATTTAATGGCTGTTAATTATAAAGGAACTGTAGCGGTGTTTGGCGGAAAAGATGCAAGCGGAAAAGTTGTTCCGTATGTAGAAATCTCAGAAAACACTACCGACGTTGAGTCTGAAACATTAATGCCAAATGAATTTTACCTCAGCCAAAATTATCCGAATCCATTTAATCCTGAGACTATTATTAGTTATCAGTTAGCAAGGGGAAGTTTTGTTACGTTAAAGATTTATGATTCAATCGGCAGAGAAATAGAAACTCTTGTAAATGAATATCAGCAGCCGGGAGTATATAATTCTCACTTCTCCATTCTAAACCTGCCTGCCGGTAGGCATGGCTCTCAATTGCCTTCAGGAGTTTATCTTTATCGTTTAACAGCCGGTAATTATTCTTCAACTAAAAAAATGCTTCTTCTTAAATGATGAAAAGAAAATTATTGATTATAATTCTGTTAATTGGGGCATCGTATACTTTCGCACAAGAAGTATCGTATCGAAAAGTAAAACAGGTGTATGAAAAATTCGAGTACGAAAATGTAATTAAATTATCAGACCAATTAATAGAGCAGGGAGGGGTTAGTGATTCTTTAATGATTGATATTTATATAATGCGGGCAAATACATTTTTTTTAAGAGAAGATGATATAGCAACAAGAAAAAGCTTTGAAAATATTTTAATGATCAAAAAAAAATATATCCCAGATCCATCAAATATATCTCCAAAATTAATATCAATCTTTAACGAAGTTAAAACAGAATATTTGCGGCAACATACGGATGTAGTACAAACGCAAGATTCAACACATAGAAAACCGGAAATAAAAATTATAGATCCAAGTACTATGAAAAATGCTATTGTGCAGAATATATTACTTCCGGGACTTGGGCAATTATATATTGGTAACAACACAAAAGGATGGTTAACAACATCGGTTTCAACTTTAAGCTTAGGCGCTATGATTTATTCGGTACTGAATACAAAAAAGAAAGAAGATGCTTATTTGAATGAACCAGATAAATTATTAATTCAACAAAAGTATGATGACTATAATAAGTCTTATAAAATCAGAAATGTACTAATTATTTCGTATGTAGTTGTTTGGTTATACAGTCAGATTGATTTGCTATTTTTCTCAAATGGTGAACAGAATTCTAACGGAAAACTCTCCCAGTTATATAATTTTAGCCTCACACCCTCCCCGTTAAGCGCATTGCAAATAAATTTTCGAGTCCCACTATAGCGTTTTTTTTAAGGCATAATTTTCGTGAGTGGCGAATATTATTCGCACCCATATGTTTATTAGCATATTTCCTGTTTTCATTTTTGGGACACCCTAAAACCTGTTTCATTATTCACTATTTAAGTTATTTTTCAATAATTTATTATAGTAACCAATAGTATTTTGAGACACCCATTTTTCCAACATCGTTTCCATAACTCTTTATTTTACAATAAGTTATTTTTTCAATTTTTATGTGTGCGGAAAACAGGATTTTCGTGAGTGGCGAATATTATTCGCACCCATATGTTTATTAGCATATTTCTTTCAAATAAAATCATAAATAAACAGTGAAAAAAGCTATAAAACTGCTAAATTCAGCCATTTGGTTATTAGATCATTCTAATTCTGTTAATATTTTCTTGGCACTCATCTTGATTTCCTTTATGCACACACACAATAAGGCTCCGTCCTTAAGATTGGCGAAGGGTAAAAGTTTAAAAGATGTCCTTCGCCTTTCCTTTTTTAAACCACTACTTAATATTAATCTGGAGATAATGGGATTCAGTTAATTCCATTTTCTGATTATCCTATTTCTATATATTACTATCGAATCATTTTGAAAAGATTATCTCCATCGCAATCGAGCAGATTATTTTATCATAAGTATTAATGAATGGTTCTAGCAATCTGTATTGTCCAAATCATGTATTAGATTTTTAATAATTAATACTAATTAAAAAACTCAATACTCTTGTAAGTGTAAATTAGTTTTCTATTAAAGCTAGAATTCATATATTAACTACCCGAAATGAGTTTTTATAACAAAAAAAGTCTATGGATTTTAAATCTGATAAAATCGGCGAAATTGCGGTTGTTCATGTTTATTTGAATAGGGCCACTCTTGTAAAAGCTGTAAAGTTTAAAGAATTTGTTAGCGAAATTATTAACAAGGGCGCGACCAAAATTATCGTTGATCTAAGCGTAAGCGAATACGTTGACTCAACTTTTCTGGGCGCGATGGTTGCATTGCTCAAGAAAGTTAATTCTATTAATGGCGACTTACGGTTAGTTTATAATAAAGAAATGCCCTCATTAGTTTTTGTTTTAACACGGATGGATAAAGTATTCAAAGTTTTTCCGATACTGGACGAAGCTATAGATAGTTTTGAAGACGGAAGACCCAAATTAACTTGGAAATAATTTTACTCAGCAACAGAAACTATTTTATAAACCCTATCATTTGCACGAACCAATTCTTCACATTCAAAAGTAAAATCACTTCCCTTATTAACAGAATTTAACTCAATATCATCTTGAATAATTTTGTTAAGTTTTAGTTCTACAACCCCGGTCGTGCTTCCAATTATATAAATTAAATCTCCGGTTGCTAACGAATCTGCCTCTGCTCTTACAAATGCAATTTTACTTTTCTTATAATAATTTAGAACTCTTCCTATATAAACTTTTTTTGTGGTAGCAATACTTCCAAAAGTCTTAGTATAACTTTCCGAACCGGGTTGACCGAAATAAAAGCTGGAAGAAAATCCGCGGTTATAAACTTTTTTTAATTCTTCCCGGTATTCTAGTTTAAGTTCTTGAGTAAGAGTCCCGTCAAAGTAACAATCTATAGCTTTTCGGTATGTTGAAACAGCTTTTGCTATATACTCGGGGGCTCTTTTTCTTCCCTCGATCTTAAATACATCAATACCCGCTTCTATGAGTTTATCAATAAAATCAATTGTGCATAAATCTTTTGGCGATAATACATAATCTTCTCCAAGCGTTAGAGAAAATTTTTCATCCACATCTTTTATTTCATATTCTCGTCTGCATGGCTGAAGACATTCGCCCCGGTTAGCGCTTTTACCAAAAACTTCATGACTCAAAAAACATCTTCCGCTGACAGCAATGCACATTGCTCCATGAACAAATGCTTCGATTTCTATATTAGTTTTGCTTTTTATCTCTTTGATTTTATCTAGCGTACATTCACGAGCAAGAACGATCCGTTTTGCACCAAGCCGCTCATAAAAAGCTACCGTTGTTGAATTGGAAACCGAAGCTTGTGTGCTAATGCAGAAAGGTATTTCATAATCAATACACTTTTGTATTACGGACATATCCCAGCAGATAATCATTTCCACACCGGCTTTCTTAGCTGCGGGAATAATTCTATCAAGTTCTTCTAATTCATTTTCAAAAACAATTGTGTTAAGTGTTAGATGAGCTTTTACATTTTTGCTATTGCAAAACTCAACAATCTTGGGAAGCTCAGAAATATCAAAATTATTTGCGGCGGCGCGCATGCTTAGGTTTTTCAATCCGAAATAAATTGAATCAGCTCCGCTGTTTATCGCGACATTTAACATAGTCCAATTACCGACAGGAGCCAGGAGTTCAGGCTTTTTGATCTTTTCTTTTTCCATATATCACAATAATAATAAAAGTTGTGTAATTAATTTTAGCCAAGTTATTTTACAATATTACTTTAGAAAAAATATGCGAAAAAATTTTATTCTAGCTTTGATCGGCATCGGAATTGGAGGAATTGGGTTTGGCTTAGTTACTCCGGTTACAATTTTTCTGCTTGAGCAAAATCATGCACCGAGTATAATAATTGGCTCATCTGCAATGGTCGGATATATAAGCATTGTAATTTTTTCAAGATATGCCGGAAGATTAATTGACTCATTAGGGGTGAAAACAGTTTTAGCCGCTGGACTTTTTATCTGGATGCTAAGCGCACTCGGACATATATTCTGGTATATCTATCCGCTTCTTTATATTGTAAAAATAATTATGGGCATTGGCGGAACATTTATTTTTGTTTCGACCGAAGTAATGATTAATGCTTACAGCAACGAAACGAATCGGGGAAAAAATATTGGTCTTTATGTAGTTATTCTTTCAGTGGGGATTGCGGTCGGCACACTTCTAATCTGGACGATCAAACTTGGTAATTGGGTTCCGTTTGTAATTGGTTCATCAATTGTTTTTTTTGTATTTGTTCTGCAAATTATTTTGATGATTGATATTAATCTTAGCGCCGGCAATAAGAAAATTGAAAAAATGCCTCTTACTAAAATGCCGACGCTAAGTTTGTTTTCAGCTTTTGTATATGGATTATTTGAATCATCTATTATGGTGGCGCTGCCTTTGTACGGATTGCGTAATAATTTTTCTGAAATGGAGGTTTTATACTTTCTCACATCATTTGTTCTTGGGGGAATTATACTTCTCTATTTTATCGGACATCTTGCCGATAAGGTGATGAAGTACAAATTATTATTAATAATTTCGTTTCTACTCGGATTACTTTTTATCCTACCAATTGCGGCAATGAATTTTTTCTTTCTTGTAATTATTTTCTTTTTTATAGGCGGGATTGTCCCGTCGTTTTATACTGTTGGTCTAAATTATACAGTAGAAGAGGTTGAAAAGAAATTCATGGCACAAGCAAACGGCTACTTTACTATGATGTACGGTGCGGGCACAATAGCCGGTCCTATATTAGGGACAACATTAATGGATTTGAATAAAGAAAACGGATACTGGATATTTGCCGCGGGGCTTTGTTTCTGCTTTTTCTTTTTGTTTAAATACTATAAAAAGAAGATATCCTATTAGAGCATTCTCTATATTTCCTCACATGAATTTATTATCTTACAACAAAATTTATTAAGAATAGTTTAATGAAACGCGGAAGCGGTTTAACAAAATCATCTGAAAAAGAAGAACCCTTAAAAGATAAAACCGAACAGCTTTTTAGCGAGACGGTTGGTTCTATTAATATAGTCCTTTATTCAACTAATGCCGAAGGGACGGAATATAATTTTATTACAGATGCCGTAAGAACTTTATTCGGGTTCTCGCCTGAAGAAATTTATAAGAACAAAACACAAATATTGCGGTCAATATATCCTGCACACTTCGGCAATTTTAAAAACTTTATTAATAATCTTAAGAATGGAACCGAGTCAACTATCGAATACCGAATGAAAGATAGATTCGGCAAAGAGCACTGGGCAAGACACTCCGGATTTCCGATTATTAAAAACAATAAAACCGTACGAGTGGTTGGTGCAATTCAAGATATTACCGAAGAGAAACAAATACAGCTGAAACTAGAAAGTTCTGAAGAAAGATTTAGATTGCTGTTTGACACCGCCGATGATTTGATTTTTATACTTAACGGTTTTGGCTATTTCAGCATGGTTAATAAAAACGGCGCGACGGCACTTGGTTATACTCCGGATGAAATGATCGGCAGACATTTTCTCGAATTCATTGATAAAGAAGATGAACCTAAAATAACCGCCGCATTTACTGAATTATTAAACTCTAACGGAGTTACAACTTTCGAGGCAATGTTTCTTGACAGATTTGATAAAGGGATTACATTTGAATTTAACGCAAAGCCGATGTTAAGCGACGGAGTAGTTTCCGGTATGTTAAGCATCGGACGTAATATTACAAACCGTAAACTTGATGAACATAAAATAAAAGATCTTAATGCAAAATTAGTTGAAGCTAATCGGATAATTTCTATTGAACGGGAAAGAGCCCGTCACAAGATTACTGTTCTTGAAGAAGTAAATAAATTAAAAAGTGAATTCATATCAAACGTATCGCACGAACTTCGAACACCGCTAGCATCCATCGTTGGTTTTGCCGAAACAATATTATCAGATCCGGATCTTCCCAAAGAAACCGTTCGTGAATTCAGTAATATTATTTTAATGGAAGGCAAACGTTTAGGCAAACTAATTAACGATATACTTGACTTTTCTAAACTGGAAAGCGGCGAAGAAGAACTGCAAAGATCCTTAACAAGCATTATTGATATTCTGGAAGAATCATTAATAAATTTTTCAGATCAGATGAAAGAAAAAAATATTACGCTTTCAAAAGAATATCCTAAACACGAATTACAAATTAACGTTGATAAAGACCGTCTAAAAAAAGTTTTTGGAAATTTAATATCTAATGCAGTTAAATTCACAAACGCGGGCGGAAGAATTAAAGTAATACTGCAGGATTACGGTAAGGAAATTGAAATAGTTATTAGCGATACCGGTGTTGGAATTCCGGAAAAAGATTTGCCTAATCTTTTTCAAAAATTCAGTAAAATTCAGCAATTTGGAACACCGCTGGGCGGCGCCGGGTTTGGTCTTGTAAGCGTAAAACAAATTGTAGATTTGCACAAAGGTTTTATTAAAGTTAGAAGCCAGGTTGATAAAGGAACAACATTTATTATTCGTTTACCAAAGTAGAAATACAGCCGAGGAAAAAATTGGAAAAATTAATCTTTATTATTGATGACGAAGACTCAATTGTGAAAATGCTCACACATTGGGTTAAAAATCAATGGAATTACAGAATTAAAACTTTTACAAACGGAACAGATGCGCTAAATTCTTTTTCCGACAATCCCGATTTAGTTCTTCTTGATATAATGCTTCCTGATATTAACGGAAATGAAGTTCTTAACAGGATGAAGCAAAAAAATCCGCAAATGCCAATAATAATGTTATCTGCTCAGGGAAGCGTAGAAGTTGCGCTTGAATCTATCCGTCTTGGAGCGTTCGATTACTTTCCGAAACCAATAGATAAGAATCGTTTTGAACCGGCAATTAGAAATGCAATTAAGAACTATGATCTGGAACGCGAACTTGAAAAATTAAAAGAAAATATTGAAAAGGAATTTAGTTTTGATAATATCATTTCTGCAGATAAAAAAATGCAGGAAGCTTTTAAGATGGTATCAAAAGTACTTGATAACGAAATCACTGTGTTAATTACCGGAGAAAGCGGAACAGGCAAAGAGCTGGTTGCACGCGCAATACATTATAATGGTAAAAGAAAAGCGGCGCCCTTTGTTGTTGTAAATTGTGCTTCAATTCCACGCGAGCTTTTGGAAAGTGAATTATTCGGTCATGAAAAAGGCGCTTTTACAGGAGCTCATGTTAGAAAAATTGGAAAGTTTGAACTTGCAAAAGGAGGAACAATTTTTCTAGACGAAATAGGCGAAATGGAAATGTCGCTTCAAGCAAAAATTCTAAGAGTAATTCAGCAAAAAGAATTTGAACGCGTTGGTGGAAACGAAGTAATTAAAACAGATGTAAGAATTATTTCCGCAACCAATCGTGATCTTAAATCGGCAGTTGATAATAAACAGTTTAGAGAAGATCTATATTACCGACTTAGCTCATTCCCAATACATATTCTCCCTTTAAGAGAAAGAAAAGGCGACATCGTAATTTTAATTGATCACTTCATAAAAATATTTAATAAGAAAATTGGTAAAGAAATAAAAAATGTAAATAAGGCAGCTCTAAAAATTATGTACGATTATGATTGGCCAGGCAATGTTAGAGAACTTGAGAACACTATAGAGCGATGTATGATTTTAAGCGATGGAGATTATATTGAAGCTGATGTCCTGCCGGCAAATATTTCCGGAATTTTAGGAACGCTGAGTTCAAACACTAACAGCGTTCTCTTCGGCGAGGATTCACACGTAGTTCCTTTTGAAAAATTAAAGGAAGAAGCTATAAGACATGCATTAAAAGCAACACAAGGTAACATTGTTGAAGCCGCACGTAAACTTAAAATTGGCAGAGCAACTCTTTACCGTCTAATGGATAAATATAAAATCGAATCACCGAAGAATTGAAAAATTAAAGGTGAACCATGAGAATAATTGAGGAAATAATTGATGATATTATAGTTGAGATTGTAAATCTAGATAGAGCCACTCTTCTTGAAGCCGAAGAATTGAAAAGACAAGTTAACGATAAGATTGACAATGGTTACAGAAAGGTAATAATCGATCTTACCTCAGTAGAATTTCTTGATTCAACATTTCTCGGGATTATTGTAAACACATTAAAAAAAGTAGCAAAGCTTGGGGGAGATCTAAAATTAGTCGGGTTCAAACCTAATGTTCGCTCTATGTTCGAATTGACAAGATTGTTCAGAGTATTTGAATCGTATAGTGAATTGCAAGACGCAATAAAAAGTTTTCATAAATGATAGCGTCACTGTCATTCTAACCCGCATTAGCTGGAGAAGAACTTTTAATAATTGTAAATAATTTTTTTGGAAAACCAGTGACACAAGAAAATAATAAATCCGCAAACACAATCTTATTAGTTGAAGATGAATTTAACATTGCTAAGCTTTTTACTTTCAATTTAACAAAGGCGGGGTTTCGTTGTGAAGTAGCCGGTAATGGCAGAGAAGGTTTTGAGCTTGCAGAAAAAATAAGACCGGATCTGATAATCAGCGACGTAATGATGCCTGAAGTTGACGGATACGAATTTCGTAAACGCTTACTGGCAAATCCCGAACTCAAACAAATTCCATTTGTTTTTCTTACGGCAAAAGGAGAAGAAGAGGATATTCTTCAAGGATATGATCTTGAAATAGAAGACTATATTATTAAAACATCCAGCCCAAAAGTTGTAATTGCAAAAGTTTCCGCCATTTTGAAAAGTCTTGAAAAAGAACGCGTAAAAGTTGTTGATGAGGTTCAAAAGGCAGCCGACTCGATGGGAGCTAAAGTTGTTCCGGAAGAATTTCCTCAGTTTGAAGGATTTCAAATTAAGCATTGGCACTTGCCCTTCAAAAATGTTCCCGGTGGAGATTTTATTGATTACTTTAAAATGGACGACGATCATATAGCAATAATATTGGGCGATGTAATGGGGAAACGATGGGGCGCATGGTATTTTGCAGTTGCTTATGCAGGCTATGTACGCAGTGCCGCACGGTTTGTGCTCGAATCATCAAAAGATTTTCAACCAAGCCAAATATTGTACAAAGTAAACGAGTCTGTATTTAAAGATGAAAGAATTTCAGAAGTATTTATAACGCTCTCTGTAATTATTCTTGATAAAAAAAATAAAATTGCACGCTACTCCGGGGCAGGAGACCTTCCACTGATCTATAAATCAAAAACCGTTGAAAGAATCATTTCTAAAGGCGTTCTTCTTGGGTTTAGTAAATCTGGAGAATATGAGGACATCGAATTGAAACTAAATAACGGTGACGAACTATTTTTAGTTACCGATGGAATTACTGAAGCGCGAAACGAAGCAGGGGAACTTTATTCGGAAGATCACTTGATGAAGTTTTTAGAAGAATTAAATCCGAACGAAGACTCACTTGCTCAAATACAAAAAGAGATTTTTGATTATACCGGCGGAGAGATGGATGACGATATAAGCGTAATAGCAGTTAAGGTTTTATAGTTGAAAATATTTTGAGGTCAACTTTGTGTTATGCCTTTACACAAAAAGTAGAAGCCGCAACTCTAATGCGAGAGCTGCTTAGTAGAAACAGAAAAACAGTAAATGTTATAGAAGATAAAAGACTAAAGAAAGAAAATGTATCACCCACCGATTTTATTTTAACTATCCACAAACAAGAAGAAAAATATTTAGTTGATTCTTTATACTGGGGCATAAATTTTTCAGATAAATCACCTCTAATAGCAAATTCAAGAATCGAGACGATAAAAGAAAAATTATATTGGCGGGGATTATTCGACAAGAGTCGCTATATAATTCCAATGACGGGATTTTACGAATGGAAAAAAGAAAGAAATAAAAAAGTATGTTACAAAATATTTTTACCGGATGAAGATTTTTTCTTTGCTGCCGCTCTTGGAACAATTGATAAAGACAAAAGAAAATCAGTTTCGCTAATAACAACAACGCCGAATAAATTTATGGAGCCGATCCATCATAGAATGCCGGTTCTACTAAGAATGCAAGAGGGAATTGATTACTTAACGGATTCGATAGAGATTAATCTTAAAAGATGTAAACCGCTGGAGGATGATATAAAAACGGAAATGATCCCGGATGATAAAAGAACTAAAGACCCTGTATAGATTACATGTCAAATAAATACATCTCCAATCTTTTTTCTTAAGTACTCGAAATATTCTTTGGTTATAGTTACTTGTTTGTAAATATCAATCACATCTTCTCTAGTTATTTTCAAGAAATCTTCTTCGCGTGGGGCAATAAATAATCCGCTCATATCAACTGAGGCAGGACTAATTAGTAACTGATTATCGCCATCGGCAAAAAACTGTTTTGGTCTGTGTTTGCTTCTAGGAAAGAAAATCAAACGCCAAATATCGTCCTGATAATTAACCAGAATGTTTATTAGAGGTTCTTCATGCGGGGGAGATATTTTTCTAAGTGCATTGATTAAAGTTTTGAAAACATAAAGTAATTCACCTTTGTCTCTTGATTCGAAGGAAATAAAGTAACGTAAATGCTCTTCAAAAAAACGAACTTCAATTTTTCCGTTTCGTAAAACTTCTTTAGAAAATTTATTTATCATTTTATCAAATTCAATTTCTACAGGCATCGCGTTTTTTGTTACTGCCTGAAAATGCATATGATCCGGAGCGGAAGAGCCGCACTTTGGTCCATTATAAAAAACCGAATAATACTTGCCAAGATCACGGGAAAGAACCAGCATCTCTGCAAAGTTTCCGATCAAAGTTTGCGGCGTATGATTTTTTTTTGAAATCGTAAAATGTTCCGGAAAGATCGGGTATGGATTGGCAAGAATAACAAAATTCTTATTGTATGCTAAACCCGTTTGTTCTTTAGGAAGATTTTCTAGACACAAAAAACATTTTCGCGACTTAATAGCATCTTCACTTACATCTGCAGAAGAAGATTTTATTCTTGCGGGGTTATACTGAACTTTTATTTCAAAACCGTCAAATTCAAATGTTCGAATTTTAGCAGCAGAAAGATTTTGATAATTCTCATTTAGTAAAGGCCACGATTGTTTTTGATCTTCGAGCAGTTTTTTAGATTGTTCTGCCCACCAATCAGCGCCGGAATTTCTTTCTGGTTTGTCGTTTATAATCATTTTGTTGTATTCATTTTTTGTCGTGTTAATATTTCGAATGTACGAAGACGATCTTTATAAAGATTGTTCAGATTCAGTGCGTTTTGCTATAACTCTTATCGAATTAGTACTCTTGAGATGATCAATAGATAGTTCTAAAACTTTATCACTATTAAATCCTAAATTGAGCTCCGAAAGGATAAATATCTTTTCTATGTGCGGAGAAGCGGAAAGCTCCTGCACAATATCACTTGTAATTGAATTATTCAAATAAGGGATAAAGGCGCAAATTTTTGTCATTAGAATCTTAGTTTGCTAAGAGCAAATTATGAAAAATGGTAATGACTGTAAATTGGAAGTTACAAGATTACTTTTTTTGTAAATCTATTGAATGATAAATTATCATCAAATTTACTGGTTGCTTTTGTCTATTAACTGTACCTTTAGAAAGATCGCAAACCTCCGCTAAAGAGAAAACAGTCAGCTTAAGATTTAATAACTTCTTTTAGACCTGGTAACCGGACTCAAATTGATTAAATAGTATAATAAAAATCTTCGATATCAAAAATAGCTTAAAAATGAGGTTTTTCATCTGATTTATTTTTTGAATTGTGATTTCAGTCCTATCCCAAGATTGGCTGATATTTCCTAAATGATTAAATTTAGGTTGTAAGTTTTCAATAACTAATAGATTATCAATTGAAGTATAGAGATCTGACATATTTTGTGGTTTGGTTAATGCTCGTCTCGACTTTCACTTTACACGCCAAAACCAATATTGCTAAAGGGGAGTTGACCGTAAAAGAGAGTCAGTCTGTTTTGGCCCTAGGTCTGAGTCATAATATTGATGGCTTTTATATCAATACTTCAGACCTTAACGACCAATCTGGAAAATCTTTGTTTTATGATAAATTTGTATTTTCAGCGGACTTAACTCAACATCAAAATCCAGCTAAGGAATTTCTCCTTCAGCAAAATCTTTTTACTAGAGAAAATCTAAGAAGAACCAGTCTTAGGTTTCTCACGTATCTGAAAAATTAACTCCACCCGTCTTTCCACCTAAAGTTTTCCATTACTCCAACTTAAAAGGTATGTTTAACAAAAAAAGAGGTAAAATTTGCGTACGTTAAAAATAGTTTTCATCATCAGTCTGGTTGCAGTAAGTGTCGGGTTCAATCTTAGCGATACTTCTGCAGGCGAGATAAATGGTGTGGCTAAAATAACTGTAAGCAAAGATGCAGAACCCAACATGACATCTGTTAACTTTAACGATTTGGGTGTAATGACCGCATCTTGGTACGGTCCGCGCTTTCACGGTAAGTTAACGGCAAACGGCGAACAGTACAATCAAATGGCGCTTACAGCGGCACATAAGTCATTACCATTTGGTACTGTCCTTCAAGTAACAAATCTGAAAAATGGTAAGTCAGTTATTGTAAGAATAAATGATAGGGGTCCATTCATTGAAGGACGTGATTTAGATTTATCTAAAGGAACAGCACTTAATCTCGGTATGATTAGCCGGGGCGTTATCAAAGTGAAGGTTTCTGAAGTACTATTAAATTCTGATACTAACCCGATTAATACACTTAATTGATAAATAAAAAGCCATCACAACTCTCAACTAAAATATTAAAGCCCCGCACTCTGGGGCTTTTTTCATAATTATTTTCTCACATGTTTGAATAATTCTTGACCTTCTGATATAAAAATTTCATATTATCTCTTGGAAAGTTTAACTTGCTTTGTTTTGATAACGCAATCCGGATTTTCCATTATGAGTCTCGAAAAGACAAGAATTTAAAAACAATAAAAACTCTTTTCTCATTTAATAAGGAGTACATTATGAAAAAATTATTTTTTACTGTACTAATTCTCTTAATTTCCTTCCAAGTATCCAATGCACAATTCCATTTAGCTTTAGGCCCAGTGACCGGATTGAATTTTAATATTGCAACCGGTCCCGATGTTAAAGATGCTACAAATGGACTAGGATTTGTGTTTGGTGGAACAGTGGATATGGATTTTTCTCCCACCGTTGGTTTGATGACAAATGTTCAATTTTATGATAACCGAAGTGGTTCTTCCTCAACAAGTGGTACTACTGGTAATGGTACTGCCTATACTATAAAGAATAGTGGTAGTATAGCTTATTTCGAAATTGAACCGCTCTTTAAATTATCGTTACTGAAGAGCATGTTTTACTTTTTTGTTGGACCTTCATTCGGCATTAACATGGAAAGTTCATATGAGGTCACAGTGACTTCCGCCAATGATAATGTAACTTTCCAGGATGGTTCAAAAAAACAAACCGGTTCAATCAAAAACATGAACGCACGATTTGAGTTAAAGATTGGAAGCGGTTTGAACATACCTATTTCAGAAAATATATGGATAACTCCAGCGGTATCGTTTGGCTACGGATTAACAAAAGTTCAATCCGATGTTGATTCAAGGATTATGACCATTCAAGCTCTATGCGGCGTAAAATTCAGATTACAGTAATTAGATGTGGCTAATCAAAAAAGGGATCTATTTGGATCCCTTTTTGATTTTAAATGGATAACACTCACTCTAGACCTTCGGGATGAGTATATTCACAGTTGTTTCCGAATCGCTGTTTGATTCAGCGTTAACGGTTCCATTGTGCAAGGTTACAATAGATTTAACAACAGACAAACCCAACCCAACACCACCTGTTCTTCTAGTTCTTGAAACATCCACACGATAAAATCTATTGAAGATTTTATCAAGTGATTCATCCGGAATTCCCGGGCCAGTATTTATAATGCTAATCTTAATTGAGTTATTAATTTCTTCAGCACTCACTAAAACAGTTGTATTCTCATCGCCGAATTTTAATGCATTATCAATAATATTTGATAACGCCTGTTTTATTAAATCTTGATCAAATTTAACACAAATTTTAGGCATTGAATCAAGAACAAGATCCATGTTTTTTTCACGTCCCAGGAACCCCATACTTTGAATTATAGAATTTAAAAACCAACTTAATTCAACTTCCCGCTTGTCTATAGTTATAAGTGCGTTATCGCTCTTAGAAATAAAGAAGAGGTTATCAATAATTTTTATTAAACGGATGGTCTCTTCGTAATTACTTTTTAATACTTCAATGTAATGCACGGGAGTCTTTTCTGACTTCAGCGCAATCTCAATCTCACCCCGCAGTATAGTAAGCGGAGTCTTTAATTCATGTGCAGCTGAAATTGAAAACTGGTTCATAAAATCTAATGAAGTTTTTATTCTCTGAATCATTTCATTCATTTTGTTTACCAATCTACCGTATTCATCGAAATATCCTCCACCGGGAATTTTCTCGGATAAGTTCTGTGCCGTTATTTCTTCCGTTTTTTTAATTATAGCGTCTATGCGCGATAACGATTTTGTTGAAATAAGCGCACCGCCGATAATTGAAATAATTAAAAATATTGGCGCCATCATAATGTATATATCTATGAGACTATTAAGAGTTTGTGCAATATGTTCTATCGGATATGCCACAATTACAATAAATCGCTTTCCTTTTAATTGACAGACTCTAATTACATCATTGGATAATAATTCGTTTTTATAATCGAAGATTAACTCCGAGCTCTTTTTTTCAGGAAAAGCCAAATGATTTTGCCCCAGATTTGCAGACTTATAAATTAATTTTTGTGAAGTAGAAATTTCAATAAAGGTATTTCTTCTATTGAATACGACCGCATCATAAATAATATCCCAGATTAATTCATCTTCGCTTTTATAAACAGGGCTTGGTTCGAACGTATCAAGATCCAAATGCTTTTCTTCTACAACGCGTAGAATTGCGTTAGCCTGTGTTTTTAAATTTAGATCTAAGTTAACGTGAGAAATGTGGTAAAGATAAATGTAGATACTTACACCAAGTAATACTTCAAGAAACAGAAAAAGCGAAGAATACCAAATCGTAATCTTGAAGCGTGTTGAAGTAAAAAACAATTTGATATTTTTGAACATAAAATTTATTCTTTTATTATATAACCAACGCCGCGAACCGTATGAATTAATTGTTTCTTATTAGGCAAATCAATCTTTGAGCGGAGTTTGTTAATATAAACGTCAATTACATTTGTGCCGCTGTCAAAATGAAAATCATAAACATGTTCAATCAATTTTGTTCTGGAAACAATTTTATTTTTATTTCTTAAAAGATATTCCAGAATTGAATATTCTCTCGGGGTTAAAATTATTTCTTCGTTGGTCCTTGTAATTTTATGCGCAACAAGATCCATTTTAAGATCGTCAACCGTTAAGGTATTATCTTTTTGAGTTTCTTTTCTTCTTAATAGAGCGCGAACACGTGCTGTTAATTCCTCAAAGGAAAAAGGCTTAGTTAGGTAATCATCCGCACCGCTGTCTAATCCCTCTACTTTATCTTTAGTGCTGTCTTTGATAGTAAGAAGTAAAACCGGTGTGATAATTTTGTTTTTTCGAAGTTCTTTTACAAATTGAATCCCGTTCATTACAGGCATCATTACATCGGAAATAATTAGATCGTATTCATTATTAAGAGTCATTTCAAATCCGTCTTTGCCGTTTCCAGCAAGATCAACTTGATAAAGTTCTTCTTCTAATCCTTTCTTAATAAATGAAGCGACTTTCTTTTCGTCTTCAACAACTAATATTCTCATAGTAATAAAATAAACAAAAAGGGAGAGCTAAAAAAACTCTCCCTTTTCTGTTTAATACAATTAATGAAGCGTGAGGTAAAACCTCTTCAATTATTTCTTAACTTCTTTTTTGAGTTCAGCTTTTTTCTCAGCTTTTGAAGCTGCAGCTTTCTTTTCTGCTTTTGGAGCTGCTTTCTTCATAGATTTTTTTTCAGCTTTTGGTGCAGCAGCTTTTGGCTCGGCTTTCATTTCAACTGGTTTAACTGTTTCTGTTTTTGCTTTTGGTGCTACAGCTTTCTTTTGTGGTTGAGCTTGAGCATAAATGCTTGCTGAGAAAGCAACTAGTACTAATAATGCTACTAACTTCTTCATTTGAAACTCCTTGTAATTATGTGATTGTTGTTTATTATTGTTTAATTTGTACGCTAAAAGTTAGAGTTCTTGAATTAAGATAGAGTTAAAGAAAAATTAAAATATTTTAATTATTACTGTAAAAACCGAATAATCGAAGAATTTTTACCAATGTGGACTTATTAGATTAATTTTCTTAATAAGATTTACAAAAGGGAAATTATGACAGTATTTTTTTCAAAAGCTTGTGAGTTAGGTATTCAAGCAGTTTTGTTTTTATCTACCAAAGAAAAGAAAATCTATAACGCAGAACAAGTATCCAAAGAATTGAAAGTGTCCAAGGAGTTTGTATCGAAGGTTCTGCAGATTTTAACAAGCAGCGGAATTGTTTGTTCTAAAAAAGGAAAGAACGGCGGATTTTATCTCGGTAAAAATCCGGACAGTATTAAACTAATTGATATCGTTGAAGCAATAGATGGATTGGATGTTTTTAAATCATGCGTTTTAGGATTTCCAGGCTGTTCAATGGAAACACCCTGCCCGGTACATAATCAGTGGGGAAAGCTGCGTGATGAAACATTCAAAATGTTAAGTGAAGAAACTTTGGAAAATTTGAAAGAAAAAACTGCAAATAAAATTGCATCCTTATAATCTTTTTCAAAAGGAGGAATAAATGAGAACGCCGCTAAGAAAAGATGAACAAATACTTTTCGAGACTCACAAACATTGGTATGTGCTATTACTTCCTTTGATAATTACACTTATTCTCATTGCATTGTCCGTTTACATCTATACAAAATTGGAGATGATACAATGGTGGCATTTTATAGTGCCCGTCTTCGCATTCTTCTACTTTATTTACAAATATTATTCCTGGAAATTTGATCTATGGGTTGTTACAAATTATCGTGTCATTGATGAATTTGGCGTCATGTCTATTAACTCAAAAGAAAGTCCGATTGATAAAATAAATAATGTTTCATATCAGCAATCTCTTTTAGGAAGAATAATGGGATTCGGAGATGTACAGATTCAGACCGCCGCAGAGATGGGTGAAACAAGCTACGCAAATATTTCTCGTCCGCAGCAGTTGAAAGAAGCTCTTTCGAATGCACAAGAATTATATAAAGAGTACCAGATGAACAAACAGGCGTTTAAGCTTGCTGATGCTGTTGACGGTGAAATCGGCGAAGAGATGAAAGAGTGTCCTTACTGCGCAGAAAAAATAAAAGCCAAAGCAAAAGTGTGCCGGTATTGTAAAAAGGAATTATAATTTCCTTACTGCTTCAACAAACAGATCTTTCGAATTGCTTGCGTTAAACCTTTCGCCGGAAAAGTTCTTTGTGAATTTTACTTTAGTAAATCCGGCCACATTGAGATAATCGCCAATTTCATCTTTAGTATGCGGGTAATGTTTTGTTGTCACTAATTTAAATTCTTTCGGAGAGTTTTGTGGAAAGGAAAGAATGTTGAAGTCAAGATCATCCTTCCGGAAATCATAAAAGCGAATAATAATTTTTCCATCTCGATTTGCGATGTTGTTAATTCTTTTATTCTGCTTTTTGATCAGTTTATAATTTAAAATATGGAGAAATATTTTTCCGCCAGGTTGTAGCAATTTGTAAATTCTTCTTATGGCACTATTCAACTCTTTTTGATTGAGATGTGCAATTGTATTTCCAACCGAAACCACATTGTTAAATTTTGAATCGAACTTTGGAGAAAGTGAAGCGAAGGAACCGATATGTGATTCAATTGTAACTTGATATTTATCAGTGTTACGTTTTAACTCTTCAATCATGTTCGGCGAAATATCAAAAGCAGTAACTTTGTGCCCATTCATAGCCAAAGCAATTGAATCAAGTCCAATTCCGCAGCCAATATCTGCTACGGTACCGGTTAAAGGGAATAATTCTTTATAAGCATTAAATCTGAGATCAAGATTTTTCTCGAAGTCAATCATTTTATCGTAAACGTCTGAAATGGAATCATAAAACTTAGTTGCAGAAATAATTTTGTTCTTATGCAATTTGTTCCTCTTTTAATATTTCACCATTAATTCCCAGAACAATATTATTTATTGGAATTTTTACTTCTGTGGAATTAACAGCATCAAAAGCAAGTTGAACCAAGCCGCTGCAGCATGGAACTTGCATAATCAAAACAGTAATTGATTTTAGATTTGATTCTCTAATCATTGTGATAAGTTTATCAAGATAGACTTGTTTGTTGGAATCAAGCTTTGGGCATGCTATTGCAAGCGATTTCCCTTTTAAAAAATCTTTATGAAAATCCGGATATGCAAAACCGCAGCAATCGGCAACAAGAAGCAGATCGGAATTTTTAAAATATTGTGCATGAGGAGAAACAAGATGAAGCTGTATTGGCCATTGACGCAGATGTGAAATACGACTTCCTTCTTCGTTATCATCAACATTAGTTTGTTCAAAAGCAATTTCACGAGAGCCTGGACATCCGCATTGTGTTTTTTTCTCTTCAACGTCATCTACAGTAATAGGATTTTTAATTCCGTTATCGCGTAAATATTCTAATGCTTCTCGCAGGTATTCGAACTCTTCATGATCGCGTAAATGTTTTAAGTGTGCTATGATAACGTTTGTTCCGCCTTTAACAATATAATCCATTACTTTCTTTTCATCGTATGGTTCGGCTTCGCGCTCAACAATTGTTAAAGCGCCGGTCGGGCAGTGACCTAAACAAGCACCGAGTCCGTCACAAAAAAGATCGCTGATCAAACGTGCTTTACCGTCAATAATTTGTAATGCGCCTTCGTGGCACTCGGGAACGCATTCTCCGCATCCATCGCATTTTTCTTCTTCTATCTTTATTATTTTTCTTAGCATAAGTTCTCTCTTTTAGAATCAATTATTTATTAAAAATCTTTTTTTGAAAAATTTTTTATTCCGATAAAAAATGGAATTACTGCCCACACAATAAGCGATAAAATTGATAATATCGTTCCTAATGAACTGCCAAAGAATTTTTGAAACACAGCGCCCGTGTATCCCATTAATGCGGAGATATCTAATTTTAAGATTACTAAAAGTCTGGCAAGATCTATCGGGTTTAGCATACTTAATATTATAGATATTTTCTCGATAGGATAATCTTGTAATATCTGTAATAGGAAAAGTATTAGCGCATCGTAAATTGCCGAGAAAGCAAGCCAAGAAAATGTAGCAAGACCTAAACCGAGCATTTTATTTTCATTTAGTGTTGCTATTAGAAAAGCGATACTGCAAAAAATAATTGTTTGGAAGAATCCGGCAATAAATAAAAATATAAGCACATCAAAATCGCCATGGATATTTCCCAAATTAAAAAGGATCGGTATAGAAGTACCCACAACAAAGCTAAGAGCCAACGGAAGTGCCAGACCAATATAAAGACCAAAGAATAAAGTACTTCTCTTAATTGGCTGTGAGAGCATAAAGATTATATATTCTTTGCTGTTGTAATAGTGAATGGTACCAAAAATGGTTGAAACAAGCGGGATAATTATTAATACTACATTCATCAAGCTGATTAACACTCTGGAAAAATCTTTATTGAATGTAAAAAGACTGTAACTAAGCAGAAAAAAGAAAGTTGTATAGATAATTATCCATTTACTTCTTGAGAGGTCATGAAGCTGGTACTTAATTATTTTTAAAAGAATTTTCATTTTTGTGCACCATTCATAATTGATGCAATAGCTCTTTCCAAATTTTGTTGATTTGTGGAATTGATCAGGTCTTTAATTGTTCCATTAAAAAATATTTTACCTTCTAAAAGGAAAACTACATTTTGGGCAAGCTCTTCCATCTCGCTTAAAATGTGTGATGTGAAAATGATAGTCTTTCCTTTTTTATTTTCTTTAAGAATTTTATCTTTTAACAAACTGCTTGCAACCGGGTCTAATCCGGCAGTCGGCTCATCCAATATTATTATTTTAGGATCGAAGAGAAACGCAACTGCTACATTTACTTTTTGGCGGGTTCCCCCGGATAAAGTTTTCAATCGTTTCTTGAATGCTTGTTCCAATTGAAAATCCGAGACTAATTCTTCATCGTAATTTGTTCGATTATCTCTTAAGTCTTTTACCATTCTAAAAATTTCATCCACAGTCAAATTTTCGGGGAAATTTGCAATTTGAGAAACATAGCCAATCTCTTTTCTGTAATTATAATCTCCGTTTAATGTTATTCCGTTAACAACAATTTCTCCCGAAGTTGGTTTTACTAATCCTAATAAAGATTTTATTAACGTTGTTTTACCGGAGGCATTGGGTCCGACTAAAAATGTTAATGATCCACCGGGAATGCTTAAATTAATTTCACTTAATGCTTTGAGAGAACCGTAATGCTTTGAATAATTGTTTAATGTGATCATAAGAACTTTCGCATTGCCGGCTTGTTGTCAATTAAAGCCTCAGGTGTTAAAGTTGGAAAAATATTTTCGGCGATGTTTAATAATTCGACAAAGAAACTTCTCAACAAGATCAATGTTGGGCGGATTCTTTCGGTTATAACAGAAAATAATTTAACAGGATGGTAAGGTATGTCGCCAATGCCATCTTTATTTAAATCATAACCTTTGTATTCCGACCAATAATTGTTGTTAAACGTATTATAATTTTTAATGCTGTTGGTGGAAATGTCAAAAGTGTTTCCGATAAAGTTATTACGCTCAAAAGTATTTTCCATGGAGTTTGCCATTAGTCTGATCGCCCAACCGTTCTCAATAAAATTATTTCCGGATGATTTTATTCTTGTGCAACCTTCTATATAGATTCCGCTAGAATTTTTAAAAAAATAATTATTTTCAATTCTGCTATTGGATATTTCCTTCAGCAACAAACCGTAAGATCCGCCTCCCCAGTTCTGTTCAAATTTGTTGTTCGTCATTGTAACATTGTGAGTGTACATTACTGCAACGCCGGCACCGTTATTAGTAAATGTATTGTTGGAATAACTGCAGCTATCGGAGAACATAAAATGTAGACCGTATCTCAAATTTTTTTCACTGTAATTATTTTCGATATTACTGTTACGGACAAATTCCAGGTAGATGCCGTCGCGGTGCCCTCTGATATAATTATCTTTAATTGTAATATCTCTGCAGTACCATAAATGAATTCCGTTTCCAGAAAAAGTTTCTTTCGTGTTTGATGCAATGATTTCATTGTTAATAATTTTACAATGGCGAGATTTTGAAAGATAAACACCAAAAAAATTATTATAAAACTTATTCCCTTCAATCACGCAATTTTTTACACTATCCAATCTAATAGCTGCATTATCATGAATGAAATTTATTCCTGTATTCTTAAAAACGATTCCTTTGATTATTACTCCATCTGACTTTATAATCATTGTACCGGTGTTGTTATTTCCTAACAGAACCGGAAAGTTTATTCCTAACAAAACTACTGATTTGTTAATAACAATAGTTCCTTCAGAATAGTTGCCGGCATGAACAAGAATTGTGTCGCCATCATTAGTCGAAAGTAATGCTTGATTGATTTTACTAAACTTTTGATTTGGTCCGACAAGAAATGTTTTTGCTAGACTCAACTGCAAAGAAGAGACGAGCATGCAAAAAAATATTATAGTTAATGAACGGAGTTTACTAATGCCATTCATTTTTAACGTAAGACCGAACATCTTTCCAGCTTAAAACCTTTCCGCCGTTATCTGCTTTTAATTTATCTAAACTATTTTGATCAGCAAAAGCGCTGATGTTTAAGCCCATCGGACTTTTGATTTTTTCACTTACTAAAAAATATGCTACACTTGTATTGATAAACTTTTCCGGAGTAAGATAGTCGGTCACCCACCCGGAATGAATCTCTTCATCTTTCATAGAGCTATAAAATGCAGATAAGCATTCTATTGAATCGAATTTATAAATTTTCCCTTTATCGGTAATGAGCTCTGCCCCAAATTTCGGATCAGAAATAGTCATCTTGCAATTGTCACAAGCATCATTACCGTAAAAAATTGGTTCCGGTGCTTTTTGACAAGAGACGAAAAAAAAACAATAAAATATCACAGGAAGAAATAATCCTAAACTACAATTTCGCAGGCTCATGTTATTGCCTTCGAACTTTTCTTATCTATATATAATGCAATAACAGCGCTCATAATAGATAGTACAATAATGTATGTGCCTATATCAGGAAAAGATTGTGCATTCATATTCAATAATTGCTTTGAACCCAAAAGAGGCGGCTGGTATGTTAAACCCGGGACCCTGATAGCGGCTTTGGGATCTAGATTGTGTCCGTAATCGTATTCCCACATATAGTAATCATAAAAACCAATTCCCAATGCGATAAAAAAAAGTAAGATCCATGCGGCTACAATTTTTCTGTTTTTTAATGCAGCCGCCATTAATCCTAATAGAATAAATCCAGCAATTATGTAAGGCATAATTTTAAGTTCGGGAATAGATTCTGGTTCAATTGTTTTCATCCCGATGTAATGATTTAATCCGTTGATGTTTCTCAAATCAAATTTTTTGTAACCGGTAATTTGATTAACCCAGATTCTTAAACCAATACCTTCAGGATATTGCGGCGCCACCAAATCTATTTTCCAAATTGGAAAAAAAAACACACCCAATAACATTACCGCAGAAATTAAAACTAAAATTCTTGATTTGGTTGACATTGTAAATCCTAATTTATCAGAATCTATTCCCGAAGAAATTTAATTAAACAATAATTTTGTGTTACTTCCAGAAGAAGAAACTCTTACATATCCTTGCATTTCTTGATGCAATGCCGAACAAAAATCTGTACAGTAGAAAGGATAAATTCCTTCTTTCTGTGGGTTCCAAACTATTGTTTTTGTTTGACCAGGCATTACTAACAACTCGGAGTTATTTGCACCTTTGATTGCAAATCCGTGAGGTATATCCCAATCTTGTTCCAGGTTCGTAACATGAAAGAAAACTTTATCGCCAACTTTTATACCCTCAATGTTATCCGGTTTAAAATGGCTTCTTGTTGTTGAAAGATAAACATGAACTTCATTTCCTTTTCTTTCAACGAGCGCTTCTTTTTCGCCTTTTAGTGCGTAAGGATTTTTATTTTTTTCCAACTCATAAATTCTCTTAGAATTCTTTTCCAACAAGTCTGCTGGAATTGCTTGTGCGTAATGAGGTTCTCCAACAGTCGGAAAATCAAGAAGCAGTTTCATTTTATCGCCGGAAATATCAAACAACTGAGCTGACTGGGTAACTTCGGGTCCCGTTGGTAAATATCTATCCTTTGTAATCTTGTTCAATGCAACAACATATTTACCCCACGGCTTTCTGCTGTCGCCGCCCGGAATCATCAAGTGGCCGATTGAATAATAAGTCGGAACGCGGTCTACAACTTCCCAAGTGCCGAGTTTCCATTTTACAATTTCCGATGACAAGAAAGCAGAAGTGTATGCATAACCATTTCCGTCAAATTCGGTGTGAAGAGGTCCAAGACCGGGATTTTGTACTTCTCCTGCAACAACTGATTCGTATTTAAGAATAGGAATTCCATCTACATCGCCTGCGAACTCTTTATTCTCGATTGCTTTGATCATTTTTGAAAATGAGTGAACGGGAATAACAGAAGCAAGCTTTCCGCCTGCAACTATATACTCGCCGCTTGGATCGACATCAACTCCGTGTGGCGATTTTGGAGTCGGGATGTAGTAAATAATTCCCGGACATTCTTTCGGATCAAGCACCAGCGCTTCATTCATCTTTTTTGAAATAGCTTTGTGAGCGCCTTCGTCATAGTTGTTGTCGTAGTATTCAGCGCTCATCTTCTTTCCTTTACCTTCGGCGGCATATTTTTCAGCTAACTTCCAATTTACCGCGGCAATAAAATCCTTATCATTTTGGGATGCATTAACTTCTAAAAGTGTGTTAGCCCGTTCGCTGTTATAAGAAGTGAAGAATGACCAATCGTGAGATGGACCTTTTCCTGAATGCGCTATATCGTAATTAAATCCGGGCACAACAATTTGAAAAGCTAAATTCATATCGCCGGAATTTTTATCAACTTTTATGTAAGAGATTGTTCCTTTAAAATTTTCTTTATAGGAAGAAATTGGAACATCTTTTTGAGGAACGGGAACGCTGAATCTTGTTGAAGCAACAACATACTCGGTATTTTCGGTTACAAAAGGAGAACCGTGATTACCGGCGGAGTTTGGAATTTCAATTGTTTCTACAGTCTCAAAAGTAGTAAGATCAATTCTAGCAACTCTTGGTGTATTATTACCGTTAATGAATAACCATTTTCCGTCTTGTTCACCATTTGTTTTCGATAAAACCGGATGGTGTGCATCATCCCATGGAACAAATCCGAATGAAGTATTCAACATTGGTTTTGTTTCTTCTGAATATCCGTAACCTGTTTCCGGATTTTGCGAGAAGACACTAATTACTTTAAATAATCTGCCCGAGGGAAGTCCATAGACTGAAACTTGCCCGCTGAATCCTCCAGACATAAATGCGTAAAATTCATCATGTGTTCCCGGTGCAACATAAACTTTAGACGCAGCATCGCTAAAGTCACCGGCGCTATTTGAATTAGAACAATTATATAAAATAGCACTTAACAATAAAGCAGGAACAATGAGGAATAAATATTTTTTCTTTTTCATAGTTTTTCCTTTTGATAATTTATTTTTTTAATTTATCCACAGAACGAAAATATTCAAGCATCATTCTTGCATCTTCTTGTGTTACATTTTGAAATGTCATTTGTGTTGGATATTGAGCAAACATTTTTTTTGCCTCCGGATGTTTTGCAACCATCTCAACGGGATTTAAAATCATATTCATTATGTATTCAGGCGATCTTCTTTCAATTAGATCCCTCTGAGCGGGTCCTGTGTAGCGTTCATCTAACTTATGGCACTGAGCACATTTCGCATCGAATAATTTTTGTCCGGTCTCAACCATTTTAGAGTCAATCGGACCAAGATTTAATTTTTCTTTTATCGGCCCAATTCCATTATCCAGTTCGAAAACAGTTAGTCCAAAAATCTTTGCCGTCTTTTCTTTCTTTGCCGTTTCTACATCGGCTCCGGATTTATTTTCTCCGCATGCTCCAAAAAGCAGAATAGAAACGGCTGTTATGAAAAACAACTTCTTCATTGTGTCTCCTTGTTATTATTGTAAAAATTTATGTTATTCATTTTTAATTATTGAAATCAGTTTCTAACCTCAAGCATAAATTTCCAAGAGTGTGGTTATTAATTATATAAGTCATTTCTTTGTTAAATGTTGTCCATAATGAGCAGATCATACATTCTTCCTCTGAACAGGAATCAACATCTCCGCCGAACAAACATTTTTCAAATTCTTTGGTTTGCCCAAGAGAATCAAAAATGGTTTTTAATTTTATTTGTTGCGGATCAACAGCAAAAGAAAATCCACCGCCTTTCCCTTTTTTAGAAATTAAAATTCCTTTATGCGCGAGAATCTGTAATATTTTTGAAATGAATTCCTTAGGAATTTGCAATTGTTCAGAAATGTACGTTGCAGAAAATACATGATTACTTTTAAATCTTTTCATGTACAACAGGGTTTGCATTCCATATTTTAGTTTATTGCTATACAAAATCATTATCGGATTTATTGTTCTGATTAAAACTACGGGTTTCCTATTTACAAAGTCAAGCAAAAAGAAAAGCGGGTCTTCTTTATCCGATTTAACTAAGAATATATGTTTTTTTGCATGTTTTCTACTATTTCATTTGACAGAGAAACTTAAAACTATTACTTTTGTATCGGAATTAATAGTCCGTTTAATAAAAATACTCGTAGTTTATGGCGATTAGTTATAGAAAAAACACATCAAAATCGATACAGAAGATTAGATTCGGTATTCAAATCGGATTTGCTATTCTTTGTATTTGGATCGGAATCGAGTTCTATCAGTTTATTTCCTATCTGGAGTCGAATGGCACCACCACATTTCACCAAAGACCGCCGGGCGTAGAAGGATTTCTTCCTATCAGTGCACTAATGAGCGTAGTGTATTTTTTCCAAACCGGAAAAGTGCATGACGTTCATCCCGCGGGATTTTTCATTTTCTTAGCAATTGTTGGTGTATCGCTGACTTTTGGAAAAGCATTTTGCAGTTGGATGTGTCCGGTTGGTTTTATCTCAGAACTGGTAGGAGACTTTGGAGAAAAAATTTGGAAGAAACTTTTCAAACGGAGATTTAAACTGCCGAAGCTAATTGATTATCCATTGCGCGCTGTGAAATATTTACTGCTTGCATTTTTTGCATTTGCAATTTTTTCGATGACGGAAACCGCGCTTGCATTTTTCTTAAGCGATGCATACAATATTGCCGCTGACGTTAAGATGTTTTATTTTTTCGCAAACATTTCCAGATTCAGTCTTATTGTTATTGGTATTCTTTTCTTGCTTTCTGTTTTTATTAGAAATTTTTGGTGCAGGTATCTTTGTCCTTATGGCGCTTTGTTAGGATTGATTGGGTTTTTAAGTCCGAACAAAATAAAAAGAAATGCCGTAAACTGTATTGATTGCGGATTGTGTGCCAAGGCATGTCCGTCATTCATCAAAGTTGATAAGGTAAAAACCGTTTATTCAGATGAATGCACATCGTGTTTGAATTGTGTGGATGCTTGCCCGGTTGCTGACACGCTTGAAGTGAAAAATATTTTCGGAGAGAAAAAAGTTTCTAAAAAAATTATTGCATTCGGTGTTATTCTTTTGTTTGTTTCAATAACGGGATTGGGAATGATTACCGGTCATTGGCATAATAAAGTTTCTAAAGAAGAATATCTAATAATTCACAAGCAGTTAGATGCAATTGGGCATCCAACAAGCACTGCAGAAATTAAAGAATTGAATAGATCTACACAAAAAGGAAAAGTGAATAGAGATGGAATCGATTAAGAAGAATTGGTTCACAAAAGTTTTTTCTCACATCATTCCGCCGAAGCAGTGGAGATACCCTATAATAGTACTCGCCGGAATTTTTGTCGGATTAGGATTTTATGTACTCTACATCTCAAATGCATTTTCATACTTATCAGATAATCCAAAAACATGCGTGAATTGCCATGTTATGAATCCTCAATATGCAACTTGGGAAAGGAGTAGTCACGGCAGAGTTGCAATGTGCAATGATTGTCATGTGCCCCAAAATAATTTCATCAGCAAGTATTTATTTAAGGCGAGTGATGGGTTGCGCCACGCGACGTATTTCACAATGCGTTGGGAGCCGCAAGTAATACAAATCAAAGAAGATGGAAAGAGAGCGGTTCAGAATAATTGCATTCGATGCCACAGCAATTTAATTCACCCAATAGCTTTGAGATCAATTAATAATAATAACGTTGAAGATCAAACGGAAAGATATTGCTGGAATTGCCACAGAGAAACGCCTCATGGCAGAGTACACAGTTTATCTTCAACACCTTATGCAAGAGTACCGCAATTGGCTCCATTAATTCCCGAATGGATGGAAAAATATATTTCATCAGAGAGAAAGAATTAATCAGAAAGGATCTATCAATGAAATCAATTCAAGAAATAACAAAGAACAAACCGTGGTTAGGTTAGCTGCTGTTTGTTGTTACTGTCGTCGTAGTATTTTTAATTGGACTGTTTGCTTCCTCCATCATCGAAAGAAGAAATGAATCTTTCATGCTTCAGCAGGTAAAACCAATTGCAGATTGGGAGCCGCGCAACGAAGTGTGGGGAGAAAATTATCCGCGCGAGTATGAAACATACATGAAAACACTCGACACAACTTATGCGAGCAAGCATTTTGGATCAGCAAAAGTTGATTATTTAGAAAAGTTTCCCGAGCTGGTGATTATGTGGGCAGGTTATGGATTTTCGAGGGATTACAATCAAGGAAGAGGACATGCATACGCAGTGAAAGATTTGCGCAACACTTTGAGAACAGGCGGAAACAAAGTTAGTCCACAACCGGCAACGTGTTGGGCTTGCAAAAGCACAGATGTTCCGCGCATGATGCAAAAGATGGGCGTTGCTGAATTCTACAAATCAAAATGGAAAGATTTAGGTTCTGAAATTGTTAACCCGATTGGCTGCCAGGATTGTCACGATCCGAAAACAATGGATTTAAGAATCACACGACCCGCACTTATTGAAGCTTTGCAGAGACAGGGTAAAGACATAAAGAGTTTCAGTCACAATGAAATGCGTTCGCTCGTTTGCGCTCAATGCCACGTTGAGTATTACTTCAAAGGAGAAGGAAAGTATTTAACTTTTCCGTGGGATAACGGATTCAGCGCAGATGCAATGGAAGAATATTATGACAAAGCAGAATTCACCGATTGGACGCATCAACTTAGCCGTGCACCGATGCTGAAAGCACAACATCCGGATTATGAATTATATAAAACCGGTATTCACGCGGATCGAGGAGTTTCATGTGCGGATTGCCACATGCCGTATAAAACTGAAGGCGGAGTAAAATTCACAGATCATCATATTCAAAGCCCGTTGAACAATGTTGAAAATTCTTGCCAGGTTTGTCACAGAGAAAAAACACAAAAGCTAATTGCAAACGTATATGAACGACAAGATAAGATTGATGAATTGAAAAGGATTGCTGAAAAAACTTTAGCCGCTACACACATAGAAGCAAAGATTGCATGGGATAAAAGCGCAACAGAAACAGAAATGAAGCCGGCTCTTCAGTTAATACGCCATGCACAATGGAGATGGGATTGGGTTGCGGCATCAAACGGAATGGGTTTTCATTCTCCGGTTGAAGCGATGAGAGTTTTAGGAACATCAATACAAAAAGCAGAGCAAGCAAGGAAGGAAATTGCACTTATACTTGTTAAGCATGGTGTAAACTATCCGGTTGCTCTGCCGGATTATTCTTCTAAAGAAAAAGCACAAAAGTTTATTGGGTTAAACATGCAAGAATTGAAAACAGACAAAGCAGATTTTCTGAAAGCATCTGTTCCGGAATGGAATAAAAAGGCGAAAGAGAGACAAGGAATGTTAAACGATTATTGATTATTCTCTATATGATTCTATTGAATGACGATTGTTGATTTGTAATAACGGAGCTTTTAAAAAGTCCTTCCCTCTGGTATAGCCACTATGCGGGAAGGATTTTGATTGGAACACCGCATCGACTGTTAGTGATGCTAAATAAAAAATGCTTCCTAAGGCGAACATATAGGTGCTTTATTTCGATCTTAAATCTGTTTAAGTAAACCGAAGTCTTTTTTTATTTGCCCTCAACAAAAATTCTCTCTAAGTTGTTTCTAATTCTTTATCTCTTAATGAAAAAACACGAAACCTTAGGAGAAAATTTGAAGATACTATTTTCCGTGACACTACTTCTTTTTATAAGCAATCAATCATTTGCACAATTCTCTTTAGATAAATTTTGGAGTATTGAGCTCGGGAGTTCTCTTTCTAAAATAAATCAATTATGGTAAATCTGGAAGCAATCGGAATTCCTTTCTAACGGGAGAGCAAAAATTAATGATTCCCTTTCAAGAACTTATTCATGCGGAAGAAATTTTAGATGAGTTAAATATTTTAGAAGAATGATGCTTAGAAAATAATCTACAAAGTTTTAAAGTATTTGGGAAAACAACATGAATGCAAATACAAAATTTGGCTTCATCCCTGTCTCAAGCTCAATTACTCAAACCTCAATAGAAGAGATAGCAGGTAATCTTCTTTCTTTATTTCATGATTATGGCGGTGAGCGATTTACTGATGAAATGATAAATCTGCACGTTCCGATTTTTTACTTCATTGTTACAGGCGGAACTGAAGAAAAAGTTCTTAAACTTTGGTACGAACGGAAGAAAGTTTACAGCAATGAACCGGTAATTTTAATTGCTCACGCCGGGAATAATTCTCTTGCTGCATCAATGGAAATTTTAGCAAAGCTTCAGCAAGACGATGAAAAAGGAAAGATCATTTATATAGATAACAATATAAACAAAGATTGGCGGGACGATTTAGAAAGAAACGTAAAACATCATCAAGTGTTTCATCAATTAAAAAACACAAAGATCGGTTTGATTGGAAGTCCGTCTGATTGGCTTGTTGCAAGCATGCCGGATTCTTCCGTTATAAAAAAAGTATGGGGTCCGCAAGTAGTAAATGTTGATCTTGAAGAACTTAAAACAAGGATAGCAGAAATAAAAGATGAACAAATCGAAGACGATTATTACTACTTAACAACAAAAGCCGCGGCAATAAAAGAACCCTCAAAGAAAGAAATTAAGAATGTAGTGAGAGTTTATATAGCACTTAAAGAGTTGATCCGTGCACAAGAATTAAATTCAGTTTCAGTCCGCTGTTTCGATTTGGTAACAGACCTTAAAACTACCGGATGTTTTGCATTATCAAAACTGAACGATGAAGGAATCATTGCCGGATGCGAGGGCGATCTTGTCTCTACGCTTGGAATGTTATGGGCAAATTATTTAACAAATCAAACTGTTTGGATGGCTAACCCTGCACAGATTGATGAACAGAGCAATTCAATATGGCTTGCTCATTGTACTGTTCCGATGAGTATGACGGAGAATTATAAATTACGCTCGCATTTTGAATCGGGACTTGGAGTTGGCATAGAAGGAGAATTGGCAAAGGGAAAAATTACAGTGTTGAGGATAGGCGGAAAGAATCTGGAAAAAATTTGGGTATCTAACGGGGAGATCTTAGAAACCGGTTCATCGGAAAATCTTTGCAGAACACAAGTAAAAGTAAAGTTGCACGGCTCGGCTAAAGTAACGGATTTGCTTAATGAACCGCTTGGAAATCATTTACTTCTGATGCGCGGTAGTTATGCTAAAGAAATGATTGAATGGTGGGAGATGTTTATAGTTTAGTTTTAGGATTCAAAACCAAAAAAATTAGGCGGATAAGGAATTGTTTTAAAGCATTTAATGTTAATTTACGAACAATTAATCCTAGAAATTTCGGAGGCAACATGAAAAGGTTTTCAACCATCACAATATTATACTCCATTATAGCATTCTTCTTTGCCGGTCAAATCTTCTCTCAAAGCGATTCTGAAAAAATGTTTAAGAATTCAAGAGATCTAAGCAAGAAAGCATTATCCATGGCGGCTAATATTTTTGCTCAAGAGGATTTTGAAAAAGGAACTGACCTGCTTGCTGATGCAGAAAAGCTTTTAAAGAAAAACGGAAAACCCGAAGAGATTCAACAGAATCTTACAACGGCAATTGATCTATTTAATAAATCAATCGAGACAACCAAAACATTGAATACAAGTTTTTCAGATCTAATGAAAATACGCCAGCTTGCGTTTAATGTTGATGCTTACACTAACGCACCGAAATTATGGAAAGAAGGAGAGGAAAATTTTTCAAGCGCCGTAGAAGATTATAACGATAAAGATATGGAAGGATATAAAAAATATGCTAAATCCGCTGAGACTAATTATAAAGATGCAGAATTGGTGGGTGTAAAAGGTAAATTTTTGAATGATCTTAATGCTTCAATTGCTCAAGCAGAAGATAAAGATTTAAACAAATACGCACCCATCATCTTAAATAAGAGCAAAAAATATGCTCAAGACATAGAAACAATTTTAGACGCCAACCGTTACGATACTCTAAAAGCACACAATAACCTGAACCAAGCTATGTACGAACTTAAACATGGTTTATACTTGCAGGATCTTTTTACGAAGATGAAAGACAAAGAGAAGACAATGGAAGATTTAGTTTTATCGTGGGAAGAACCGCTAGCCAAAATAGGTGCTGAGTTCAAGATTCAACCATCATTCGACAAAGGTTATGATGAAATCACTTCTCAAATTATCTTTAATATTAATGATGGTCATGTAAAATTAAATAAAGCTTTGAACGACAATCAAAGAATTTCTTCCGAACTGGAGGATCTGAAAAAATCAATTCAGGATTATAAAACAAAACTTGAAGATGCAGAGACTCAGAATAAAAAACTGAATGTAGATAATGAATCGCTCAAAAAATCAATAGAAGAATTAAATAAGTCGGTTGAAGACTATAAAACAAGATTTGCACAACTTGAGAATGAAAGTCTTAGGTACAAGACGCAGTCGCAGGAATTGGAAAGGAATAATCAAATCATAGAAAAAGCATCTAACCTGTTTCTTCCTTCTGAAGCAGAAGTTATAAGAAACGGAGAATTAATAATAATAAGATTAGTTAACATAGTCTTTCCGTCAAACAAGGCAACACTTGAACCTCAGTATTATAATCTGTTTGCAAAAGTTCAGAAAGCAATTCAATTATTTCCAAACGGGACGACAGTGATAGAAGGTCATACCGATGGTCAAGGCGATTTTCAAAAGAATCTTGATCTCTCACAATTAAGAGCTAATGCCATATTTCAATATTTAATGTCAAGCATGGGTGCCGAAGCGAACAGAATTACTTCTGTGGGACTTGGCGGTACTAAACCGATCGCCAACAATTCATCAGAAGAAGGAAGAGCAAAAAATAGAAGGATTGAAATAGTAATTAATCCGCACTTCCCTGCAACCAAGTAGAGAGTTCGGACATATAACTATTTCTTTATGTAAATACTTTTACATTTTCCTAACAATTCCATGACAACTCAACATAGAGGATAAATCCCGCGAATGCGGGATTTATTTTTAACAGAAGGTTTCCCCATATTTTTCATAAACTAAATCATCATTTGGTAATGCCCCAATAACTAAACATACCTCCGCAGCAAATTCATTTGCAAGTTTGTTGATTTCGGCAATCGGCATATTGTTTAAGTAACCAATACAGAGTATAGCGGCAAAAGCATCGCCGGCTCCAAGAGTATCAACCACATTAACAATTTCTGCTTTGTAATGATTTGTTTCGCTCTTAGTGTAAAGCTCAGCACCCTTCTCTCCGAGTGTCAATCCGATAAGATCAATATCAAACTCTTTAATTAATTGTTCTATTGCTCGATTGTTAAATCGTTGTAGGTCGAAGAGCTGTTTAAGCTTGTCCAATTCGTCTTGGTTAATTTTAAGAACATTACATGTCAACAAAGTTTGTTTAATCAATTCCTTTGTGTAAAAATTGTGACGAAGGTTGAGATCGCAAAAATATTTCAATTGTGGTTTTTCAAAGAGAGATTGAATTGTATCGCGGGAAATATCGCTGCGTGTTGAAAGCGTACCGAAGTACAACAAATCAGTTTCCTTTTCGATCAACTCTTTTATTGAATCGTTCATTGTAATGTAATCATAGCTGCACTCAGGAGAAATTGTGAATTGCGGAGTTCTATCTTCACTAAGTTTTACTTGAACTGTTCCGGTTAGATATTTCTTATCTATATATATGTGTTTAGTATTAAATCCGATTGAGTTGAGATATGAAAGCATTTCTTTTCCGTTCTCATCATTCCCAACACTTGAAACGAAATTTGCTTTACCCAATATCTTCCATATATGATAAATAAAATTAAACGGCGCACCGCCCAAGCGTTTTTTGTCAGGATAAATATCATAAAGGATTTCACCGATAGCAGTAACTCTTAAATTTTTCATTTACGTTCTATTTTATCCGCTCTCTATTTTCTTTACGGTCTTTCTCCTTCTCTTTAGCTTCATGCATCATATCTTTCACATTATCAATTTCAGGGGATTCGCTGAGAGATTTCCAATCAAACTTTTCATCAAGCGGAGTTAAAGCTTTTTGCGGATCGAAAATTCTTCTATCTATATCTAAAGCGTTGTACGAAGTGAAATCCGGTTTATCTGTAAAGAAATCTGAAAAGTCATTTGCACCGGCATCAAATTGATTTAAGTATGGAATGCCGAGAACATTCCAGAAAGTTTTGAAGATACTGCCGAAACTATAATGAACATGACTGACATAATTTTTCTTCACGTAAGGAGAGATGACCATCAGAACACTTCTATGCGCATCAATGTGATCTACACCGTTCTGCGCGTCATCTTCTGTAATTACGATCATCATATTTTTCCAGTACGGCGTGTGTGAAAGAAACTCTACAATCCGTCCGATTGCAAGATCGTTATCAGCCATGTAGCTTTCGCGGAAAGGATATCCGGCATCGGGACGCTCACCGGCGCCATGATCATTCGGTACAATAACGGTAAGAACAGACGGCATCTTTTTTCCTTTTCCCATCCACTTTTCATTAAATTCTTTTTTGAACATATCAATTCTAAATTGATCGGGAATGGAAGTGTTGTATGTTGGGTAAATGCGGGAAGTTTTGTTGAACATTGGGCGCGGAACCGGATAATTAACATAATGTCTAACACCGCCGTATTTATAACTTGCATCGTAAGAAGCTGGCTCGAACATCATCCCAAAACCAAAATTAAAAAAATCTATTTTATTTCTTTCGAGATGATCCCACATAGATCCTGCTTCGTTGTAATCTTCGGGGTAGATAGCTCCTGCGGTAGGATTGATGCCAAGAGCACCCTTAGCTTTCGAATTTTCTTTTACATCTCTATTCTTGCCGTAATCAGCCGGAACGATTGTTTCAACCCATTCATTCGGATAAGTATTAACAAGCCAGCGGTGCCCGTCCGATGAAACATCCGAATCAACATAAAAATTATCGGAGATCGAAAATCGTTTTGCTAATTCGAGATGATTTTTCATTACAGTAGTATTTATTACTTCAAGAGTTTTCTTTTTATTTGTGAAGGAAACATTTTTTCCATAACGGGCAAGCGTTGAATCGCCGTTTCCATTTTTGACATTCCCGAATATTTCATCATAAGTTCTATTTTCTTTTGAAATGAAGACGATATGTTTTATCGGGCTAACCTTTTCTTTGGGATAAAGAGGAATGGGATTGCTTTTTCTTTCAGAAAATTTTTGTGATGATGATTTCTCAATTAAAAAATTATTATCAATCACTTTTTGGGTTAGGGCAGGCAGTTCATCATCTTTTGGTATATCAATTACCGAAACAGCTCCTTTCATTAAGTTGCCGATGTAAGTTCCTTCGGGTCCGGGTTTAAAATATTCTCCTCCATTCGGTCCGCTGCCGTATCCTTTTGCATTTGCCACAAATAATTTATTTCCATCAATACTTACTTTTAATTTTGCCGGAAACCAGCCTGTTGGTATGTGTCCGAGAATTTTCATTTTATCTATATCAATCACAGCAACAGCATTGATTCCAGATTCTGCAACATATAATCTTTTTTGATCGGGCGAGAGTGTTAGTCCGTATGGAATTATACCGCGTAAATTTTTTAAGCGATCATCCAGTACAAGTTTTATCGTCTTTACAATCTTTTTCTTTTCAATATCTATAACAGAAAGATTATCGTTCGTTCCGTTGCTAACGAATAAATATTTATTTGTTGCAGCAAGAGAGTTGGGGCTTGAACCTCCGACAGCCGGAATCCCTTCGATCAATTCTCCTATCCGGTTACCCGTTTTAATTTTTGTAGTAACTCTTTGATGATTCGGATCTTTGTTATCTATAATAAAGACCGAGAAAGCATCGGAAGAATATGGATTGCCTAAACCCGGAACTTTAATATCACCTATCTTAACGCCAGTCCGAGATTCTTTAGACAAATAACCATAAGGCGGAAAAGTTAATCCTTTCTCTTTAACATTATTGCTTGTTATACCGGGGATATGTTTGTATTCGTACATTCCCACATTTGCAACAAAAATATTTATTTCATCAGGCGAGAGAGTAATACCAAAAGGATATCTTCCCACCGGTACACTTTGAACAAGCAATTTTGTTTTTGTATCTGCAATGATCATTCTAAAATTGATTTGATCAACTGCGTAAATTTTTTCTCCGTTACTAGATAAAACCAAATCACCGATGTATCCGTGAGAGTAATCGAATTTATTATCAGCGTAAGCGCAATCAATCGAATCAATTTTATTTCCTGTTGAAATATCGAACAAGTAAATTTTATTAGTTTGTCCACCTGCGACGTAAACAATTTTATTATCGGGAGAAATTGCCAATCCCATAAAAACTGATGCAAGAACTCCTTTATCTGTATTTGCACCGGGTGGAACTTGCTGAACGATAGGATCTCCACTCAAAATATTTTTGATCAATGTAATTGAAAGAGGATCGGTTCCGGAATTTGCAGTAACAAGCACGTTTCCATCCGGACTTAAAGTTAATCCATACGGATGGGGAGCGGTAATAATTGTTTTTCCTAAAGGAGTAATAAATCTGCCATTCGGAATAACCGTCTTTCCGTTCAAATCAATTTTTGTAAATTCTTTTTCAGCCGGAGCTGAAATGATCCAAAAATCTTTTTTAGATTGAGGATGTACGTTTAAGTAAAACGTAAAAAGTAGAATTAAGCAGATAAAATTTTTCATCTGGTTATTTATGATTTTTTGTTGAGAGTTCAATTAGATACTTAAAATTAGTTTCTTCTTTTGATTTGAACAACAATTGCTCCGGCTGCAGCTATTAACATTCCAATTCCTTCCCGCCAAGTTACAGGTTCACCAATAAATAACCATGCAAGAAAGGCAATTTGGATTAACATTGTTCCGTTTATTATGCTTGATTCCATCGCAGTGAGAGTTCTCAAAGATAAATTCCAAAGTGTAAATGCAAAAGCTGTATTTACAACTGCAAGCCAAAGTAAAAATAAAATATTTGTTAAACTTAAAAGTGGTAATCCTTGTGTTACAAGACCAATAATCAACATTACGATTGATCCAATCCCCATGCTTATAACTGTAACTGTTAAAGGATGGAATTTACTGCTTCGATTTATTCCGCGACCTAGTATGGAGGAAAATGCGTTGGAGAAAATTCCAATTGTCATCACAATAATTCCCAGAGTTTTACTTTCGGATAGATCAACGGGATAGAAGTAAGCAAGTATTCCAATAATAAATAAACTTGTACCTAACCATTGAAGCACAGAAGGTCTTTCAGATAAAAGAAAAATTCCCATTACCGCAACTATGATAGGAGTAAAATTGAGAAGCAGACTTACTGTTACCGCGGGAAGAAGCGACAATCCGATAAATTGAGTTCCTTGTGTAAATGTATAAAAAAGAAGTCCGAGGACAGTTAAACGTAACCAATCTTTTCGATCAATTTTTTTAACTTCAGAAATTTTTTCTTTAGTTAACATAAAAGGAAGCAGACACACAAAAGCTAAGAAGTAACGCAACCCGGCAAAAGTCAGCGGTGGAATATCCCGCAATCCCCATTTGATAATAATGAATGATGTTGACCAGAAGAAAGTGACAAGTAATGCAATTAAAACAGATGCGGTTCTTGAAAGCGGTTTAGAGAAAATGTTCGCCTCTTGCTACGCTGTTATTAAATTTTGAATAAGCAGTTATAAATAATTTTTATTTGCCTATCAATAATTTGAGAGCATAAAGAATAAGAAATACAGCAAAGACCTTTTTCAAAATTCCTTCGGGAAGATTAACAGCATATAATGACGACAAATAACTTCCGATAACGAAAGTAACAACCATAATACCGACAGCTTTAAGATTTACATGCCCGGCTTTATAATAATTCATTACAGCAAGGATACCAATAGGAAGAAGAAGAAGACCAAGCGAAGTTCCCTGCGCGTCTTTTTGAGTGTATCCCAAAAATCCAACAAGCATCGGTATAATAATTATTCCGCCGCCGATGCCAAGAACTCCGCTAACTAAACCGGCAGCAAGACCGATGATTAAAAGAGTAATTATCTCTTGCATCATTACAATTCCGATTGAATGAAAAAAATATTTATTTCACTAATATCTATATAGCAAATTAGATATTAACAAGCATTATGTGCAAAATATTCTTCCGGAACGAAATTATTTCATGACAGAAAAAAATAAAATGACCTTTAGCATTAATATTGAATTAAAATCAACGGTATAATAATTGCTTAATTATTCTTATTCTAATGGGACTAAAATGCTAATACCCTGCCATTCCCTACAAAATAAAAAATTGACCGTCCTTAATACTTCATTCGATCACACTAATTGCAATCACAACAATAAATCAAGGGGGAAACATGGTTTCCAAAATTACAAGATCAATAATATTTTACTTTTTATTATCTAGTGTTTGTATTCAAGCTCAAAACACGCTTGATGTTTTAGATCCCCAGCAAGGATGGCCTCGGTACAAGGGAACTATTGAAGAAGCAACTTTTTCCGTCATTCCCAACGGTTTATTCAGCCAAGTGAGCGCATATCTAACTTTTTCTTCTCGAGGAACAAATTTTAATTCATCCGCTCAATTAGAAGTAATAATGAATTTTGATTTACCTGAAGGAAGTTATGTAACAGATCTATGGCTATGGATCGGAGAAAATATTAGTAAAGGAGTATTGTTAGACACATGGACGGCATCATCAATATATGAGGGAATTGTTAATAGAAAACAAGACCCTGCAATTCTTCGTAAAATTAATAATAATCATTATGAACTTCGAGTATACCCTTTAAAACCAAACGAAACACGTAAGGTTCGTATTACCTATCATGTCCCAAATATCTGGTATTCAAATCAAATTTCGATTCCGCTTCAATTCTCTTTACTTACTCCATCGTTAAATAAAGCCAATAAAGTAAGTCTTGTAACTTGGAATAATGATGAATGGAAAAATCCAAGGTGTTCGGAAACTAATTTGATATTTACTACCCAGACGGATACATTTTTCGGCGTTCATCAACGGTTGAATTTAGACTCCTACAATAATTCTTATCCCACACAATTGATTTTTAATAATCCGATGATTAATGGGGTTTACTTAAAATTGTTTAAAAAATCGAACGAGGGATTCTATCAGCTTTCCATGTTTCCTGCAACATCAATCTCCATAGTTAGTAAAAAAGTTTTATTTATGATTGATTATGATTCGAGAAAAAGTACAACGAACAGAAAACAAGTTCTTGATGAGCTTAAACAATATATTAAAGGCAGTTTTAGCACAAGCGACTACTTCAATTTGTTTTATTCAAGTCTTTCAATCGGCAAAGTCGCTAACGATTGGATAAAGGCGGACTCTATAAATATTGAAACTGCATTTAGTAAAATTTCAGAAAATTCGATTTCTACTTACAGCAATCTTCCCACATTATTGAAAGAGGGCTACGAATTTATTATTAATAAACGAGGCGGAAATGTTTTTCTAATTTCAAATTCGGACCAGTTGGGAAGCAACCTAACGGCTAATCAATTAATTACTGATCTAAAGAAAATATTAACAATTATGGTCCCGACTTACATTTTAGATTTTAACAATAAAGATTATACATACTTTTACTTCAATAGCCGTTCATACATTGGAAACGAATACTTTTATGACAATCTTTCTAAATTTACTTCCGGGTCGTATAGCCGGATTAGTTCAGGTTTTTCAAGTACACTTTCAAATTTAGGGAATCGGTTAAGCGGTTCTGTTAATTCCTTCGATCTGTATACAACTCTGCAAAACGGATTTTGTTTTAGCAGGCAGACATTAAATAACAGCGGTCTTACCATTTCGTTAAATTCAGCTATTACACAAGTTGGAAAATATATCGGTGAGTTTCCTTTCCTTATAAAAACTTCCGGAGTTTATAATTCAAATCCATTCACTCAAACTATAGTTGTGGAAGATGTTAGCAATAAAATGGGAGATGTATCAATTGAAAAAATGTGGGTTAGTACGTATCTCAACTCTTTAGAAAAATCTACTATAACAAATTCGGTTATAAATGAAATAATTAATCTCAGTAAAGAGAACAAAATACTTTCCAAGTACACAGCTTTTCTTTCATTGGAAAATGATACGACTTATTGTAAAGATTGTTATAAGGATAATCCATTTACAACAGATGTGAAAATTAAAGACGAAATACCAACGGAATTTTCCATTAATGCTTATCCGAATCCGTTTAACCCACAGACAACAATTACAATTCAGATCCCACAGAACATGAAAAAAGAAAATCTTTCTTTTAAGATTTATAACATCCTGGGGGAACTAGTAAAAACATTCACACAGGAAGAAGTTGGGACTGGAAATATTATTCGATTGCTATGGAATGGAGTTGATCAATTGGGAAATAAAGTCTCAAGCGGTGTTTATATTTTTACAGTAAGCGGTAATAATTTTGTGCGCTCTCTTAAATTAATGTTAATGAAATAAATTTTTAGCATGACCGTTTGTTTAGAGGATCATTCAGAGGGAATGATCCTTATTGTATTTATTTTTTCATATCCATTAATAACCAGCCAAGAGGATCAACAGTGAAATCTTTTCCTTGAGGCAAATCTATAAAACCCTTTCCGTCTTTCATTTCCACACGCATAGTTTTTCCGGCAACGGTTACTTCCACCGGAAGAGGGAACGGGAGATTATTTTCGGTTTCCCAACTTAGCTCAACTCTGTTGTTTAGATTTTTCACATTTAGAATCGGTAAAGGTGCGTGCCTGAGATAAACCTCAAAGAACCAATCTAATTTTTTACCGGAAATCTTTTCAGCCATTTCCATTAACTCGTCGGTTGTAGTAATCCGGCATTGTCTTCCGTCTTTTATTTTTTCCATCTCTTCAGTTGGATAAGCCCATTTTCTAAGCACTTTGAAAAACGTCTCATCGCCCAGGTAATAGCGAAGAGTGTGAACTATCCATCCCCCTTTATAATAAATATCGTTATTGTAAGATTCGCCCGAAGTTTTTTCACCGCGCCGGGCAACCGGATTTTTATTACTAAAATGTTTTATGAATTTCATATAACGGAAGTATTCATCTTTACCAAAAACTTTTTCCAGATAGAGCGGCTGCATGTAAGTTCCAATTCCTTCGTGAATCCAGAAATCACTCCAGTCTCTGCATGTAACAAGATTGCCCCACCACTCGTGAGAAAATTCATGATGATGAAGCCAATCGAACGCAAACTGCGGATGATTCTTCCAGCCATATCCGTACGCAATAGCACTTTGTTGTTCCATGCCAAGATGAGGCGCTTCAACAACAGCATATTTATCGCCGCGGAAAGGATACGGCCCGATGAGTTCTTCCATTACTTTCATATGAATTAAAAACTGAGGGGCATGTTCTTTTGCCTTCTCATAACTTTCCGGAAGCACCCAAACGGTGAATGGAAATTTTTCTCCGGTTACACTTGTGTAATCGTAATCTATCCGTTTATATGGGCCGAGATAAAAAATTACACCATAATTATTAATTGGAGTTGATACAAACCAGTTCCACGTTTTAGTTCCGTTGTTGTTTTCTGTTGATGAAATAAATCTTCCGTTACTGATAAGAATTAAATCTGAAGGTGCGGTAAAATGAAGTGAAACTGAATCGGGTTCATCAGACGGATGATCTTTGCACGGCCACCATGTATCAGCTCCGCCTCCTTGACATGTTAGAGTTACCCAATCTTTTCCATCTTTTGTTTTAGCAAGAACCAATCCGTCATCCCATGGTGGACGTTTTGCAATTCGAGGAAGACCTGCATAAGTAATCTTTGTTGAGAACGTTTCGCCTTTCTTTATGGTTGTTGGGAAATCAATCCAAACTTTATTGCTGTCATGTGTGAACTTCAGATCAATTTCTTTATTGTTATCCAACAGAAATTGAAGCGCATCAATTGTATAACGGCTGTCAAGATCAATCAATATTTTATTAAAATCATTAACGGCTTGCGCTCGCATAACAACGGAGCCAGCAATAGTTTTTTCGTTTAGGTCTATCGTCAGATTAAGGTCGTAAAATTTTACATCATAACAAGCTTGAAGAGGAGAAAGTTTTCCACCCGAATCTTGAGAGCCGAATTGTGCAAAGACTTGTGTAGCTAAAACAAGAAACAGAAGTAAATATATTTTTTTCATATGGCTATACATTTTGTGATGGGTTAGTTTAAAATAATCAATGGGTAATAAACTTAGATTTTTTTTTAATCCTATTTTAAGTACACCTTTTTAAGATGGAGAAATTATTGAAAAAATTTATTTCTTAGATATTTATATCAATTGCGCGTTTAGCTTTTTTACCCATAATAGAACCATTGACGGCCATTGTTGGACCGACTAAGAAGTAAATCCATCCTCCCCAAGAAGCGAAAGCGACTCCGCCAATCAACACTATAAATATAGATAGTAGTGCAATCCCCATATTAAGCGCAGAGGATTGTATTTCTGATTTTGTAACTATGATTTCAGAAGTACTCAATTCCAAAAAATTTCGCTTTTTATATGCATGCAAATAAAGCAAAAATAAAACAAAAAATACAAGCAGATAACCAATACTGTAAATCACCATTAATATTGGCATTTGATCTGCTCTAATCATATTGTAAGAATTTTCCAATTTACTCCAGCCGATTAATCCCAAGGGAATATTGGCAAGAAAAGTGAATAAAAATTTGAGAGGGTAGATATAAAAAAGAATGACAAAAATAAGCAGCGCATTAAGAGTAAAAACATATCCGTCATTCAATGCGTATCTTCTGAAATAAATGTATTGGTTATACCAAATCCACACAAGGAGAGAGAAGCAAATTCCAAATGCTAAGAACCCTCTCATTGTTTCGAGCAGTTCATCAAATGTTTTTGGTACTTCAAGAGAGACAACAAGGAGTGTAACAGCAAACGCAAATACTGCATCGCTAAATCCTTCTAACCGAACCGGTTCGTAGCTTCTCCAATTAAAATTTTTATCAGAACCGATTTTTTTATTTATTAGTTTTTCCCGCAGCATTTTATTTCCCTTTAGGAGTTGATAAATCCAAATTACAAAAAAGGTGTTTATTTAAGCAATTCAATAACCTATTTTAAATGGAGCGATAAAAGAGGTTTTGCTTAAATGCTTAAGCTTTACACAACAAGTCTGCGCAGTAAAATTCTGCTTGGTTTTACGGTAATACTGCTTATCATGTTCTTTGCAACATTATGGAGTATCTATAATTTTTATCGTCTTAATGAGCAGATCAAAATTACAATGCAGCAGAATTATACAAGCATTATTGCTGCAGATAATATGGGCCGTGCTCTTGATGAGCAGTTGCAGTCAATAGTAATAATGTATAATCAAAATTTTGAAGTAGGCGAAAAACTTTTTGAAAAAACGAAACAGGATTTTTATTACTGGTATGACCGCGCCCGCGAGTCGGTACCGGCGTCGGAGGAAAAAGACATTAAAAATATTCTGGATGAATTAAATTCCGAATACCAAAGGTTTGTTAAAGATATCTCCGACAATATCGATTATAACATTTATATCCCCAACAAGAGGCAAACGCTGCAAAGTGATTTTGTGCGGTTCGTTGACGAAATTGAATCTATTAAAAAAAGAAACAATAGCATTCTTGAAATCAATCACTCCGCATTGAATAACGCAGTATCCGGTGTAAAGGACATTACGCAAGGCGCAACCATTACAATTCTTGTAATTCTTTTCGGAGCGATAGCAATCAGTCTTGCTTTTGGTTCTCAATTCTCAGACTACATTGTTAAACCGATTTCAAATCTTAGGCAATCGGTCAAACACATTGCGGAAGGAGATTTTAACGAACGAATTGAAATTGATGAAAATGGCGACGAGATAAGTTCACTGGCAGAAGAATTTAATAAGATGAGCGAAAAACTTCAGGTTTACGAACGGTTTAATCTAAATAAGATTTTGTATGAAAAGAAAAAATCGGAACTAATAATAGAAAGCATGAATGAACCGGTGTTAATGGTGGATGAGAATTTTGATGTTATGCTTTCCAATAAAACGTTTAACGAAGTTTTTGGTGAAAGTCTGCTTACACAGCATAACATAAAAAAAATACTTGCACCGCAAACTAACGGTTCAAAAAATGATACAACACAAGTGAGTAAAGATCTTTATCAAAAAGAGGATATAATAAATATTAAATACGGGGGAGGAGAACAAAAATATTTTAAGGTTATTGCCGCTTCTCTTGATATTCCGGAAAGCAATATGAAAGGGACTGTAATTGTTTTTAATGATATTACAAAGTATCAAGAGCTTGATCGCATGAAGTCGGAGTTTATTGCTAAAGTATCTCATGAACTTAAAACTCCGCTTACTTCAATGGGTATGGCATTGGGAATATTGGAAGATGGGGTAGTTGGGAACCTATCTCAAAATCAAAATGAACTTATTTTATCAATGAAAGAAGATTTTGAAAGACTCAACCGACTTGTCTATGAAATACTTGAGCTGACAAAACTTGAGTCTAATATTGGTAAAAGTAAGTTCGAAAAATTCGAAGCTCAAAAACTTGCAGAGCATATTTCGAAGAAATTTTCAATTCAAGCAAAAGAAAAAAAGATTAATCTCCAGATCATAGATACAAGCAATAAGTTAAAGATCAACGGAAGCTATGATAATATGATCAGCGCTCTGGAAAACTTAGTATCTAATTCTTTAAGATTTACTCCTGAAGGCGGAGAAATAAAAGTTAATTTTTCAAGAAACAATGGAAATTTGTTGATTGAAATTTCCGATACAGGAATTGGTATAAGTCCCGATAACTTGAAAAAAATATTTGATAAATTTATACAGATAGATGATTCGGCACCCGGTAGCTTGGGGCTTGGTCTTTCCATTGCAAAAGAAGTGATCGAATTACATAACGGTGAAATAAAAGCGTTCAGTGATCTTGGTAAAGGAAGTACATTTCAAATAAAATTGCCGGAAGCGTAATGCATAAAGGAAAAATTCTTGTAATTGATGATGAAGTTAACATTTTAAAAACAATTGAACTTTCACTTAGTTCTTACGGATATTTTCCGGAAGTTTTCGCAAATCCATTAGAGGGACTAGCCAGAGCAAAAATAGTTTATTTTGATCTCGCTTTCATTGATTTGAAAATGCAACCGATGAATGGGATTGAAGTCCTTCATGAGTTGAAAAAATCTTCACCCGATACAACAGTTGTATTGATGACCGCACATGGTTCAATTGAATCTGCTGTAGAGGCGATCAAAAAAGGCGCTTACGATTATATTACCAAACCATTTACTCACAAAGAATTCCTCCATATTATAGAACGTGTGTATGAGCATCACCGGCTCAGTAAAAAGTTGAAGGGGTTGGCTTATCAAATAGACGAAAAGTTTGACGATGATAATTTTGTAAGTTCAAATAACGAAGTAAAAGATATTTTAAAAACTACAAAAGATATTTCCGACAGCAACATTCCGATTTTGATCGAAGGTGAAAGCGGAACTGGAAAAGAAGTCCTAGCAAGATTTATTCATAAAAATAGTTTAAGAAGCAACAATCCGTTTATCATTATCAACTGCTCTGCTATCCCGGAAAATCTTTTTGAAAGTGAACTATTCGGACATGTTAAAGGAGCATTTACAAATGCAATTAAAGATAGAATTGGAAGATTGGAACTTGCAGATACCGGTACGGTTTTTTTAGATGAAGTTGCCGAAATTCCAAAATCTATGCAGGTAAAATTACTCCGGTTTCTTCAAAGTATGGAATTTGAAAGAGTGGGCGAAAGCATTACCCGCAGTATTGACATAAGAGTTATAAGTGCAACAAACAGAGATGTAGAACATGATTTAAGTTCTGGAATGCTGCGAGACGATTTTTATTTTAGAATAGCAGGCGTAAAAATAAAACTACCGCCGCTTCGTGAAAGAAAAGATGATATGCCTGTACTTACAGACTACTTCATAAAAAAATATTCTGGCGCAAATGAGATTACGATTCCCGGGGAGACACAAAAGCTTCTTTCAGATTATGATTGGCCGGGAAATATTCGTGAGCTTGAGACTGTTATTAAACGGCTTTTAGTTTTTGCAAAAGACGGTATAATTAAATCGGAATATCTTCCTCCTGAAATCATAAACTTCAAACCAAAACAGAATACATATTCAATGCAGAAAATTGAAGACCTTGAGAAGTTACATATAATAGAGACTCTCAAAATCGCCTCAAATGCTAAAGAAGCAGCAAAGATTCTCGGCATATCCGAAACAACACTGTGGAGAAAGAGGAAGCTTTATGGATTGTAATTTATTAATTAGTACTACTAGTCTTAGTTAAAACGGGATTATATTTCATTTGTGATTGTATAATTTCATTTTGAAATGCTCGTAAATCCTTTAATAACAATCATTATTTTCTCTTGATTGCAAAATGAAATCGTCTTACTTTCACATTGAATTTTTTCAGCTTTCGGACAGATCGTAATTTAAGCATATCAATTGTTTTTACGATTTTTTTAAGGAAAATTTTGCCTTTGATAAATAGGCACGTAAATTGGCTGTACTTTAAGTAACATATTTATTTATAAACAGGAGAGTAACAATGAAACAATCTGCTTTTATCGTAATTCTTTTCTTCATTGCCTTAGCCGTATCTTTCGGAATTTATGAATTAATTCTCGGAAATCCGGCTAACTTTGCAGACTATGCAACAAAAGGAACAAAGGAAGTTCCATTGGGCGGAAACATCATGGGCATGACTTACGTTGGCGGTAAGCTGGTAGCACTTTTAATTTGTCTATCAATAATGGTTATTGCAATAACAATTGAAAGAGCTCTCTCTTTAAGAAAAGCCGCAGGTAAACAAGCTATTCCAAAATTCTTTAAAAAAGTAATTGATCAAATCAGAGCTAATAAAATAAATGACGCTATAGCTTCTTGTGATGCACAAAGAGGTTCTGTAGCAAATGTTTTAAAAGCAGCATTAAGCAGATTTCAAGAAGTTACCTCATCCGGTTCAACAGTTGATAATGAAAAGAAACTTGTTGAAGTTCAGCGTTCAGTTGAAGAATCAATGATGTTGGAAACACCGCTCTTAGAGAAAAACTTAATTGCACTTTCAACAATTGCATCTATTGCAACAATGGTTGGTCTTCTTGGAACAGTTATCGGTATGATCCGTGCTTTCAAAGCTCTTGCTCAAGCAGGTGCGCCGGATGCAATTTCTTTAGCAACCGGTATTTCGGAAGCGTTGATCAATACAGCGGGAGGTTTGTTTGCTGCTATTCTTGGTATAGTTGCTTATAACTTTTACGTAAACAAAGTAGACAACTTCACATACCAAATTGATGAAGCAAACTATAACGTTATGCAATTATTAAAAGAAAAGTGAGGTAATTAATGCCGCGCATTAAAAAGAAAAGAGTCTCTATTCGTATAGATATGACTCCACTGGTGGATGTGGCGTTTTTACTTCTTACTTTCTTTATGCTTACTACTCAATTTAAACCTGCAGAAGATGTTGAAGTTGTTTTCCCATACTCACATTCGGAGATCAAGCTTCCGGAATCGAATACTATGCTTATTTATGTAAGCAAGGATGGGAAATTATTCCTTGGTTTTGACTCCCAAATATTAATGGAAAAAATGTTTGGTCAGGCAAATAAGCTTCGACAAGCAGTTGAAGTTAAACAGGAAAATCTTGGCGATCTTTTTATCAAAGCAAGAATTTCCAATCCAAAACTTATTACATTTATTAAATCTGATACCAATGCGGAGTTTGGGCTGGTTCAGGATCTAATGGATATATTACGAAAAGCTCAAATTACTAGATTTAATATGGTAACAAATTTCGAAGTTGATAAAAAAAGTTAAAATAGGAGAATAATATGGCTGGTGGTGACGTTGGCGGCGATGGCGGCGGACACAGAAAGAAAAAAGGTAAAAGAAAACCAAAGAAAAGACTCAATATTCGTATTGATATGACTCCTTTGGTGGATGTTGCTTTTTTGCTGTTGACATTCTTTATGTTAACAACGGTCTTTCGTAAACCGCAAGCACTTGAAATAAATCTTCCTCCGGATAAAGATGTAGAAGTAAAAATGGCTGAATCAAATTTGCTGACTATCAGATGCGATGAACAACATAACCTTTATTGGAATATAGGGTTTGAACTCCCAAAGAAAATAAAATATGAAGACATGAAAAAATTCTTGACGGAAAAACAGAAAGAGAATCCAAAATTTGTTGTGCTTCTTAAGATAGATAGAAAAGCAAAATATCATGTTATGATTGATCTGGTTGACGAATGCGTTCAAGCCAATCTTAACAGTCGTGCTTTTGCACCAATGACTGAAATCGATAAAAAAGAAATGTCAAAAGCAACCATATAAGCCAGGAGGATTAATATGTCTGAAACATTAGTACTTAAAAAAAATGGCGGAATATATGGAGCTTTTGAATTAAAAAAGCTCTACCCAAGAAATTATGCAATCGGTGTTTCGGTTGCTATACTTCTTCACTTACTTTTAATTGCCTCTTATTATATCTATCAAGAAATTACTCGCGATGATTTTGATAATGCACCAACAGTAGGCAGAGTATTAAAATATAGTGAACTTGGTCCACCGCCTTCAATTACAAATGAAGCGCCTCCGCAAATAAATCTGGCTGGCCCTGTTGCACCTCCTACTGTGGGTGTTCCTGTTCCTGTCCCGGATGAGCAAGCTCCGCCTGAAGCTACAATCGCCACTCAACAAGAGATGAGTCAGCAACAAGCTCCTGCTTTAGCAAGTGATATTGGCGGGCAAACACAGATTACTCAAGATATAAAAATTGAAGATGATGAGCCGGGCATGGATGCTTTCGTTGCCGTTGAGAAATATCCTGAAATGGTTGTAGCTAAGACACCGGAGTACCCGGAAATTGCAAAACGCGCCGGAATAACCGGGAGAGTATTTGTGAAAGTTTTGGTTGATAAAGAAGGTAAACCGAGAAGAGCTGTTGTAATTAAAACAGATTCAGATTTGTTTAACGATGCAGCGATAGCTGCTGCTATGAAATCAGCTTTCACACCTGCTTTGCAGAACAATCACCCGATTGCAGTTTGGATTGTATTACCTTATAAATTCCAATTATCGGATCAATGAAAAACCTGATGGCATATATTGCATACACTGCAGGCGTCATTTTTATCTTACTTGGGCTGGCAATTTTGTTTACAAACTTATTTCCAGCCCATCTTCCTTCTCAACTTAAAGTAACGATGGGAATTGTTCTTTTTCTTTATGGCGCATTCAGAATTTTATCTACTATGTTCAAGGTTAAAAGACGTATAAAAGATGAGGACTCTAACTAAAATATCTTTTCTGTTTCTTTATTTTATTTTGATATTCACCGCTTGCAACGAACGTCAAATATCTCCTATCAAGGGCTCACTTAAATGTTATGTTGATGAATCTCTTTACAATGTTGTTAAAGCAGCAAGAGATACTTTTGTTATTCTTTACCCCGGCAGCAGTATAGAATTAGTTTCAGCTAAGGCGCGCGAAGGAATTGCGGCGGTTCTTAATCAAGAAGCAAAGATTTTTATCAGCACTAGAGGATTGAACACCGAAGAAAAAGCATTTTCTGAAAAATCAAAAATAGATCTGCGCTATTTTAATTTTTGTTATGATGCCATTATTCCTATTGTAAGAGCAAATGATTCAAAATATCAGATTACGGTTCAGGAAATAAAAAGTTTAATATCCGGAGAAACAAAAAACTATAAAGTTTTTGTTCCCGAACACAATTCCGGTGTTTATGAATATTTAAAGGAAAACGTACTCGATAAAAAGGAACTTCAGAATATTACAATAGTTAAGAGTGAAGAAGAGGTAATCAGCAAAGTAAAACTGACAAAAAAAAGTATTGGTTTTGTAGGAGTTAACACTTTAAATGATGTAAAAGGAATTAAAGTTTTAGAATTAGGTTCAAAAATTAGGAGTGATGGAGAAGTGTTATATTATAAACCATATGCTGCATATTTGATAACTCAGAATTATCCTTTTACACGAACTACAACTATTTTTTTGAATGATATTGGAATTGGTTTGGCTTCGGGTTTTGCAACTTTTTTAACAAGCTTTGAGGGTCAGAAAATTGTAGCAAAAAATAATTTGGGACCGGCAACTGTTCCAATTAAAATGGTGAAATAAAACAACGGTAAAAAAATGAAAAAAACAGCCCTTTTATTTATTGGAATCTTTTTTGTTTTGTCGTTTAATGTAAATGCGCAAAGCTCATTAGCCGATGGTGAAAAAGCTATTAAAAATAAAGAGTATTCTAAAGTTTTAACTATTGCAAAAGAGTTCATAGATAACAACAACACAACAGATGCTCTAAAACTTTTAATTCAATTACGCGAAAAGAATTTTAGCGACATAAAACTATATGAATATTTAGGCGATACATATTCAAAAATGAATGTTGCTGAGAATGCCCTTATAAATTACGAGCAAGCCGAAGCAATGGATTCATTAAATATTCAATTGAAATTTAAATCTGCGGAATTACTCCGCAAATCAAAAAGATATAAAGAAGCCGGTAATAAATATTTGAAAATTATTCAGATTGACCCAAATAATAAAAAAGCGATTTTAGAAACTGCTACAATACTTTATCTGGCAAAATATTATAATGATGCCGCTACTTATTACGAAAAATATTTAGCATTCGAACAAACAAAAAATGTATATCAAAAAATCTCAAAAGCTTTTTTAGAATCAAAGAATTATGAAAAAGCATATAAATACTCGGTTGAAGGATTAATGAAGTATCCCGAAGATGTAGTTCTGAATAAAAGCGCGGCTATTTCATCATTCGGTCTGCAAAAATTTGATGATGCCGGAAAATATTATTCAGCTCTTCCGGATTCGCTAATGACAATAAGCGATTTGAAAAACGCAGGTAAAGCATTTCAAATGATCAAAGCCGATTCCATTGCTATTAAATTTTATGAAAAAGTAATTCAAAGAGACAGTACGCAATCAAGTTTGTTTATGGATATGGCTAACAATTATTTTAGAAATAAGAACAATGAGTTGGCAATTAAATACTATATGGCAAAAATAAAAATTGATCCTACCCATGAATTAGCTTACAGATATATGGGTTTTGCATATTATGATATGAAAGATTGGGATAACGCAAGACTATCATTCTTAAAAGCAAAGGGATTAGCAGATACAACTTTTACTACTAATTATTGGCTTACAGAAACTTATAATCAAATGGATTCGTTGGATCAAGCGTCTGAACAATATGTTTATCTTCTAAAACTTGCCGAAGGAAACGAAAAACAATATAAAAACGAAATATTAGAAGCTAATGGTGCACTTGGACAAAGAGCATTTCAGAAGAAAAATTATAGCGGAGCTATTACGTATTTATTGAAAGCACTTCAATATAAGCCAGGCGAATGGAGATTTATGGAAATGTTAGGTGCTTCTTATCATCAATTACAGAATTATGATGAAGCGATCAGATGGTACAAAGCAGTTCTGAAATTAAATTCTAAAAGTGAAATTGCAAAGAAAGGATTGCGAATGTTAAGTGCCGATTGATATTTACGGCGACAATATTAAACCATGACACAAAAAAATATTAGTAAGTATTTCAATCCTTGGCACCATGTAACTTATGGCGATGATATTCCGGTATTTGTAAATACAATAATAGAGATTCCGGAAGGATCTAAAACAAAATATGAGCTTGACAAAAAAAGCGGTCTTCTTAAGTTAGACCGCGTTTTATTTTCCGCCGTTCATTATCCTGCCAACTACGGTTTTATCCCCCGCACACTAAGCGATGATGAAGATCCGCTTGATATTCTTGTTATATGTTCTGTAGAAGTTGATCCGCTCTGTTTAATTGAAGCAAAAGTTATCGGCGTTATGGAAATGGTTGATAATGAAGAGAAGGATGAAAAAATCATTGCCGTAGCCAAGAATGATATTTCAGTGAATTATATAGACGATCTTGAACATATGCCGCCGCACACAATGATACAACTGCAAAGATTTTTTGAAGACTATAAAAAACTAGAACACAAAAATGTAATTGTAGAAAAAATTGTTGGTAAAGAAGAAGCATATAAAATTATTCTTGACGGGATAAAGCGTTACGAAGATATTTATGGAAAGGAATTTTAATGAAAAAAATTGATTCTATTACTAATTCAAAACAAAATGAAGCCGCTGGTAATTACAAACTTTCTAATTCGCTTTTGTATTTATACTCTCTTCTGGGAATAATATTCCTTGTTATGATTCTTGGTATGGCATATTTTCTTTATTTCATATTCAAATAGAATTATTCTTGTATATCATAATTTAAAAGACGCGTAACCGCGTCTTTTCTTTTTTAAAAATTATCTTTTATGTGATACTTCTTTTGCCTGTATTTCCAGAAGAAGTACATTGGCAACCCCGCAGCGATCAATATTAATCCCATCATTGCATTTGATGTATCTGAAATGACCGAGTTTACAAGAAACAAAAAAGAAAAAATTATGAATATGGCAGGAGTATAAGGGTAACCCCAAACTTTATACGGACGTTCGGCGTCGGGCATCTTTTTACGAAGGACAAACACTCCGAAAGCACCAAGCATATAAAATAACCATGCTGCAAAGATCACATAATCGGTAATTGTATCGAACGAGCCCGACATTACTAATACACACGACCACATACCCTGCACAATCAAGGACACATAGGGTGTTCCAAAATGAGGATGAACTTTGCCGAGTCCTCTAAAAAATAAATTTGCTCTTGCCATTGCATATGGAACACGTGCAGTTGCAAGAATGCTTCCGTTAAGTGCGCCAAAAGTTGAGATGATAACGGCAATTGAAATAATTGATGCGCCGTTTGGACCAAATATTTTTTCTGCGGCAGTTGCGGCTACAAGCGGAGATTTTGCCATAACATCTATTGGTAAAACGTAGAGATATGCAACATTGATCAACACATAAACACATATTACTATCAATGTTCCCCAAAGCAAACTCAAAGGAATATTTCGTCTCGGATTTTTTACTTCACCCGAAACATATGTAACGCTATTCCAAGCATCATAAGCCCAAAAAGCTCCGGCAAAAGCAAGCCCAATCAATGCAATAAAATTATTCCTTGTTGATTCCGGAATTGCAAATCCGGTGTAAACATTTGAAAAACTTCCGTTCCCTAGAAGAAGAAGAAATGTGGAAATTAAAACGATGGAAATAATTTTTATATAAGTTACTATTGTTTGAACTACGCCACCGAAAACGACACCTACATAATTAACTCCGGTTAGAAACATTATACATAAAATTGCAACTGCTTTTGTTCCAAAATCTAAAAATGGATGTATGTTACCTACTAACGGCATATAAATAGAAAAATCATGCATCTGCTGTGAAAGCTGAGGGTATTTTATAAAATAACCGAGATACTCTGCAAATGCGTAAGCAATGGCTGCTTGACTGCCTGTTTGAATTACAGAAAGAATAGACCAACCATAAAGATATGCAGTGAAATCCCCGTACATCTTTCTAAAGTAAACATACTGCCCACCGGTAGCGTCAATCATTCCGGAAATCTCCGCATTAACCAGAGCACCGATGAATGTAATAATTCCGGCTGCTATCCAAATAATAATAAGTAATTCAGGAGAGCCGAGTTGCTGCGCCATTGATGATGGTTTTCGGAATATTCCGGATCCGATCATAGAACCGGCTACGATCATTATGGTTGCAGTTAATGTTAATCCCCGAACGAGCTCAGTCTTTTTATTCTTTTCTACCATTATCATCTATAAAAGTTTGCACAAAATAGTTAAGTGTTAAGAAAAGTCCAATGGAATTATAAGTCCGTTTCAATTCTTCTTGAAAGGTCTTGTAATGATGTTTTACTTTCCAGCAATTCGGGGATATATTCAACAGAGGTAACGAACGTCCATAAATAAGCTACTATCGAGTAAATGCTTCCCAGAGAAAAATTATCCAGATCAATAGCAATATAAAGAACGAACAAAAAAATTATTAATAAAACAAATCTCATAATTCCGAAATTAGCCGCACCCCAAGTCGCAATTTTTTCTTGAAGCTTTGCCATTGTTTTATAAATAGTTGTTACTTGTTCGGGCTTTCTCTTTGAAAACGTATCATAAATTGTTTCATAAGTATCGTGAAGTTCCGCATGCAGCTTTACAACCACTGTGATTCCTCTCCTATGTTCTTTGATTAATTTGAAAAGAGCCATTTAATTATTTTAATCGCCAAATGATTGTTTCGAGTAATTAATTTGTTCAAAATTTTTATGAAATAAAAATAATAACTATCTTGGCGATGTGCATTAAATGCTTTTACTACTTTTAAAAAAAATAATGAGGTTTTGATGGAAACTGTCGGCACTAAGAACAAATTAAGTGATATTGCTTTCTACTTTTTGATGGGAATTCTTGGATTCTCCATCGTATTTACGATTGGTTATCTCTTATACTCTGTGTTTTTTGGTTGATCATACTTCGTGTAAATTATATCCCGTCATCTAAATAAATGAAATCCCAAGATTCTTCCCAAAATGCATTTGGTGAAATAATAAAAGCGATGGGACTCGTATTTGGCGATATCGGAACGAGTCCTATCTACACACTTACTGTAATTTTTATATTAACTCCAGCCACTCAGCAAAACATTATAGGAATTCTCTCATTAATTTTCTGGACGCTTATTATTCTTGTAACTGTTCAATATACATTTCTTGCAATGAGTTTAAGTTCTAAAGGGGAAGGCGGTACGATTGTTTTAAAAAATATTTTACACAATTCTCTCAAATCCGGAAGATCTATGATCTTTGTTACTTTTCTGGGTTATGTAGGTGTTTCTCTTTTAATGGGTGATGGTGTTATAACTCCTGCAATAAGTATTCTTTCTGCAGTTGAAGGATTAGAATTAATTCCTGGTATAGGACACATTTCTCAAGAAACCGTGATTATAATAACAATAGTGATTACCATTTTATTATTCTCAGTTCAATCGCGTGGTACTGATAAAGTTGCATCGTCTTTTGGGCCGATAATGATATTATGGTTCTCGTCTTTGTTCCTTTCCGGAGTCGTTTCGTTGATTCACAATCCGCATATTGGTATTGCAATTAATCCTTATTACGGAATTAATTTTTTAATTCATAACGGTTACAGCGGTTTTATAGTCTTATCGGAAGTAATACTGTGTGCAACAGGAGGCGAGGCGCTCTATGCGGATATGGGCCATCTTGGAAGAGAGCCGATCAGACGCGCGTGGTATTTTGTATTTTTTGCTTTGGTAATAAATTATTTTGGTCAGGGCGCATTTCTTCTTTTACAAGGCGAACAAAAGGAAGAACAAATAAATATATTATTTGCGATGATAAAACATCAAGCAGAGTTTCTTTATGTGCCGTTTTTAATTTTAACACTGCTTGCAACAATAATTGCTTCGCAAGCAATGATCAGCGCAGTTTTTTCTTTAGTCTACCAAGGAATTCGAACTCATATATTTCCACTTATGAAAATAAAGTACACGTCGAGCCATATTAAATCTCAAATTTATGTTAATGCTGTAAATTGGGGGCTGCTTGCTTCAGTGATAGTAATGATCTTAGTCTTTAAAGGCTCACATAATCTTGCCGCAGCTTATGGATTTGCCGTTACGGCAACGATGGCATCCAGTACTTTATTTATGATTTGGATTTTTAAGAGAAAAAACAATAAACTGAAACTGACGATTTCTTTATTAGTATTTGTAATAAACATAATTTTTTTAATTTCTGTTTTTACCAAACTTCCACACGGCGGTTATTGGTCAATAGTAATTGCAGCAATTCCATTCGCCACAATTTATTTGTGGACATTGGGCAATAAAGCGATATACCGCTCATTCCGTTCGCTACCAATTGATACTTATTTGGAAAGTTTCAATCAACTTTATGAAGCCGGAAAATATTTACCGGGTACAGCGTTGTTCTTTACAAAAAGCTTAGATATGATTCCGCCATATATGGTTCACAGTACAATTCGCGGTAGTATTATTTACGAGGAGAATATTCTTGCATCAATAATTACTATGGATAAACCATTTGGCGTTCAAAAATTATATGTTCCGGAAATTGCTGAAGGTCTTTCGGGTCTCGAAATTCAAGTTGGATATATGGAAAGAATGGATGTACCAAAAATTTTAAGAGAAGCTGATATTGATCCTAAAGTAATGTTCTACGGAGTTGATGATATTTATACTAAGAGACCTTTCCTAAAACTTTTTGCGTTCATTAAACGAATTACACCGAACTTCGTTCAATTTTTGCAGCTTCCTTATCAGAAATTACATGGTGTAATCACAAAAATTGAAATTTAAATTCCGCTTGTCATTTCTAAACTAATATTCCAAACTAATCCTTCAATCCTTCAATTCTCAATTAAAACAGTAATGAAAGGAAAAGCGGGAAAACTTTTTCTTGAGCCGTAAACTTCTATTTGCTATGTTATAAGCAACTCATCCTGAGGGTTCACTTTCTCATCAAAAAAATAATTAAATAAATAAGTGGGCAGATAAATTTTTCTCTGCTCATAAATAATAAAAGAAGGAGAACAACATGGTAGATTTAACCTCACTCTGGTTACCCATCCTTTTATCGGCAGTAGTAGTTTTTATAGTTAGTTCCATTATTCACATGGCAACACCATGGCATAAAAGCGATTGCAAAAAACTTCCTGATGATAGCAAAGTACTTGATGCACTTCGTCCATTCAATCTTCAACCCGGAGATTATGTGTTGCCACAGGCCTCTAGCATGAAAGATATGAAATCGCCGGAGTTTGCCGAAAAAATGAAAAAAGGTCCGGTTGTTATCTTAACCGTAAGGCCAAACGGTATGTGGAAGATGGGACCAACTTTGGGTCTTTGGTTTCTTTATTCTGTTGTCGTTGGATTTTTTGCCGCATACATTGCAAGCCGCGCATTGCCTAACACCGCAACTTATCTTCAGATCTTCCGTTTTGTAGGAGCTACTGCATTCATGGGATACACATTTTCTATCTGGCAGTTTTCTATTTGGTACGGACGATCCTGGAAGACAACAATAAAAGCAACAATTGATGGTTTGCTTTACGCTCTTCTTACTGCGGGAGTTTTCGGCTGGCTCTGGCCGAGATAAGTTTGTAAATTTTTTCTTTGTAACAAATATTTAATTATAGGGACAACTAGCAAGTTGTCCCTATGAAATTTTTTATTTACTTATAACTCCAAATCAACCGCCGCCTTGAAAGATGAATTTTTAGTTTCTTGTCTATAACAACCCTGAAGTTATAGTAAGCCTTCAATTATTTTCTTGTGATTTCAGTTATAAAAACAATCTAATTCAAATTTAGAAATTATTTTTCTTCTTTTTTCGCTTTCTCCATCAATTCAAAGAATGGTTTGAATAGGTCTATGGGAACAGGGAATATAATAGTCGAATTTTTTTCAGCCGCAACTTCTGTAAGTGTCTGCAAAAATCTCAACTGCAAAGCATAAGGCGAAGTGCTGATAATTTTAGATGCATCGGCCAATCGCTGTGATGCCTGGTATTCTCCCTCGGCGTGAATTACTTTTGCGCGGCGTTCTCTTTCTGCTTCAGCTTGTCGTGCAATCGCTCTCTGCATTTCAACAGGTAAATCAACATTCTTCACCTCTACGAGAGAAACTTTTATTCCCCACGGTGCCGTATGTGTATCAATTGTCTCCTGGAGGCGCTTGTTAATTTTTTCCCGTTCGGATAAAAGCTCGTCAAGCTCTGACTGTCCCAGCATACTTCTCAGTGTTGTCTGTGCAAGCTGCGAAGTGGCAAAGAGAAAATTCTCAACTACAACAATTGCCTTTGCTGCTTCGATTACACGGAAATAAATTACTGCGCTTACTTTTATCGAAACATTATCGCGGGTGATTACGTCTTGCGACGGAACTTCCAATGCTATCACCCTAAGACTAACCCTCACTATCCGGTCAACAATAGGAATCAGAAAGATCAAACCGGGACCCTTGGTTGGAATCAATCTTCCCAACCTAAAGATCACTCCTCGTTCATACTCGCGTAAAATTCTTATTGCACTGGAAAGAATAATAATAACAAAAAAAATAATGATGGAAAGAATTCCTACGTATTCAGGTCCCATAATATATTCTCCTTAAAATTTATGAATCTTTTATATATGAAATAATTAATGTCAAATTCCAACCGACTCAATTGGATTTCTTGACAATCAGTTTCAATTCTTTGACTCCTATTACTTTTACCTTTGCACCTTTATTAACTTCATTGGTGCATTCCGCATTCCATATCTCTCCGTGCAGCATAATTTGTCCAACTGAATTGAGTCCGAATTTAGATAATGCTAAACCGGTTTCTCCGATCAATCCTTCGCTTCCCGTTGTCGGTTGTCTTCTTTGTGCAGCGATTCCCTTTCCGAGGGCGAATACAAAAAAGAGTGTCGTTAAAATTGTAGCAGTTATTATTACACCTAACGAAAGATGAACAAACTCGTAAGAAACGTCGGTATTGATCAGCATAAGCGAACCGATTAAAAATGAAATTATTCCGCCTGCGGTCAGCAAACCGTGACTCACGATTTTTATTTCCGCTATAAATAGGATTATTGCAAAAATGATCAATCCTAATCCTGCATAATTAATTGGAAGCGTATGAAAGGAATAAAATGCAAGGACTATAGAAATAACCCCAACGATTCCGGGAAGAATAGAACCGGGATTGCTCAACTCAAAGATTAATCCGTAAATGCCGATCATCATAAGAATGTAGGCGATATTCGGGTCGCTTATGATATCGAGAATTTTTTGTATTGCATTCATTTCTATAAAACGAACTACGGCATTTTTTGTATGAATTGTTTTTAAGCCGTCTGCTGTTTCAGTTTCACGTCCGTCAAGCCGAACGAGAAGACTATCCATATTCTTAGCAATAAGATCAATTATTTTTTTCTTCAGTGCCTCGGTTTCCGATAAAGATAAACTTTGTCTCACTGCATTTTCAGCCCACTCAATATTCCGATGCCGCTTCTCTGCAATACTTCTCATAAAAGCTGCAGCATCATTAGTTGCTTTTTCCATCATGATATCGAGACTATCTTTTTTGTTGGTTCCTCCGCTTTCACTCATCATTACGGGATGAGCCGCACCGATGTTTGTCCCCGGACTCATTGCGGAAATGTTTGCAGCAAGAGTAATAAAAACTCCCGCCGAAGCTGCCTGTGCACCTGCCGGATAAACATAAATTACAATCGGGATTTTGGATGTAAAAAAATCGCTAACAATCAGACGGGTTGATTTAAGCAATCCTCCCGGAGTATTAAGCTGGATGATTAAGCATTCCGCATTTTCTTCGTTCGCTTTTTGGATTACGTCATGAATAAAATCCGTAACAACGGGATTGATGGCACCGTCAATTTTTATAACATCTATATGGGATTGGAATTTTTGGGAAGGAAGCGATAATAAAAATAGAAATATCACAACAGCCGTTTTCATAATCATTCTCTCTGATTAATTAATGGCAGGTTTTCACTCCTGCCTCTCAAAAAATCAAAACACATATATCAATTTAACAAAAATGTAAGTAATTCTTATTCAACAAGCAATGGGGGATAGAATGATGAACGTAGAATGCAGAATTCAGATCATAATAATTCTACATTCTGCGTTCCGCACTCTACACTCAGAATCATTTACCTACAATCCCCACCCAACCGCCGCCGGGTGCGAGATGAATATTTAGTTTTGAGTTATAGTTAGTTAACAACCTTCAAGGCAGCGAAGTAGTAACCGCGAAGGGTTCATTTACTAATTGATTGTTTTTATATGCGAGATTTCTATTTCCGCTTCTAAAAATTTATTTCTTATTTCTTTAATTATTTCGATAGAATTTTCCGTATCGCTATGGATGCAGATTGTATCCGCATCAATTTTAATTTCTTCAGAAGAAACTGTTCTTATTTTTCCATCACGCACGATCATTAAAGCTTGATCTGCAGCTTCTATTGGATCGGTAATAAGTGCATCTGAGAATTTTCTTGAACGGAGCGAGCCGTCGCTTTCATAACGGCGGTCAGCAAACGCTTCCGATGCAACATTAAATCCCTCATTGCGCCATAGATCAATCATTAGAGAACCGGCTAATCCATAAAGAATAAAATCTTTGCTGATCTTGCCGATACCTTTTGCAATTGCGAGAGCGGCTTTTTCATCACGTGCCTCAACATTATAAAGTGCACCGTGTGGTTTAATATGTTGCACTTCAAATCCGTTTGCTTCGGCTATCCGCACAAATGATTCTACCTGGTTATAAACGAATTGTGTTATCTCTTCTGGTGTAAGAGATAATTCTATTCTTCCAAAATTTATTCTGTCGGGATAAGAAGGATGTGCACCGATTCCTACATTGTACTTTTTACAGAGCTTCATCACTTCTAAAATAGAATGAGCATTGCCTGTGTGACCGCCGCATGCGATATTTGCAGACGAGATCAAGCTGATAAGTTCTTCTTCACTTCCATTGGCAAGTGCTTCTGGTCTTTCACCAACATCGGAATTGATATCAACAATTTTTTTCAAGCATTACCTCAAGTAAGTTCCTGTCCCTTAGTTTCAGGCAGTAGAAATATGATTACGGCGCCCATCAAAAAGAAAAATGCAGTAAGTGCAAGTGCGCTTCCAATTCCATAATGATCTGCTAACGCTCCGACAACAAACGGAGACAGCGCACTGAATGCTCTTCCCGCATTGTACGTAAATCCTTGTGCAGTGCCGCGGATGTTTGTCGGGAATAATTCTGCAAGCATAGCACCGAACACGCTGAAATATCCGTGTCCGAAAAATCCAATGAAAGGACCAATGATCAAAAGCAGAATATCGTGACGTGCAAGCTGTCCGTAAAGCGGAACTAACAATGCTGCAGAAATTAAAAATGTAAGAAACACCGGTCTTCTTCCAAAACGATCCGCAAGAAATCCAAAAGATAAATAACCGAAGAATGCACCGATCTGCATCGGGACAATCCACGTTGAACTCTTTACTATTCCCAAACCTGCGCCGCCTTGCTCAACCGGTTTCGAAAGAAATGAAGGCATCCAGGTAAACAATCCCCAATAAGCAAAGAGCACACAAGTTGTAAGCAGAGATGCAGTCAAAGTTTTTTTGAGTAACGGTTTCTTAAAAATAATTATAAGCGAATCCGTCATTTTATTTTTTTTATTTTCTTTATTCTGAATCCAGATTTCCGGCTCAGGTACATTACGCCGAATCCATAATGTTAGAAATGCCGGTAAGATTCCAACGATAAATAAAACTCTCCAGCCGAACACCGGTAAAATTATAGCTGATATAATTGCGGCTAAAATATATCCGATTGCCCAGCCGGATTGCATCAATCCAATTGCTTTACCTCTATGTTTAGCAGGCCATGTTTCGGAAACCAAAACCGAACCGGCGGACCATTCCCCGCCCATTCCGAAACCAACAAGACATCTCCACACAATTAACATGGCAATTGATTGAGCAGTTGAAGTCATAGCCGTGAAAATTGAATAACTTATAATTGAAAACACAAGCGCTCTCGCTCTTCCGATTTTATCGGCAAGAGCACCGAAGTAAATTCCGCCGAATGCAGACGCAATTAATGTTACCGATGCAAGCGCACCGGCTTCCGCAGAAGTTAATTTAAACTCGGTTTGAATTGCCGTAAGTGCAAATGCATAAAACATTATATCCATTGCGTCGAGCATCCAGCCCAATTGTGCGGCAAGTAAAGTTTTCCACTGACGCGGTTGTATCTCTTTTATCCAATGTCCTAAGTTTAATTTCATATTGAAATAAGTGACTCCGGTGAAATTAATGATTCCAAATCCATACTCAATTTATATGCTTTTTCAATTGATACGAAAGAAAATTGTATTTCATCACGCGGGCGTAATTGTCCTACCTTATGCAAGTGAGCGGAAATTATATTTGCGATTTTTGGATAACCGCCCGTTGTCTGATGTTCGACAAATAAAATTATAGGATTGCCGTCATGTGAGACTTGTATTGCACCTAACGATACTCCTTCGGTAATTATATCTTTATTATTGATCTGTCTTAATGTCGATCCGATAAGCCGGAGACCCATGCGATTCGCTTCCTCGGTTACTGTGTAAGTTGATGATGAAAACAGTTCGAGAGTTTCCGTAGAATAATAATCGCTTTGAGGAGCTTTAGTTACAAATATTTTTTTATTGCTCATTATTTCATTCACAATTTCTTTCTTAACGTGCTGCTGCTTAACATTTTTGGTATCACTTCCGGCAAAATTTATTTCATCATCTTTCATTAGTGAGCGTCCTTTATATCCGCCAATGCCTGTAAGAAGGTGTGTGGACGCGCTACCGAGAATTTTATCTACTACGAATCCGCCTTTGATGCAAAGATAACATCTTGCACCGGATTGTGTTGCGCCAAATCGAAGTGTTTGACCGGACTTAATAAAAACTGTCTCCCATAATGGAATTTGAATTCCGTCAAGCGTTGGTTGGAAATCCGAACCGGTAATTGCAATAATCGTTTCCGAATCGAAATAAAACTCACTACCAACTAACGTCATCTCAAGTGCTGCTGAATTTTGATCGTTGCCGATCAATAAATTTCCTACTTGAAGTGAAATAGAATCCGCTGCGCCCGAAGCAGAAATGCCGAGATGAGAATACCCATATCTTCCCAAATCCTGTATGGACGATTGAAATCCCGGCTTGATAATTTTCATTATAGGCATGATTAATTTTTCAGTTGTTGGAATTCTTTTTTTGTTATCGGCACAAATTTTACTTTATCGCCCATTCTTAAAAGTGTCGGCTCTTCTTTATCGGGAGAAAAAAGTTTTAACGGTGTTCTGCCGATAATATTCCATCCGCCCGGAGACGAGAGAGGATATATTCCGGTTTGATCACCGCCTATGGCAACGCTTCCTTCCGGCACTTTTAATCGCGGACTTGCCAACCGTGGTGTTGCAATTTCTTTTGGCATTTCTCCTAAATATGGAAAGCCGGGTGAAAATCCGAGGAAGTAAACTAAATATTCCGGTTGAGAATGAAATTGAATTACTTGATCTATTGTTAGCGAATTTTGTTTTGCAACGTTCGAAATGTCCAAGGCGTATTCATCCTCATAACAAACGGGAATTGTAATGATTCTTGATTCCGGAATTGTTACGGAATTTTCTTGTTCAAAAAGTGATGTTATAATTTCATTTATACGATGAGGTGAAATGATACAAGGATCGAAAGTAATAAGAATGGAATTATACGCGGGATGAATGGATTGGATTCCTTCGATCTTAGAAGAATTTAGAAGAAGAAATATTTTATGGACCTTCTCGTGATTCTCGCGTGATATTTCTTTCCCGACTTTAATTAATAACGATCTGTCGTTGGCAAATTGAATATCGGGATATTTATTTAACTGTTGCTCACGCATCTATTTTGCGAATCATTTTTTAATGAAGAAATTTTTAATACCCAGGCATATTCGCACGCGATGAACTCCAACTTCAGCCAGTTGTTAAGCAAGCAATTAGAAAAAGTAGGACTAGTTTTTGCACGCATGTCTCATATTAAAGATTATGAAAGTATTTTTGCAAGAGTTTTTCTTGATTCACCTAAAGCGAGCAAAGAACGCACAAGCAGATCAAGTGATACGGACGGGTCGCCGGATTCCATTTTAGCTACTCTTGATTGGCTTGATTTCAAAAGACGCGCTAACTGTTCCTGCGTCAATTTTTTTTCAAGACGGACATCTTGAAGACTCTTGCTTAATGAGAGTTTTAATTCAACATAAGCTGTTTCGTCTTGAGATAAATTCAAAAACTCGGAAGCAGTTCCAACCTTCCAACCCTTCGCTTCCAGCTTCTTCCTTTTAGTGTTGTTCATTTATATTCTCCAATATTATTTATCATATAATTTAATTCTGCGTTTGCAATTATCCATTACAGCTTTAGGCGTCTTTCCGGTTTTCTTTTCGAATACTTCTAAAATTAAAATTGCGTCATCATCTATGCGAAATATAATTCTCCATATTCCGGTTTCATCGTTGATTCTTAGTTCATGGCATTTTGGACCAATTATTGGCATCGGGCGCGAAAGAGGCAACGATAACTTTATGCCAGATTGAAGTTGACGAAGCAAGTAACCTGTTTCAATTCTTGCTGAACTTGAAAACGGTGGAGTCTTTACTTCGCCGTGCAGCCAGACTAATGGTTTTTCTTTCAATTTCATCTAAAGATAATATATGTCATATGTGACATAATGTCAAATTGGACTTTGATTAATAAAAGTGAATTACTGGTAAGAATTTACCCGATACTTTCAAAAATATTTTCTTCTTATATAAGAAATAGAAAAGAGTCAATTCGATTGCTATAACAAAGCAAGCAAAGAATGCCGGCTGTAATCCTAGTAGAATTCTATACCTCCTCCTATGTTCCGCTCCTTTGTAAGGAGGGGAATAAAAGGGGGTGGTCGTGTTAAAGTTACATCACCATCAATTCTCTTTTTTTCTTCCACATACCGCGCGTAAAATCCGGAAACTTTTGCGGTGTGCCTTTTTGTTTGATTGATCTTTCACTCAACTCGCACACAGCGCTAATAACGGCAGCGTCATAAACATCCATATCAGGTTCAATACCTTTCAGAAGAGCGTTTACCAATCTATAATCTTCTATGAAGTCCATTCCGCCATGTCCTGCACCTTTGCTTTGTTCTTCAAGATCAACCCAAATCGGGTGTTCATATTTTTTCATATACTCATCAATCTTTTCCCATGCATCGGGTTTGCCTTCTTGTTCTATATAAACTTTCTGCTCGGGATATTTTTTCACAAGTCCTTTTGTTCCTTGAACTAGAATATTTCTACTGTATGGACGGGGAGAACTTGTATCATGCGTAAGAACAACTGTTTCACCGTTCATAGTTTTAAGAACTGTTGTAACAACATCACTTAAAACAAATTTTTCTTTTGCCTGCGGACTATCGGCACCGAATCTTTTCTCCGCATAAAGATGAAGTCCTCGCATCTTTGTCCCAAATGAAACAAGATAATCAAAATAATTCCCACGATTGATATCAAGACATTGTGCAACGGGCCCGAGTCCGTGAGTAGGATAAAGATCACCGTTGCGTTTCATCGAATGAGCGCGTCTCCAGAGACCTTCTCCTTCCATGTCGTGTTTAACTCCGCGCAGATCGTGAAGATAACCGCACTCGGCATGAAGCAGTTCACCGAACAATCCTTTCTTCACCATATTTAAAATCATCATTTCAACTTTATCGTAATTACAATTTTCCATCATGATGCAATACTTTCCGGTTTTCTCGGAAGTCTCAACAAGTTTCCAGCAATCTTCAATTGTATAAGCGGCGGGCACTTCTGTTGCTGAATGTTTACTATTCTTCATCGCTTCAAGACTAACTGGAACATGCCATTCCCAGGGTGTTGCGTTGTAAACTAAATCAACATCATCACGCTGGCATAATCGCTTAAAATCAGTTTCACTTTTAGTATAAGCTTCCGGTTTTTCTTGTCCGGCTTTTACGATCATATCTTGTGCTCTCGTTGCATGAGCTTCAACAATATCGCACACTGCAACTATCTCAGCACCTTTAATCTTAAGCAGGTTGGAAACATGATCTGTTCCCATTCCGCCCACACCAACATAACCGATACGGACTTTTTCCATTGGTTTAGAAATTGGGACAGATTTTACCGGAGCTCTTAATTTTTGTTGAATATCTTCTGCGAGTGCAACGCTGCTGACTGCAATTCCAACGCTTGCCATTGCGCTTTTCTTTAAGAAGTCTCTACGGTTAAGTTCATCGCTCATGATTTTATCCCTTAAATTTTATTTAGAAAATTTTTAATCTTCTATTTGGTTCACGTCCTTTACCTTCCACAAAAATACTGTCTTGAGTTAAGGTTACTTTAGCAAAAGCCGGGGATGATTCTGTATCTACCATACCTTTAAAATTTATGAAATGTACTCCGTCTTTAAACTCATAGCCGCCAGCATGATTATGCCCGCAGAAATAAGCTTTAACACTTTTATACTGAGTCAGCATCGCAGTAAGTTCTTCATCATTAAATAGACCGTGACAAGCAACGGGAAAGATAGGGAAGTGACACATTACGATCACTCTCTTGTTTCTCTTTGCAGATTCTTCAAGCTGATTTTTTAACCACTCAAATTGTTTAGAGCTAAGCCCGCCATTTGCTTTGCCGGTATTGCATCTCCCTTTTCTTATCAGCTTTGCATACAATGAATCTCTTTCGGCTTTTTGAACTGAGTCTTGCGGCGTTCTGAAGCTCAGATCATTTCCATTCAGAAAAATAAAAGACCAATCACCTTCAGAAATAGAATAGTAATCGTTTATCATCTCCATTTTTGAAATCACTTTGGTTTTGAATTTTTCTTCTACACTGAATTCATGATTGCCAAGAACAAAATAAACCGGCGCTTTTGATTTTCTGAATTTAGGTAATATCTCGTCAAAGCTTTTGAAATCTCTATCAATCATATCGCCGAGATGAGCAACGAAATCAAGATTCTGGGAATTGAAATATTTTATACAGCTGTCGAGTTTTGCAAGTGAATTTTTATAGAAACGAATTTCACCCGGCTCGCAAGCGCAATATTGCACGTCGGTTACTATGCCGATTGTAATATTGCGTTTTTCTTCTACATGCGGAAACCATCCGCTGACAAGAATAATTAATATTAGAAATATTTTTTTCATGACACACTCAATTTATTTTGTTAGAAGTTTCCTTTCAGTGTATGATATAATAAAAATTATTCAATTGTAACTTCATCGGCAAAGATCCATGCTTTACCGCCTGCGCCTTTATGCCAATCAGGACAAACACCTATATTCTTAGCAAATATTTTTACATATCGTGCTGATGTATTCTCAATGTTCGAGGAAAATCTTTTTATTAATAATTCTTGATTTGTTGTTGGAATGTTGTTTTTAATTTCTGCGACTTGCTTAAAATTTATTCCGTCATCGGAAGCAGAGAATATGACTTCCGCCGGAAGAAATATCCAAACATTAGGATCATTCAAAAATCCGATTGACAATTTATTTACAGTTGTCACTTTAGTAAGATCAATAACAGCTTCGAGGTCATCACCTTCAAAACCCTGCCATTCACCGTTTTGAAAATTAGTTGTGCCGAATCTTCCGTCCGTTAATGCCATCGCGCCGCCGCCGTTATATCTTTCATGAAAGCTAACCGTGTATTTTGCCGGTGGATATTTTGATTTAATGAACTTTGAACTCATTGTGAAGCTGAGGTCATTATCACTTGTGTAAGCAAAAGCTTTGATCGTAGCGGCTTGATGAATGATTATCGGATTTGTATAAAGCGGAGAATCAAAAGTCGGCTCACTTCCATCAATTGTATAGCAAATCTTTGCATCTTCCGTTCCACACATTAATTTTATGGAAAGAGTATCGTAAAAAGTTTCTCCGGTTGAAGAAACGTAAGGCATCAAAACACCTTGTTCTACAGGACGCATAGAAAACAATTCAGGATTATCATTGCCCCACAATTTATTTGGAGTATTGCCCATTATGAAAATTGTTTCTCCGCCGTTCATGATTTGTTCATGTGTAAAGAAAGCATGTTCGTAAACCTTTTTGTTTAAAGATGCGAACTGGATGTATTTGTTCTTCTCGGAAACTTTATCCGCTTTAATAACAAACTTTTTCCCGTTCTCAAGATTAATCGTAACTTTATCAAATATCGGCGAACCGATTGCATAAGTATTTTGTCCAGGCGTAACGGGATAAAAACCCATGGCAGAGAAAACATACCACGCAGACATTTGTCCGCAGTCATCGTTACCGCAAAGTCCATCCGGTTTTGATGTATACATCTTTTTCATTATCTCTCTAACATGCCATTGAGTTTTCCATGATGCACCGGCATAATTATATAGATAAGCAAAATTGTGCGAAGGTTCGTTTCCGTGAGCGTATTGTCCTATCAAACCGGAAATATCCGGCTGAAATCGTCCTTCGAGTTTATCGGACTCTGCAAATAAACCCTCGAGCTTATTGACAAAATTTTCTTTACTACCATAAAGATCTATCAATCCTTTCAGATCGTGAGGAACAAAAAAACTATACTGCCATGCATTTGCTTCTGTGTATTGTTGCGTTACCGCTTTCGGTTCGAACGGAGATATCCAGGAGCCATCAGACATTTTACCGCGCATGAAACCTGTAGATTTATCAAAAAGATTTCTATAGAAGAGCGACCGCTGATTATATTTTATGTAATCTTCTTTTGCTCCTATCTCTTTAGCAAGTTGGGCAATGCACCAATCATCGTAACAATATTCAAGAGTTTTAGAAACGGATTCGTTTTCTTTATCGGCAGGAATAAATCCGCGCTCTCTATAAAGTTTTTGTCCGTGCTGATCGCGTTCAGCGCTTACCTTCATTGCTTCAAGAGCTTCCTTTGCATTAAATCCGCGCAGACCTTTCATGTAAGCATCAAATATTACCGGAACTGAATGATATCCGATCATGCACCATGTTTCATTACCATGGAGTTCCCAAACAGGAAGTAATCCGCCATCTTTATATTTAGCTAAAATTGATTTTACAAAATGACTTGCCCGTTTTTGATCTATGATAGTAAAGAGAGGGTGTTCGGCGCGGAAAGTATCCCATAAAGAAAAAACTGCGTAATGATCATAGTCTCTTGCTGTGTGAATCTTGCGGTCCATACCGTAGTATTTTTTGTCAACGTCAGTAAATAAGTTTGGAGTTATTAAAGTATGATAAAGCGCGGTATAAAAAATTTTTTTCTGATCCTCGTTTTTACTTTCAACTTGAATCCGGTTTAGTTCTTTTTCCCAAATCTTTTCTGCTTGTGTTTTGATTTTTTCGAAATCAAAATTTGGAATTTCCTTTTCAAGATTTTTTCTTGCGCCTTTAGCGCTTACTGCTGAAATTCCGATTCGGACAAGAATTACTTCGTTATCATTAGTCGTAAAACGGACGAAAGCTTTTACATTTTTTCCGGATGCTTCGCGGCTTCCTTCTTTTATAACTTCATCTGTAACTGTTCCGAACTGTGTGATCGGTTTTGAAAACTCCGCTACAAAATAAACACTGTGTTCTTGCGCCCAACCGCGTGATTTCCTCATTCCTTCAATTCTGTTGTAGCTTACAAATTTTATATATGCTTCTCTATCCGAATCGAGCCCGTGTTTGAGATCTATAATTATATTCGAGCGGTAGCTTTTGGGAAAAGTGTATTTGTGCAAACCCGCCCGCAATGAAACTGTTAGTTCGGCCCTTACTTTGTAGTCATCAAGATAAACGCTGTAGTAACCGGGAGAAGCTTTTTCATTTTCATGTTTGAAGCGGGAACGATAACCTTCGCTTGGATTCTCTTTGCTGCCCGGAATAAATTTTAATTCGCCGACGGTCGGCATAAATAAGATATCTGCCAGATCAGTTGCGCCGGTTCCGCTCAAGTGCGTGTGGCTGAATCCCATGATCGAATTATCGGAGTAATGATAACCGGAACACCAATCCCAACCTTCGATTCCCGTATCCGGAGAAAGCTGAATCATTCCAAACGGGAGAGTTGCACCTGGATAAGTATGCCCGTGTCCGCCGGTTCCAATAAATGGATCAACGTAATCAATCATTTTTTTGTTCTGAGCAGATAAGTTTAATGAGAAGACGAAAACAGTTAGAAGAAATATTTTTTTATTCATAATAACACCGTTTTTCTCTACGATCTTTGCGAAATCCTTTGCGTTCTTTGCGTTAAGCTTTTTTAAACCGCTGAGAACATGAAGAAGGCGCAAAGTGCGTAAAAATTATTTTAGATAAAATAAACTTGCTGGGACTAATCTTCTGCTGATGCCAGCGCTTTCAAATTCCAGCTTTAATGATTGATCTCCACCTTTTTCGAAGTATAAAATCTTAAACGGGTATTTGCCCGCAGTTAAATTAATTTTTGCACTCACATCTTTGGTTCCGTGCAATCCATCGTTGTTAATTAATTCATAGTTGTTGAAATAAAACTTACTGCCGTCATCAGAGCTTAAATAAAAAGTATACTCTCCGGCTTTAACAATTTTGATTAAACCGTCGAGTTCTACACCGAACTGATCTTCTCTCGGTTTTATGTCACTGAGAGAAATATGATAAAGCTTACCGCTTTTTGTCGGAATAAGAGTTTCAAAGTTCGGAACTGATGTCCAATCGCCTTCATAGTATTTATAGTTGATGCCGTTCATAGTTGTATCAATCAGACTAATTGTAAGTGATGTTGTAACGCTTGTCATTCCATTCTTCAAAAATGTTTTTGCTTTAAGCAAAGATGTTTTAGAAATTTTTAAAGGTTTAATGTATGTTCTGGATTTTTCAGTCGGTTCACTTCCATCAAGAGTATAACGGACTATTGAATTCTTGATCGGCTTTTTCAATTCGATTGGTCTTTGACTTGTTAGCAAATACTCACCGCTTTCATCAATTGGTGGTGGAACTCGAAAATTATAATTCTTCTTTGAAAGTATATCATAATGTTTTTCTATTCTTACCGAGAAATCATTATAGTCTCTAGATTCTTTCGGTGACCAAACTACTTCGCTTAATGCTAGCATTCTGGGGAGAAGCATATACTCAACATGATCTGGTGTTTCTATATATTCAGTCCACACGTTTGCTTGTGCGCCCATGATATATTTTGCTTCCTCATCATTCAAAGCTGCAGGCACCGGTTCGTAAGAATAAACTTTTTCTAAATTTGTATAACCGCCTATTGCTTTCGGTTCGCCGTTCAATCCTTGATAGTGATCGAAATAGCAATGAGTGCCGGGACTCATCACTGCATTGTGTTTTGCTTTTGCTGCTGCTATCCCGCCGTCAATTCCGCGCCAACTCATTACAGCTGCATTTGGCGCAAGTCCGCCTTCAAGAATTTCATCCCATCCGAGAATCTTTCTTCCTTTTGAGTTCAAAAATTTTTCTATTCTTTGAATAAAACAACTTTGCAGTTCAGCTTCATCTTTTAATCCTTCCGTTTTGATTCTCGCTTGACACTTAGGGCACTCTTTCCATCTGTTCTTAGGAACTTCATCGCCGCCGATATGAATATATTCACCCGGGAAAAGATTTAATACTTCGGTTAAAACATCCTGTAAGAAGTCAAAAACTTTATCATTACCGGCGCAGTAAACATCTTCAATCACTCCCCAAAGATTTCCAACTTCAAATGGTCCGCCCGTGCATGATAATTCCGGATAAGAAGCCAGTGCAGCAAGTGAATGTCCCGGCATTTCAATTTCAGGAACAACATTTATATAACGGTCTTTTGCGTATGCTACAATCTCTCTTACTTGATCTTGTGTATAAAATCCACCGTAAATTTTTCCTTCTTCATCTTTTCTCCACGCACCGATTTCAGTCAGCTTCGGATATTTCTTTATTTCAATTCTCCACCCTTGGTCTTCAGTTAAGTGCCAATGAAATGTATTCATTTTGTATGAGGCAAGAACATCAATATATTTTTTTATGAACTCAACAGGGAAGAAATGCCGGCAAACATCAAGGTGAATTCCACGCCATTGAAATCTTGGGGAATCTTCTATTAAAACGCACCGAACAGAAAAATTATTTTTATTTGCATTGATCGGCATTAATTGCAGTAAAGATTGAATTGCATAAAAGATTCCAGCACCGCTTCCTGCGCTGATCGTAATCTTGTGAGGTTTTATTTCAAGCGTGTAAGCTTCTTTGGATTGAAAATCTTTCTTCAACTGAAGCAGTAAAAGACTTCGCGGAATATCCCGCGTTATTTTTGCGGTTGCGAATAATTTCAATCCGGTTGATTGATTGGCGTATGATGTTATCAAATCTCCAAGCTTCTGAAGTTCCTCCGACTGCTCACTTATCCAGATTTTAGTTTGATTGTTAAATTTGAATTCCCCTCTTCCAATTTCAAGTTTTACAGGTTTAGGAATAATTGAAACAACATCTTTTTTAATTGCTTGAATTGGTAAGCATAGAATTAACAGAGATAGAAGAATGGTTACAATCTTTTTCATTTCCGGTGCCGTTTAATTTGATTTACCAATTCTTTAAAAATGCGTAATCATTTTTATAAGTAAGAAAGCGGTTACGCTTAACAAGTGAACAAAATAAATTCATAGGGTTGAAAAAATTTTGTTTTTGCCAAATATTTAGCAATTGACATCAGCAACAAAAATTTTATTAACAAAATCCGTAAAATTTAGGAGAGAGAAAAGAGATTTGTTGATTTGAAATTATTTAGATTATTATTGAGACATTCAGAATTTGAAAGGAAATAAATGAAATTACCCTGGTTTAACAGAATGGGAATATTATTCTACCCAAGAAATATAATCGGTTGGCTGATACTTCTTGCGGCAATTGTTTTATCCGTTTATGAGTTCATTGATATAGACAGCCGCTCACATTCAGTCAGCGATACTCTCATTAACTGGGTTTTCAATTGTTTTTTGATAGCGCTTGTTTACTCGGGGATTGCTTTTTTTACGTGCAAGAGATATGGAGACCGTTAACTCAAAATTGATATATACATTGCTTTTATAGTATTCCAAACTGACTTAAATGATGCGTAAAATGTTTTTCATGAAAGACATCCCATTCAGCTTTGTTCAATTCACCAAAAGTCGGATTGAGTAAGAGTGCGTCCGGATTTTCTTCAAAGTACTCATAGTAATCGTCGACTTCTTGTGATAATATTTTTATTGCTTCATCAAGGTTTTTGTACTCAATCGGCAACAAATTTTCGCCGATGATCGGATTCAAAAACTCTTTTGGTAATGGGCGGCTGCTTAATAAGAATCTTTTTAATGTTGGCCATTTTTCCGGTGGATTAAAGCATCCAACATTCAATTTTCCATTGCTCGTTCTAACCGCCAGAATTAAATGCTCAATCATATGTTGAGCGGTCATTTTTCCCCATAGTTGTTTAGTATCGGATTTGAGAGTTCCTAAGAGTTTTATTTTATCAATTAGAGGATTGTTCAATTTTTCCCTTTCTATTATTTATTAACTTCTGAATGATATGGAAGTGGGAATGCTCATCGGCAGATCGCAAATAATTCCGGCAATCATATTGGCGGCTCTGCTCTTAAAAATTAAATTGTGAGAAGATTCATGTATTAAAACAAACAAGGTATGATGGGCAAATGCACCAACTAAGTATGCAACAACTAATGCAAGCCACCATTCTTGACTACTGAGTAAAACTGCAGCTGTAATCTGTAAAGCAACGATCACAATTATAAAATAAATGCTGTTTGGATTACGACCGATAAATTCTCTTACTTCTGGATGTGCTTTTAAGATCTCTCGTGTTCGCTCTTTATGAGGTTCAGGCTTGTCGGAATATCTAAAATCTTTTTCTCGCTTCAACATATTTTAATACCTCTGTTACTATAAGAATCACTTATAAAGTACAAGAAACAAACAACTTGTTTCTTCAACGTAATAAGCTATAGCGACTAAGTCAATTCTACGGAGAGGCGGTATCTTATAATTGAGTTCTTGAATTAGAACCCCATGCATTATATTAATTAAGATATTAATTTTCGCTTGATGGAAAGTCATTTTATTTATATCATATTTGTATAATAATTAAAAATTTTGTTTTACTCAGCTTAATCCGCCATTTATACGGTTTTTAAATAATAATAAGATGATGCTTTGACAGTTGACAACACAAACTATGTTGAATATTTGATCGAACTTTCCAAAGAGGGAAGAAAACGATCGTTTATTGATTTATGTGAAATTAATCTCAGAAACGTATACACTATTGCCTACCGCCTCCTTTCCAATGCCGAGGAGGCACAAAAAGTCACAATTCATACTTTTGTAAAATCATGGGAAAGAATAAAAGAATATAATGAAAATATTCCTTTCTCAATTTGGATGAAAAATACAGCCATAGAATATTCCATTAGAATGCTCGGTAATAGAGATGCAAATTATGCCGAAAGAAAAAGACCTATAAAAATTTCATCCGAGCAGGAATTTTTGGAAAGTCATATATTATCACTTCCCCAAGAAGAAAGAATCATTATTATACTTCATGATATCGAAGGATATAGCTATAACGAAATCCGCAATTTTTTTGAAGGTTTAGAAATAAATGAAATAAAAAGTAAATTAGTTAACACCCGAGAATATTTGATAAATAAGATCTCTGTATGAATTGCGAAGAAATAAAAATAGGGCTCCATGATTTTGTAGATGAACTTTCCGATGGTTTTATGAAACGGGAAATCGAAGTTCATTTACGTACTTGTGATAAATGCTTTAATGAATACAAGAAGCTCAAAAATTTTTTTGAAAAACTAAAAGACCTTACTAATACTGTAGAACCTCCAGAAGGAATAATCCAAGCATTTTCATCAAAACTTTTGGAAAGAAGTATAAAGGACGATTTAAAAGAAAAGATTGTTTCGGATCCTGAAAAGATTAAACAAGAGCAAATTAATCTTGAAAGGAGTAGTAGGGAATCGAGCGGTGCACTTCGCAAAAACGCATTATCAATGACATTAATGACTTCCAGAATTTCGAAACCAAATCTTTCTTCATCCAGAATAAATTGGTCGAAAGTAATTTTTATACTTCTTCCATTTGTTTTGCTCGCACTAGCTTACATAATTTATGATTTACAGAAAAACAATTCTCCATGGAAAATAAAAACTGCAGAGGGCATGATATTTATTAATGGGAAGGCAAATAACACCGGAACGATTTCTGAGGGTGAAAGTTTATTAAGCAGTTACAGTTCAAAAGCGGAAATTCTAATACCTCGCTCAGGAAGCATTGTGGTAGATCAGAATACAACAATAATTTTGAAAAAAGCTAAGGATGGCGATAATAGAATTACGATAGAAAAAGGCTCTGTTACAATCAAGAATGTTTCTGAAGAACTCGATTTTGCCATAGATCTAAAAAATTGTTCCGTAATTGATAGGGGTGGCGAGGTCAATGTTTCCGTTGATGAATTTAAGAATGCTAAGATCTCCGTGAATTTTGGTTCTACAGAGATTAATTATAATAATGAAAGCTATTTTCTTAATGAAAAATATGTTTGCGATATAATGGACGGGAAAAAACCCGGAACCCCATACTGTTCAGATGCGCCGGATACATTGATGCATGAAATAAAAGATTTTGATTACAATAATGGCGGTGATAATTCTATTGATAATATTATTTCTACAGCACGGAAGTCAGACATGCTAACGCTTCTTGCTATTATTCCACGCGCTTCTCAAATAAAAAGAGTGACTCTGTTTCAAACAATAACAAATCATTTTCCCCCGCCTGCAAATGTAACTAGAATGGGTATCATTAAAGCGGATAAAAAAATGCTGCATTTATGGTGGGAAGAGATCAAAGAGCAGTTAAAATTTATTTCTGATCATAAGTAAAAATTGGTGTAGAAACATATCTATAAATCTTCCAAGAACCGTCTTTTTGTTTTTTTAAGATTCTTATACCTTTTTCCGAATAAATCGGGCTCAAATTCTTTTCTATAACATCCGGCATTAGAAAAGAACCGCTGCAGATAAAATATGCAAACTCTCCGGAAATATTTCCCTCATCAATTGTTATTTCCCATTTTCCTTCAGGAAATTTCTTTTGTGAATTTATTATTTCATTACGAAGCGCATCAACCCCTGCAAGAGCGTCGGAATCGGCGACAATACCTTTGTAGTCTAAATCAAAAAAAGAGAGTACTTTCTCTAAATCATTGCTGTTGTAAGCATCAGCAAAACTTTGAATAGTCTTCCGTGCATTATATTCATCGGCGGTTTTGATTATTTTTTTTTCAGCTTCCGGAACATCTCTCGTGCAAGCCGGAATAAGAACAAGAAACATTAGAATTGCAACTATGAGCCGCATTTCAAATTCCAATTATGATTGAAAAAGTTTAGTACAATTATAAGGATTATATGTTTTATGTAGGAAATTATTTTAAATGTTTTATGAAATCATAAAAATTCATAATAATAAAAGAGGTAGGTACCAAATTTTTACATACAAAAATTATTGTCTTTAATTTTCAATTTTAATTTGCGAGTATTGTCTCAGTCACTGCGGTGATTCTAAATGAGTCGGAGCTATAAAATCACAAATGTGAGAAAGGATTAGCTTTTTTAGACACAAGTCTAAAACTGCAGTGATTTTATATAAAAATTCTTGAAAACAGACTGAATCAAAAATGATAAGCGAAACCGAATCCCATACCATTTTTATTATCCGGATAAATTGACCACGAAGAATTATCACCATCATTTTGTGTTAAATTATTTTTGCCCGAGATAACCTTTCCAAACATATATCCTAAGGCAACCGCTAAAGGATAATCGCTGAACCAATGCCATCCTCTTGCAACTAAACCGATTCCTATCAAACCGATTACCGAGTAGCCAACAGGTTTAATCCAAGAAACTTCTGAGTAATTATCTGCAATTACAGTTAGCACTGCAACAGATGTTGAAACATGCCCTGAAGGGAATGAGTAATATTTTGTTTCGTTCTGATTATATTCTTTCAAGTTAGGAAATGGTCTGAATAATCCATGATGGTGAGAAGCAGATTGCGGACTTTCTCTGCCGCTGATACGTTTTAGAATCTGAACAGTAATTCCTGTGGCAAGTTCTGCTTCAACAATCTGAAGAGCTGTTCTTAATGCTCTATCATCATTTAACACGAGACCAACTCCGCCAAAAGCCGAAGCCATGATTAAATGAAATTCACCGCCGCCTAACCAGGAAATATTTTTACTCCATTTATGTATTGCGGGAGAAGTTTTATAACTAGTTCTAAATGGTTCTATAGTTTCATGATCTACGGAAATGAGAAACCCGGTTAATATTGTTAAACCGGCAATTGTATTAATACTATTTGCACTAAAAGTATTTTTACCAACAGTATAAAAATCACTAGGAAGTTTTGTGATAGGATCATGCCAATTAAATGTATTTGTGTTTTCTATTCTTAAAATTGGTTGCACTTGCTGGATAGTATGCGGATGAATTTCTAGTTGAAAAAGAAATAGACCGGGATCTTCTTGTGCGGATAACTTAACAAGAAAAATTGTACTGATAAAAAAAATATAAAGATAGCTCTAAGCTTCTGCTTCATTTTTTAATTATTAATAGTTTTACAGACCCATACGGAAAGAATTGATCGCAATATAACTAAAAAAGATATTCTCACTATAAAATTATTAATAATCTAATAAAGAGACAGGTCCAACCAATTTATTCATGGAATATCTAGTTTGTCCAGGAAAGCTATAGATTAGCAAATAAGTTTCTTGTATTAATTAACACAATATTTTTCTTAAGGGACAGGGCTGTATAAAAAGAATTTTAGAATAGCGGCAATCATTACTATCTGATCTTTTGTAATCCCCAAGGTCTCTAATATTTTTTTAAGATCAATAATATCCTCGCCATAAATATCAGACAGCATTCTTTTAGTCAGCGATTTATTCTGCTCGAAAATCATTAACTCATCGCTGCTAAGCCCGCTGTTAAGATATTCCTGAGGAAAACTGTAGAACCCAAATTTTTCATCGGCAAATATTTTTTGATAAATTTTCAGATTTAAGGGAACCTTAAAATCATCTTGCCGAATTTCGAGACGATTGAGTCTTTCCGTATCTAAACGGTTAGATTTAATACTTAATAGTTTCTTATCGTTCGGCGTAATTTTTTTATTACTTAATGTTTTGCTGGTATCATGTTCTGTTTGGGAAAATAGAAATATTGGGAAAAGAAATACTAAAACAATTGAAGTTAGAGATTTCATTATACTCAAAGGATGATGAACATTATAACGAAAAGGAATGGATGAAGTTCCGTTTAAAATAAAAAACCCCGACCAAGCCGGGGTTGAAATAAAAAACAGAAAAGTTATCTTCCAACTTTATCCAAATATTCTTTTTTTGCAGTCAATTGTTCTTTTGTCTCTACAAGATTTGGATCTGGGGCGATTGTTTCTGTTGGGCAAACTGGTATGCATTGCGGCTCATCATAAAAACCAACACACTCGGTACATTTTTCTGGAACGATATATGTGTGTTCTTCCGATAAAGCTGCGTATTCTTGTCCGCCAATGTTGTAAGCTAATCCTGGTGAATAGATAGCAATATTTGGGCATTCAGCTTCGCAAGCGTTGCAAGAAATGTATTCATCAGTAATCATAATTGCCATGAGTATTTCCTCCGGATAATAAAATATTTTTTTGAAAAAGGCTTTTCAAAAATAATCAATTATTTTCAATACAGAATTATCATAAGAAGAAAAACATTGAGACGAAGACTAACTGTCCGGTTAAAATTATTCTGTCAGTTAGTTAAAAAATAAACCCGACTTCTTTAAGAGGTCGGGTTTATATTACACAGTGGGTCTTTTATTTCTTTGCGTCAATCTCTTTTAATAGCTCATCACAAGCGGCTTTAAGTTGTTCATCAATACCGCGTGCAATCCAATCGGGTGAGTTGTAAACAATAATATCCGGTATAGCAGGACCTAGCTCCTGATTCTTATCGGTTGCTTTTGTAAACCATCCTCTAAAAGGTAAACGAACAGACGAGCCATCCACCAATTGTTTTCCGCCTGTTGATATTACAGAGCCGTTTGTCGGAACACCGACAAGTTTTCCAATTCCTAAGGTTTTATATGCGTGAGAAAATATTTCTGCATTAGAATAACTTCCTTCATTACAAAGTGCGATCGAAGGTTTCATCCACGCAGCAAATACAAGGCGTTCTCCGGTCGGATAATATTCTCGGAATTTTAATTTATCTTTTTCAAGATTATCAGAGGCACCGCGGGGAATTGTATAAGCATGTTGTTTGTAGTTAAGCACGGTCATTAAGTAATCTGTTGTAGAACCGCCGCCGTTGTATCGAACGTCAACAAGCAGCCCTTCTTTACCATAACCGGCTGCAGTTAGTTCACGTTCAAAAACTTCAAAGCTCGGCATATCCATTCCCTGAATATGAATATATCCTAATCTTCCGTTGGAATATTTTTCAGCAAGTTTTTTTCTGTCTTTAACCCACTCTTCATATAATTGATCGCGTATATTGGCAACTGGTCGAATCACAACTTCTCTTTCTTTCCCGTCTTTGTCGTTTACATTAAGTAAAATCTTTTCATCAGCTTGTGTATTCAGCATCTCGTAAAAATTTTTGTCCTTATCGAATAGAGATCCTTCAACTGCTGTGATGATGTCTCCAACGTTGAGCTTGCTGTTGGATTTATCCGCAGGTGAATTTGGTATAACACGAACTACTTTCATCCCTTTATCTGCGGGGATCAACTCAACACCAAGAAGTCCGGTAGAGTTTTTTTGTGTTTCGGCTCTTTCGGGCGCAGAAAATCTTTGGTGGCTCGAATTTAATTCGCCGAGTAAAAAGTTGTACATATCGGCAAAATCATTCGATGTTGATGCAATCACACATAGATCTTTATACTTATCGTGCAAAGCATTCCAATTTTTTCCGTGAAATTTAGGATCATAAAATCCATCGCGTATTGTACGCCACGCTTCTTCAAAAATCTGTGTGCGTTCGGCAGTGTAATCAATTTTTAATTTTGCAGAATAGGGAAGCGGTTCGGATTTATCTGCTTTGGGATCTTTGACATCGTGACGATTTATTGACCCTCCCATTTTTGTGTAGTATAAATATTTTCCTTCGCGGTCTAACCAAAGATTTCCCGGGTTCGATCCGCCTTTTGTAATTTCTTTGAGATCTTTTCCATCCCATTTAATACTATAAAGGTCGCGTCCTTTAGCAGTACTGCTGTTGCCTACATAGTAAAATGTCTCGCCGTCTTTGGAAATAATAACGTTGGATTCTTCTCCGGGAAAGTTTGTTACTTGAACAATTCTTTGATGTATGTTTTCAAAATCAATTTTGATCGGTTTTACTTTAATGCTGTCTTTCTTTTCACCTTTCACGTTTGACTTGTCGCCGGACTTTTCTTCTTTCACGGGTTCTTTTTCATCCCAATCCGGTTTTGTTTTTTCCCAATCTTCTTTTTTCAGCCAAACGAACCATACATCATTGTTCCTGTTATTGCGCGCAGAAATAAATCCGAGTTTTGAACCGTCAGCGCTCCAAAACGGCTGCGAATCATCACGCGGATGCATGCTTACATTTACAGATTTAGTTGAGTTGTCCGCGGGTTGAATAAAAATTTCCGTGTTGAAGTAAAGATCGTCCATCGAGTAGGCAAGCCATTTGTTATCCGGACTCCAAGTAACACCGTTTGGAGATGCCCAGCTGTCAATTAACACTTTTTCGTTACTTAATTTTCCATCTGCGGAAATATCTGCAGTCACAAATTGTTTTTTATCCGTTCCTCTTGTGTAAGCTATCTTCTTTCCATCATTAGAAACAGCTGGACTGCTTTCATCTCCATCTGTGTTGGTTAATCGAATAATATCGTGCTTTAGTGATTTAAAAATGTTGGGCTGCGATTTATCTGCAGATTTAACCATGTACAAATCGAAGTTATTATCATTTCTATCCGATGTGAAAATTAAGGTAGTATCGCTCAACCAGCTAATATCGGTATCGCGGTAAGGTGAATCGGATAAATTTACACTTCTGTTTTTTTCTTTATTGGCTTCTTTAACAAAAACTTCTCCGCGAATTGTGAATGCCAAAAGTTTTCCGTTAGGAGAAACTGCATAATCGTTCGCGGAATTTGTATATGTTTTAAACTCAATAGGATCGAAACGGTCATCTGCACCGATCTGAACATTTACTGCTTGTGCAGAACCGCCGGAAGTTTTCATAAGATAAACGTTCTTCTCTTTTTCAAAAACAATTGAACCGCCGTCTCTTGAAATGTTGAAATATCTTATAGAATAATCTTGATAATTTGTAAGCTGTTCAGGATTGCCGATGGCTTTTCCGTTATCATCAATTTTTATTTTATATAGATTATACTCACCGCTGATCGAGCTAAGGAAATAAATTGTTTTAGAATCTCCCCACTTAGGATTGATATTATTGGTTTCAAATCCTGGAATCTGAATATAGTTTTTGTTTTTAGTATCGTATAACCAGATTGTTCTAACTGATGAACCGCGGTAATCTTTTCGATGAATCGGATTAATATCACCACGTACAAAAGCAAGAAATCTTCCGTCAGGCGACATGATCGGTTCAAATCCGACTGCATCTAGAATTCTTTGCTCTGTACTGCCTTTTGATGAGATAGAATAAATCTCCAGCGGTCTCTCGATGCGGTCAAATTCTCGTGAGGTGGAAAATAAAATGTTACCGTCGTTTGACCAACTGGAAATTAAATCATTGCTTGAGTGATATGTAAGCTGTTTTGCAGTTCCTCCTTCAGTTGGAATTACAAAAATATCATTATTGCCGTACCGAGCACCTGAAAATGCTAATTCCTTCCCGTCGGAACTGAAAATCGGATTGCTTTCATATGCTTCGTGTATAGTTAAACGTGTTGCTTTTCCGCCTGATGATGGAACAGTCCATATATCTCCTTGAAAAGAGAAAGCAATCTTTGAACCGTCGTTATTTAGTGCAGGGAAGCGGAGGAGTAAATTCTCTTGAGCATAATTTGTAGAAACTAAAATTATTAACATAATGATAATGTAAAGTTTTTTCATTGCTGCCTCGTGATTGTAGTTTTAACAAAAATAAAATTTAATTGAGTCAAATAAAAAGACAAAGGAAAAAATAAGGTAAAGAGAATTGAAATTAGATGGTAATTTTTGTTAAGAATTGTTAAAAACAAAACATTATTGGAAGCAACGGTCATACATCCGGATTTGGATTGTGCTTTCTATCCTTGTTCAAACAGAAATAAATCTCTAACTTTTCCCAAGTGGTTAGGTTGTATAAATCAAAAGGGATTAAAATGAATTTATTTAGAAAGCACTCGATAATTTACCGTGTACTCATTTTTATGTTCTTCATTGCGCTGATCGAATCTTGCAATATTAATATGGAACCAACAGCGCCGAATTGGGACGTTTCACTAAACGTTCCTATTGCCAACAAAAGCTATACGATGTTTGATATTCTCGAGAACAAATCTTCTTCAATCCAGCATTATACTGATGTTACGAACGGAAATTTGCTCTACTACACAAACATACAGCAAATGGATAAGATAATATTAAGCAGTAAACTGAAATCAGATTTACCCGGAGTAAATGGAGCAATCAGCATCAATTCCGATTCTGTTACTTCAGACATTGATTTTTCATGGATCAGTCCGCCGGTCAGTCCCGGTATGCGGGTAGTTCTTCCTGCCGTTCCGGAAACAAATGTAACAGGAAATTTTAGTCTGGCAGATCAGTTTGAATCAATAAAAATCGAATCCGGTTTTATTGATATTGAGATTACAAATTTTTTTCCTTTACCCATGAAAATTACACTTAGAAATTTGGTACTAAAAAATGCCGGGTCGGGTGAAATCATCGCTCAGCCATCCGCACCAGTTGAAGTTTTACCTTTGCAAACTGTTACAGTGAAATCAATTCCAATATTACCCGGCGTAAGAGTAAAAAATCAGTTGAGTCTGGAATCTAAAATTTCTTCAACCGGAAGCAACGGACAGCAAATTACATTACCGGACAAATCATTAAGAATAAAAACTAAGTACCGTAACCTTATGGTGTCGGAATATTCAGGACAATTAAAGCCAACTGTGTTGGAAAAAACCAGAAGCACCATCGCTCTTAATGTAAAAGACATACAAAAGAAATTACAGTTCCAGCAGATCAATTTGAAAAATCCGAAAATCGAACTCCGGTTTAGATCAACTGCAAATGTTGAATTTAGCATTGACGGAAGTATTGAAGCGCGAAACACGATTGGGCAAAGAAGCGTTATGTCTTTAAGTTCAAGAACTCTTGATAAAATAATTATTTCACCGGTTGATTCAGTAATTACATTCAATGCAGACAGTGTTAGTAAGTTCTTTAATAGATTTTCTCAATTCCCGGATTCAATAGTAATTTATACCGGGGGAACGGTTAATCCAAATCGTAAAACAATAAATCTGAACAAGAATGATCAAGTAACCATAAATAGTAAAATGGAATTTCCTTTAGAGTTCGGATTGGGCGGAGGGGAGTTTAGTGATTCAGTTAAAGTTGATCTGTCAAACGACGACCGCAATCAAATAAAAGATATTAATTTTCTCGGGGCAGCATTAAAAATTACAAATGGAATTCCGGCATCAATTAGTTTTACGGCTAAACTTTACGATCAGAACAAAAACTTTTTAATGTATTTTCCGCCTAAGTATTCAGATCAGGATACAGTTATTAATGTAAACGGAGCTGTGGTTGATGCTAACGGAAACGTTACATCAAACACAATTCAAAACGTAACTGTGAAGACCTTAAAAAGTGAAATTGATAAAATCACTAAAGCGACTTTCATGCGTGTTAGGATTAGATTCAGCACATCGGGATCTGGAAATCAAGCGGTAAAGTTTAGGACAGATAATGTGATCAAGTTCTTCGCTTCGGGTTCGACAAATTACCACATTAATCCGAAGGGGGAATGAAAATGAAATCATACAAATTATTTTTCGTTTTAGTTTTCATTCTCTCAGCAAATGTTTATTCACAACCCGGCGGTTCAATTGGAATGAGCGATGCGCGTTCCGATGCAATGGGAAAGACCAAAGTAACGTCATCATTCGGTCTCCGTGCACTTGGAAATAATCCGGCAAATTTATTTAACGACTCATTAAAGCATGTAGAATTTATAATTCCTTTCCCTCTCCCAACTTTATCCGGCAGCATCGGCACTAATTTTATTTCGGTTGATGAGTACAATTATTTTTTCGGATACAGAACAACCGATGCGAATGGTAAAACTATTGGGCGGTATTTAAACGATGCCGATAAAAGCAGATTAAAAAATTTGTTTACAGACGGCGGTGCAATAACAGGTGATGTTCAGGTACAATTTTTTGCAATCTCCATTAAACCAAGCAATGCTTTTGGAACGTTTGCGTTTTCAATGGGTGATATTATTTCTTCGAATTTAACTTTTCCTAAAGGAATCGTTAGTCTCGCTTTGGATGGAAATCCTCTTAACCAGGTCTATAATTTTAATGATACAAAACTGAAAGCATGGTGGTTGAGAAAATATTCTTTTTCATACGCGCGCAGTTTGAACATCCTTCCCGTATTTCAAAAAATTTCTGTCGGCGTATCATTCAATATAATTCAAGGATTTGCTTACGTTGGACTTGATCGCGTTAACACTCAATTAACTACAGGCGATGGAAGCGTTATAACAGGCAAAGGTGATTTTCTTGCGCATGCAGCTTTCTCACCGGATTTTAATGTTAAGTACGATTTCAATAAGAGCACAACGACAAAAAAAGATTTTCAGTTCTCACCGTTTCCAACTCCGGCTGGAAATGGTTTCGGTTTTGATTTCGGGTTGAATGCTAAGTTAAATAATGTCTGGTCTTTCGGCTTTGCAATTACTGATATCGGAAGTGTTAAATGGAATAAAAATGCTGCTCAGTATTCTTCCAACGCACCGATATACCTCGATGATCTTTCAAGCCAGGTGCAGAGAGATTCTTTAGTTGATGCGTTAACGGGGAAAGACGGCGGAAAATTTATCAGCGAATTTTCCACACCGCTTGCAACTGCGCTGCGTCTCGGTGTCTCGTTTCAATTAAATAATTTATTGATTGCTTTCGATTACAATCAAGGATTCAATGATCAGCCGCGTAACTCAACTAAACCGAGATTTTCCCTCGGTGCCGATTGGATGTTAGGATTTTTTGCTTTAAGAACAGGATTATCGCTCGGCGGATTTGATAAATTCAATCTGGGACTTGGTTGCGGTTTAGATTTCGGATTTCTAGAAATGAATTTTGGAACGCCGGATTTTCAATCCGTCGTAAGTCCAAACTCCGCAAAGAGAATTACATTCGCGTTTGATTCTAAGTGGAAGTTTTAGTTGGTTATCAGTTATCAGTTATTAGTTGTCAGTATTAATTTCCGACAACCGACAACCGATAACTAATAGTTACGCACAATATTTTTTTGAATATATCTTAATTCTCAAATAAAGATATTTTCGCATCCTCTACAGCTTTCCGATAAGCCGACCAATTCGTATCAAAGAATTTGTTTATTCTTTCAGCAACATTTTTATAAGCGTTCTCAAACATCATTAAACTAACTCTTTCGGTTTCACCGGGTTTATCCCAGTAACCCGTAATTGCACCGTAAGCCCTTCGTAAAAGAGAACTCAGAATATTTTCATTTGTGATCAGACCCTGAATATTTCTTGGCTGGATTATCAACTCATTCAAAATTTTGACGGAATCCTTTACGGCTTTACTCATCTTTTTCAATTCGGTAAAATTATTTCCGGTTTTATCTTTTATTTTTTCATCTATTAACGTAATGGTTTTATCAGCCGCATCAAGTTTCTCGGTAATTTTTGTAACGGCTTCCATCTTTGGTGTAAAGTCTTTATACATACTATCACGTTCAATTAGATTTTCCATCTTAATATCTAACCGTGGATCAGAGAAAACTTTTACTGTTGTTGAATCTTTAATATTCATGTAAGTAATTTTTATTTTGTATTCACCCGGAAGCACACTAGGACCAGCCGGTTCATCCCCGGCTCTTTGCATAAATCCGCGGCCGCCACCTGTTCCACCACCACCACCAAAACCTATACCCGGCATACGAACTCCTTTTCTTTCGAATATCCAAAAAGTTCTGTTAAATCCTTTTTCGAATTTTGGAGAAAGCGTTCTAACCAAATTATTATCCTTATCAAAAATTTCTAATTTAATTTTATCTCCGCCCTTTGCAGTATCTGGTTGGACATAAAAATTGATCATTGCGCCCCGTGAAAGATTTTCTCCACGGAATTCGCTTGAACCCGTAGAACTGCTACCGGTTGCGGACTTAAATGTATATTGATATGCATCAGGAACTTCAAACAGTTTTACTTTTTTGGAAAGTAAAGCGGAACCTTCTTTGGCCAATTCCCGCAATGGTTGAATGTTGTCCAAGATGTAAAGAGATCTTCCAAATGTTGCAATTGCTAAATCGTTTTCGCGCGGCTGGATTGCAAAATCGTATGTTGAAACAGTGGGATAACCGCTCGTCCATTTTGTCCACGTTTTACCTGCATCAATGCTAATGTAAAAACCAAATTCAGTTCCAAGGAAGTAAAGATTTTTTTGAATGGGATCTTGAATAAATGTGAGCGCATATCCGGAGACATCACTTTCCTTTACAATTGCCTTCCATGTTTTGCCGAAATCTGTTGTTTGAAAAACATAAGGTCTCAAATCATCTCTTCTATAATTATTGATCACTGCAAATGCCTCTTCTGCATTATAGGATGATGCCCTAATCTGTGGAATCCAAGAACCTTCCGGTATACCCTTGATATTTTTTACAACATTTTCCCAAGTCTTGCCGCCGTCTTTTGTAATCTGAATATTCCCATCGTCAGTCCCAATCCAAATAATTCCTTCAGTAACCGGACTTGGTGCAATAGCAAGAATTGTAGTAAAATTTTCTGCGCCGGTAACATCAAAAGTTAATCCGCCGCTCTCATTTTGTTTTTGTTTTGATGGATCGTTTGTTGTTAGATCCGGAGAAATGATTTCCCAGCTATCTCCTTTGTTTGTGCTTTTGTGTAAATACTGCGATCCATAATAAACTACAGATTTGTTAACCGGGTCTTGAGCAAAAGCAGCATTCCAGTTGAATCTTAATTTATCTCCATTCGGATGAACGGGACGAATGCTTTTTCTATCGCCGCTAATCTTATCAAGTCTCTGTAAGTTTCCGCCTTGCGACATACTGTATATGTATCGAGAATCTAATTGATCAGCAGCAGCATCAAAGCCGTCACCGCCGCCAATATTTTCCCAATAACTGTTTCTAATATCTCCGGAACTTAGAACTCTGCTTGGTCCTCTCCACGAACCGTTATCTTGCAATCCACCGTAAAGATTATATGGTTTTTCCATATCAACGTTGATGTGATAAAATTGTCCCAACGGCAAGTTGCCGATAAATCGCCAGGTCTTTCCTCTATCTAAAGAAATTGCAAGACCGCCATCGTTTCCATCTATTATATGGTTTCCATCTTTAGGATCTATCCACCACGCATGATGATCAGGATGAATATCTGCTTCAATTAACGGCTTAAAGGTTTTTCCTCCATCCTCGCTTATGGTAACAGAGGAGAACAAATTATAAATTCTGTTTTCGTTTTGAGGATCAACATAAATTTCGTGATAGTAAAACGGACGGTTGCTGACATTCTCTTCAGTTACTAATTGCCATTTAATTCCGCCGTCATCCGAACGGTATAAACCATTTTTTTTTGCTTCAACGAGTGCATAGACTATTGCCGGATTGTTACGCGCAATTGCCAAACCGATTCTTCCAAGCTCGCCTTTTGGTAAACCATCTTTATCGGTTTTTCTTTGCCATGTTTCTCCGCCGTCGTAAGAGATAAAAAGTCCGGCACCCGGTCCGCCGGATTTCATTAACCATGGCAAACGTCTGAATTCCCACATAGCCGCAATTAGTTTGTTGGGATTGGAGGGATCCATAATTAGATCTGCAATTCCGGTTTTGTTATCAACAAATAAAACTTTGCGCCATGTTTTTCCGCCGTCTATTGTTTTAAATACACCACGTTCCGAACTTTCTCCCCAAGCAGAACCTTGAGAGCCGACATAAACTATATTTGAATTTGTTGGGTCAATAATTAATCTGTGGATGTTGCGCGTGTTTTCCAGCCCAAGAAATTTCCATGTCTTTCCGGCATCAAGACTTTTGTAAACACCATTACCGCTTGTTTGAGTGTTTCTTGGATTTCCTTCACCGGTACCAACCCAAATTATATCCGGCACATTTTGATCTATAGCCAGAGCGCCGATTGAAGCTGCGGGCTGATCATCAAATATTGGTTCCCATGCAACACCTCCGCTTGTTGATTTCCACAAACCTCCGCTTGCAGAGCCAACATAAATTATATCGGGATCTTTTTGAACGGCATCAATTGCGGTAATTCTTCCGCTCATTCCTGCAGGTCCGATACTTCGTGCTTTGAATCCTTTGAATAATTCCATATCAAGTTTCTGAGCAAGAAAATTATTTGAAGATAAGAGTAGAAAGAGAGATAAATATTTCCACACGTTGGTTGGCTTCATTGTTTTCTCCATTGGTTCTTATTTAATTAATAAACTCGATGCACAGTGCATAATAGTTAAGAGAAAAATCTTTTGCCATATAATAAATGTTAAAACTGTTTAGAACTTGAATTACAGTTTAGATTTTGGGTTTCTTGAAATGAATTTTGGTACCCGGATTTTCAATCTGTTGTAAGACCAAATACTGCAAAGAGAATTACATTTGCGTTTGATTAGAGTTGGGAGTTTTAGTTGGTGATTAGTGTTGAGGAATGATTGCTGGTTGTAAGGAAAACTTGTTTTGAGTAAATTATAATTGTTATGTATAAATGGAATAGTATTTAATGGCAAAAAGAACTTCTACTACGAACGAGCGTGAACTTATAAGCAAACTTTCAGAATGGTTTAACGCAAACATTAACCGGAATAAATTCCCTTTTAAAGAAACTACCAACGAATCGCCCGCAAAGTATGATTCAAAAACATATTTCGGTGATATTGTTTTATGGATAAACAGAGAAGCAAGGCAAGCTTATTCTTACATCGAAATAAAGCCTCCGTTCGACAATAAAGAAGATTTAGAAACGTTCAGAAAGAAAGCGGTTGATTACGGAGTTAAGTATTGCTTCACGTGGGATTTTCAGAGCTTTAACGCCTATGAACTGAAAAACAACAAACTAAGTCTCCATACTTCAGAGCCAATGCAGGCAATGAATAATATTAACGATTCGCTTCGAGGTGATGTTCAAGCAACAATTAAAAAATATATTGCCCGTATATGCGATGAAATAATTAATCTCAACGATACGGGAAAGTTCAGACAATTCAAGCCGGATAAAGTTTTCTTTGTTAATTACATCAGAGAAACGGTAAACAAACTTGTTCCTCAATTCGAAAAGCATTATTCCGATATCGCAAAAGATAAGAGTAAAAGAACGCGGATAATTTCTTACTGCAAAGAGCAAGGCATTGCATTAAATGACCCGGCTGAATATTACAAGTTAATTGCGCGGCAAAGCGTTTACAGTTTTGTCACAAAAATTATCTTCTATCTTACTATCAGAAGATATTTTAACGATCTACCAGATCTATACATCAATGATGAACCAGATTTAGAACGCTTCTTAAAGATTGCATTTGCAAAGGCGCAAGAAAAAGATTGGCAAGCTGTTTTTGAAGAATCTGAAATAGAAGAGTTCGGTATTCCTAAATCTTGCTATAACGATCTTCACGATCTCTTTTCCGAAATGAAAGTTTATCACTTCGGCGAACTTCCGGAAGATGTGATAGGCGAATTGTTTGAAGAAATTATTGATCCGGCTAAGCGCCATCAGCTCGGTCAATACTTTACAAACGAAAACCTTGTAGATTTTATTCTCGGTTTTGTGGTTAATAAAGAAGACGCTTTTTTTGCCGATACAACTTGCGGTTCCGGCACTTTTTTAATCCGCATTTATGATAGATTAAAACATCTCTCCCGTCAAATAAATCATAACCAATTGCTGGAAAAGATTTGGGGTTTTGATATTGCAAAGTTTCCGGCAGAGCTTGCAACTATAAATTTGTTCAGGCAAAATGGTGCCAATTTCGAAAACTTTCCGCGCGTAAGAAGAACAGATATTTTTAAGGTGAATAAAGGCGATTCGTTTGATTTCCCTCCGCCATCGGCGAATATAGTCTTCAAGAAAGTTAATGTTAAGATGCCGGAGTTCTCTGCCATTGTTGGAAATTTTCCTTTCATCCGTCAAGAACTGATAGAGAAAGAAGAAAAAGGTTACAAGCTTTATCTTACCAAAGTTCTTGCAAAAGATTATTTCCTATCCTATCAAAAACTTTTTACTACATCGGCAATTAACGATGGTCATATAGATCACTTGAAGAAGCTTTCCCCGGAACAATTCACAAAAGAAATTCACCGTTACGTTGATAAAGGAAGCATTCAATTACGGCTTTCCGGTCAAGCGGATATTTACACATACATCTTTATTCACACTGCAACACTGCTTGCGGAAAACGGAATGTTCGCAATCATCACTTCCAATTCGTGGTTAGATGTTTCTTACGGTTCGGTGCTTAAAGAATTCTTTTTGGATCACTTCAAGATAAAGGTGGTAATTGGTTCTTGGGCTGAACCGTGGTTCGACGATGCCGCCGTTAATACTGTTGTTACTGTTCTTGAAAAAGAAAACAATGCGGAAGCGCGCGGCAAAAACATTGCCCGCTTTGTAAAACTGAAAAAGAAATTTGCAGAACTGATTCCTTATCAAGATTTGAAATTGGAATCTATAAAGAGATGGCAGACAATAGACTCGCTTGTTGATCTGATTGAAACAGCAGAACATAATTCCAAAACAGAATCGGTTACAGAAGACATCTCTTCGCTTGATGACGAAAAAATGAGAGTAAGATTGGTTAAGCAGTCTTTTCTTGAAAAAGAATTGAAAGAGAAAGGAGAGCTTGCAAAGTGGGGTAAATACTTACGCGCGCCCGATGTTTATTTTGATCTACTTGATAAATGCAAAGACAAACTTATTCCTCTTAAAGATATTGCGGAAGTTAGGAGAGGTTACACAACAGGGATTAATGAATTTTTCTATCTTGAAATTATTGAGAGTGAAGAAAAAGCAGAAGGATGTGTGAATTGCAAAAATGCAAGAGGATGGGAAGGACTCATTGAAGAAAAACATCTGCGTCCGGTAATTAAAAGTCCCAAAGAATCCGAGAGTATTACAATAGATCCGGCTAAACTGAAATACAAAATATTTTTGTGCAACGAAAGCAAAGCAGAGCTGCGAAAGAATGGCAATACTCACGCGCTGAAATATATTGAGTGGGGAGAGAAACAAAGAACAAAAGAAAACATTCCATGGACTGAAGTTCCTTCTGTTCAAGGAAGAACTTATTGGTGGGGAATTGAAATAAAAGAGTTCTCAAATTTACTCTGGCCGAAAGCTTTCAATGATAGATTCCCAATCATAGAGAATAATGATTTCTTTGTTGCAGATAGATTATATGAAATAACCTTATTCAACAAAAAAAATCTGAATAAGGTGAAATATATTTTGAACTCGACACTTCAATACCTCTTTATAGAAATCAATGGAAGAATAAATCTAGGTGAAGGCGCTTTAGATAATATGACTTATGAAGCAGAACTTTGTGAGACTGTTAATCCATCTTTATTTGATGCAACTGGACTAGATAAAAAAATATTAAATAGAAAAATTTTACCAACATTCAATGAAGTAAAACAAAAAGATAGAAAAGAACTGGATACAAAAATACTTGAAGCGCTTGGATTGGATGCAGAGATATATCTTCCCAAAATTTATGACGGCTTATGTGAGCTTGTTAAAGAGCGGCTTGAACTGCCCAAGATGCGCAAGAAGAAACAGAAAGAAGATAAAAACTTTGCATTCGATAAAGTAAAAGAAGATGTAATTGCAGACTGCCTGCCGGATGGAACAAGAAAATTTCCGCAAGCATTCTACACAAAAGGCAATTATGAAGAGCTTGAGTTTGAAACGTATTCTACAAACGGCAAACCGCTAACGCCGGATTCATTCTTTAACAACTACCAGATGAAAACCGAAGATGGAGAAACAATTTTTGAAGTAGACAGCGAAGCCAAAGCGGAATTTGCAGAAATACTTTCACGTCAAAGTGGTTATCAAATTAAAATTCCTGCCAAAGAAAAAATTGTTGAGCAGATACTAAAGAATTACCACGCATATATAAAAGAATTGAGAGCGCAGCTTGAAGCCGATGCAAAACAAAAAACACACGAATGGTCAATTGCCGAAAAGATGGCAAAGGAAATATTGGAAGAGTTTGGAGTGTAAGCTATAGCAGATAGCAAAAATATTTTTGTAAATTTAATACATGGAAAAGATAGGTTACATAGAAATAAGCATTAAAGGGCAAAAGGGGAATCTTGAGCTTAAACCAGATAATTATGATATAAAGGAAGTGATTGCCGTTATCGAAAATGCTGAGAAGCTTCTTTTCCCCGGTGAAAGAAGAGAACGCCCATTAGTCAGTTATAGAATAGAAGACGGTTCCGTAAAACATATCTTTAAAACCGTAATGCAAGCGGTAATCGGGTTTAATGCCGTTCTATCGGCAGTAAACACAAATCAAAGCATAGATTTTCTTGATGTAAACACCGCGAAAGCAATTGAAGCATTTCAAGAAGAAGCGATAAAAAAGAATTACTTTTTCTCCATTTCCACTTCGCTGCCGGATTCCGGTAAAATTCAGATTGACACATCAACACACTATTTTCGTAATTCAACTTTTTGGGTAGATGCTGAATTATACTTTTACGGTAAGATAACCAATGCTGGAGGTAAAGATAAAGCAAATATCCATTTGGTAACCGAAGAACTCGGAACTATAATAATACAAACACCGCAGCAATTTTTGGCCGATAGGGAAGAAAATTTACTTTATAAGACTTTTGGAATTCGCGCGGTGGGAAAACAAAATTCAGAAACCGGGGAAATAGATAAGAATAATTTTAAGTTCCTTGAGTTAATTGATTACAATACCAGGTATGATGAAAAATATTTGAAATCATTGCGACGAAAAGCAATGACCTGGTTGAATAATATTAATCCCGACGACTGGCTTAGAGAAATTAGGGGTTATGATGCCTGAAAGTGCGCTGCTTGATACAAGTTTTTTTCTCCGCTTCTTAAATGAGAGAGATCCGTTGTTTAAAAACGCCGACGGATATTATCATTACTTCCTTGAAAAAGAAATTTTTATGGTTATATCTACAATAAGTGTTGCGGAGTTTTGTGTTCTCGGTACTGTTGATCAGCTTCCGTTGAAGAACCTTCAAATACTTCCTTTTAATCTTAGTCATTCAAAGAAGGCGGGTGAGTTTGCGAGAATAATCTTCGAGGCAAAAAAAGCGGGACAATTAGATTCAACGGAACGCATCTTAATCCCGAACGACACAAAACTGTTTGCGCAAGCTGATACGGAAATTAACATAAAGTATTTTGTAACATCCGATACAAGAAGTATAAAACCATTAGATTTACTTAAGGCAAAAATTACTACCAGATTCCAAATTATTGACATCAATCAAAAACATACCGAGACTTTCGGAACACTGGATTTATAAACAAATCAATACATCCTCATATTCTCTTGGACTTTTATCTCGTTGTAAATACTAAAGAAAAACTTTATGATTATTCTCTCACTGAAAAGATGGCAGAAGAAATACTTGAAGAGTTTGGATTAGCTAACAAATTGGAAAAAAAGTAAAGAAGAGAAACACTGAACCCAAATTGGAATTTTAGCATGGCACTCAAATCATCAATAGAATGGACTGAATCAACCTGGAATCCGGTTACCGGATGTAATAAGATTAGTCCCGGTTGTAAGTTTTGTTATGCAGAGAGAATGGCAAAACGTCTCAAAGCCATGGGTTCTGAAAATTATAAAGACGGGTTTAAGTTATCAGTTCATGAAAGCGCTCTCTATCTTCCTCTCACCTGGAAAAAGCCACAGACGATTTTTGTCAATTCAATGAGCGATTTATTTCACAAAGATATTCCGGTTAATTTTTTGATGCGGACTTTCGAAGTTATGAATAAAGCTAATTGGCATCGTTTCCAGGTACTCACAAAGCGTTCCGATATTTTATTGAAACTCGATCCTATAATTCTGTGGAGCGAAAATATTTGGATGGGTGTTAGCGTAGAGAATCAAAATTACACTTATAGAATTGATCATTTGCGGGAAACAAATGCGCAGATAAAATTTCTATCTATCGAACCGTTGATTGGACCAATTGATAATCTCGATCTAACAAATATTAATTGGGTAATTGTTGGCGGAGAATCCGGTCCGGGTGCACGACCGA
>JBBAAM010000002.1:0-174083 GCA_041658245.1 Melioribacteraceae bacterium
CGAACGGTTACAAAGAGAAATTGCAGAACTACAGCAGCAATTTGAAGATGCTGATCAATACATCTTACGAAGTAACAATCAACTTAAATCTCACTCGGATAGTTTATCAGATAAGAACAATGAAATTATAGATAACGAGCAAACCATAGTTGAAAAGAAGGAATCATTAGAGAGTAAACGTGTACAATTAAAGCAAAGTAACGAAGAGAGATTTGATCTACTTCGTGAAATCTCAGACAAGGAAAATTACTTAGCTAGTTTAAAGAAAGAGCTTGCTAATCATAATTCTAACATTGAAAAACTTAATCATAAAATACAAAGCATTACTAATACAATCGCTAAGACAGTCGGATTTATTGAAGAACTCAATGCTGAAAAATCCAACACTGAAAATAAGCTTAAAGAAGCAGGATTATTAATTGCTCTTCGTGAAAAAGAGAAACAAGAACTCGAGAATGAATTAAATTCGCTTAAGCAAAAAGAGATTGAAGAAAAAACTTTACTTGCCGGACTCAAAGAAAAGATTGCTTTCTTTCAAACGTTGATCGCAAATCTTGAGGGTATCTCAAAAGGCGCTAAAGTACTTTTAGAAAATAAAGAGTGGACAAAAAAGAATAAAAATATTTTTGCCGATGTCGGAAACACTCAAGAAAAATACCGGTTCGCCCTCGAAGCTGCCTTAAAATCTGTGTTGAATAATCTGCTCGTTGATAGTTTTGATGATCTTCAAAATGCAATTGATTACTTAAAGAAAAATGATCTCGGCAAAGTTTCATTCTATCTCCTTCGCTCGAACAACAATTCTAAAAAATCTCTTCTTGATAATTTAACATCGTTCAATCTTAAGAGAAAAGAAAAGAAACTTATGAAGGAAGAATCCTTCCTAGGTTGGGCAAAAGATTTTGTAGAAACAGAAAACAATTGGCTCCCCTATTTTGAACAAGCCTTATCAAAAATTGGAGTTACTTCAGACCTTAAATCTGCGATAGAACTTAATTCAAAATATCCGGATTTTAATTTCACAACTTTAGATGGTGACTTTGTAAAACATGACGGAGTAGTTGAAGCCGGTTCACTGCCTAAGCAAGATGAAACAATTTTTGGAAGAAGACAACTTCTTGATAATTTGATCAAAGAGTATCCTAAGCACGAATCTAATCTTGCAAGATTGCAAGCTTTTATTGCTGAGACAGAAGGGAAAATATCGCGGATTGACTTAAAGAATCTTAGCGACAGCGAAAAACTAATCTCGAACGATATTTCAAATATCGAAAAACAAATCTCTCAATTCGAATTTGAAAAGAATAAAGCCAATGAAGAGATCGAGTCTGCCCAAAAAGATATCCAAGAACTCGCTGATAAATCAAATTCGCTATTTGTCCAAGCGTCAGGATTAGAAAAAGAGATCAATGTTCTTCTTGAGAAAAAATATTCGGTTGATGAAAATATTTCAATGCATGAAAATGAATTGAGCGACTTTGAAAATGATTTTAATCAATTTGTGGATCTTCAGAACGAAAGAAAACTTGAACTTGAAAGATTAAAAGGACAGATCGAAAATATTCACAACGCAATTAAGCGGACCGAAGCAAATCAGTTATCAATTACAAACGGAATAGAAAAACGTAAGTCTGATTTGCAATCAAATGAAGTTGAGACTAATTCTTTACAAGAAATAATTGATCAATCTAATTTATCATTAGTCCGGATTAATACATCCCGAACAACATTACTTACCGAAGAAAAAGAGATCAATGATAAATTAAAAGTCGTTAAGGATGAAGCAGCACAATTTGAAAATCATCTTAATGCATTAAGAAATGAACGGCAGACTGTTTCGGATCAAGTTCATGCTTTTGAAATAAAAGAAAATGAATTCAAACTCCGCTCTGAAAATTTGATCGAACATATTAAAGAAAACTATTCGATCGAATTGGCTCTAAAGCAATTTGACGATCTTGATACTTTTGATTTTGAAGGTACTACAAATGAAGTTCATACTTTAAAAGAAAAAATAAGGAATATCGGACCTGTCAATTTGCTGGCTTATTCAGAATACGAAGAAGAGAAGAAACGTTTAGACTTTTTACACAAACAACGCGATGACTTGGTCAATTCGGAAAAAGATCTCATCAAAACAATTAATGAGATCAATGAAACCGCACAACAGCTGTTTATGGATACGTTTGAAAAAATTCGACAGAACTTCACAACAATCTTTCAAACATTATTTAATCCCGGCGATGAAGCAGATCTATATCTTGAAGAAGGAATTGATCCGCTAGAAGGAAAGATCGAGATTATGGCTAAACCGAAAGGCAAGCGTCCGACTTCGATAGAACTTTTATCCGGAGGGGAAAAAACTTTAACAGCAACAGCGCTTCTTTTTGCAATTTATTTAGTCAAACCAAGTCCCTTCTGTATAATGGATGAAGTAGATGCGCCGCTTGATGATGCCAACATAGACAGATTTACAAAACTTATTAAAGAGTTCAGCACAAGAACACAATTCATTATTGTTACGCACAACAAACGCACAATGGAATCTTCCGAATCTATGTACGGTATTACGATGCAGGAAGAAGGAGTTTCTAAATTAGTAGGTGTTAGTTTTGAAGAGATACCGGAGGATAAAGTACAAGAGTAAGATAAAGATTAAGAGTAAGATAAAGATTAAGAGTAAGATTAAGAATATGAACGACAAAACATTTAAAATATTTGTTGACTTCGATGGTACAATTTCTCAGAAGGATGTCGGCGAAGCGATGTTCCTTCACTTTGGCGATTCAGAAAAAGCTCTTGAGATTGCAAACGAATGGATGAGTTATAAAATAAAAGCTACGGACGCATGGAAAGCAACTTGCAATACAATTGCGAAATTAGATCACGATGAGTTCGATAAATTTCTTACAGGTATTCAAATTGATCCCGGATTTGTAAAATTTGTTGATTGGTGCAATCATGGTCAATCCGAATTAAAAATTCTAAGCGATGGATTTGATTATTACATTGATAAATTTCTAAAGAGAGAAGGATTGGGTCACGTTGAAACACGTACTAATAAATTATTCTTTGGAAATGAAAATCAATTGATGCCATCATTTCCTTACACAGATGAAGAATGCACAAAATGTGCGAACTGCAAACGCAATCATATTCTTAATTTTAGCGGCGATGAAGATTATACGGTTTATGTTGGTGATGGATTTACAGATTTCTGTCCGGCACAATTCTGTGATTTTATTTTCGCAAAGAACTCTCTCCTAAAATATTGCGAAGTAAATAGAATTACATATTTCCCATATTCAACTTTTAACGATGTGGTTGAAAAATTAGAAGAGCTTAAAGGAAAAAAACGTCTTAAGAAAAGACACCGGGCAGAACTTAAACGCAGAGAAGTTTTTATTCAAGGATAGTTGTCAATTAACTAATGACGGTTTTATGAATATAGCATCAAAAATTTTCAAGTACAGAAGTTATACACCGCTTCCATTTGTATTGTTAATGCTGATTTTTCAAGAAGCTACTGTTATAACTATTATAATTGGTTTTGTAATTGTACTCTTCGGTGAGTTTTTCCGATTGTGGGGCGTTTGTTATGCAGGCAGCGAAACAAGAACTACAGACGGATTCGGCGGAACATATTTAGTTGTATCCGGTGCTTTCGCTTACGTACGCAATCCGCTTTATCTTGGCAACATGCTGATGTATCTCGGTGTTGGAATTATGTCTATGGCACAATTCCCCTATCTTCAAATTGCTGCGCTACTCTTTTTTTTCTGGCAGTACACGGTTATCATAAAAGAAGAAGAGGGATTTCTTAAAACTAAGTTTGGAAAAAATTACGAAGACTATTTAAAAGCTGTTCCGAAGTTAATTCCAAATTTAAGTAAGTATCGTAATTCCGGAATTGAACAGCCGCCGTTAAATTTAGAAGCCGGTCTGCGTTCGGAAAGTAGAACTATGCAGGCAATTTTAGCCATCTCTTTTTTAGTAATAATTCGTTTTGTATTGAGTTGAATAAAAAAATAATGATAATAGCCGGTGAGGCATCGGGTGATTTACACGGTTCTAGTCTGATCAAAGAATTGTTCAAGTTAGATCAGTCGCTCCAGATTTTTGGAATTGGCGGAGACAAAATGATTTCAGCGGGAATGAATGCACAATTCCATATTAAACAAATGGCATTCCTCGGATTTATAGAAGTGTTAAGACATCTTCCGTTTATATCGAAAGTAAGAAACGAATTACTTCGCAAAATTGCTGAAGAAAAAATTGAAACAATTGTATTGATAGATTACCCCGGCTTTAATTTAAATATTGCAAAAAGACTGCACGAGCTTGGTAAGAAAGTTATCTATTACATATCACCGCAAGTATGGGCTTGGGGTAAAGGCAGGATTGATAAAATCAGAGAAGTTGTTGACAAAATGATAGTTGTATTCCCGTTCGAAGAAAAGATGTACCGTAAGTATAATGTTGACGTTGAGTATGTTGGTCATCCTTTGGTAGAATATGTTGAGAATTACTCATTAATGAACAAAGAAGAACTTTACAAAAAATTAGATTTAGAAGAAGGTAAAGAAATACTGCTCATTTTGCCCGGAAGTAGAAAACATGAGATCAAAAAAATATTTCCAAAGTGCATAAACGCTGCGGTAAAACTTTCAAAAGATTTTAATTTACAGACTGTTGTTGCTTGCTCAGAAAACATCAACGAAAGTATTTTCACAAACTTAACAACAGAAAACAATTACAAGTTGGTAAAAGGATATACTTACGATTTGTTTAAGCATTCGCATTTCGGGATTATTAAATCTGGTACTTCTACACTTGAAGCGGGGTTGTTTCAACTTCCGTTTATTGTAGTTTATTCTACTAATTATTTAACATACTGGCTCGGTAGAATTGTGGTTCAGATAAAAAATATTGCTATGGCTAACATAATCCTTGGTGAGGATGTAATTGACGAATTGATTCAGTACGATGTTAATACAGAAAATATTTATTCAAAATCTGAGGCAATATTAAAAGACAAGCAAAGATATAATTCAATCAAACAGAAACTTGGTTTGATAAAAGAAAAACTCGGCGGAAGTGGAGCTTCAAAAAAAACCGCTCAAAAAATATATACATTGTTAAATGAAGCTTAGTGATTTTCAGAGAGATGTTCTTCGATATATTGGAATACTATTTGCAAGTTCTGCAATTAGAGTGCTGATAAAAACACTGCGCATTAAAATTATTAACGGTGGAACTATTACAAAGCTCGCAAGCGAAAAGAAGAATTTTGTTTTGGCTTTCTGGCATGGTAGTATGATGATCGCTTGGTATATACATAGGAACGAAAATGTTGCCGCACTTGTTAGTCAAAGCAAGGATGGCGAAGTACTTGCAAAAACACTTGAGAAATGGAATTATAAAGTTGTACGAGGTTCCAGTTCGATCGGTGGAAATGAGGCGTTATTTGTAATGGTTGATTTTCTCCGCGAGAACTATTCTCTTGGAATTACACCGGATGGACCACGCGGACCAATTTATAAAATGAAAGCCGGTGCTGTAGTTTCGGCAAAAAAAACAAATGTGCCCTTATTCTTAGCAGGCATTGGTATTAAAAAAAAAATTATCCTAAAAAGTTGGGATCATTTCGAAATACCCAAACCATTTTCCAATGTTGTTGTGCTTTATTCTGATCCGGTATTAATTGATGATAGTCTCGGTTATGAGGAAACAAATCAAAAAATAATTGAGTGCGAAGCACTCCTAAATAAATTGCAGAAGGATGCGTTGCAGTTGTGTTAAATTTTTTTAGAGTGATATTATCGCCCTTAGTGTTAGTTTTTTCTTTTATAATAAAAGTAAGAAACTGGTTCTTTGACAAAAATATATTCAATGCGGTTAAGGTAAATGCAAAGGTAATCTCTGTGGGAAATTTAACAGTCGGCGGTTCCGGCAAAACACCAACTGTTATTATGATTGCTTCATACTTGAAATCTATAAATAAAAAGGTCGGAGTTTTAAGCCGCGGTTACGGAAGAAGTTCTCTCGGATACGTTTATGTCAGCGACGGAAAAAATATCTATTCAACTGTTGATGAATGCGGGGATGAAATGTATTTCATGTCCGAGGAGCTAAAAATTCCCACTGCTGTTTCCGAAAGACGTGTAGACGGAACCCGTCAATTTATTGATGATGCCGGAGTTGATACAATAATCCTTGACGATGCATTTCAACATAGATGGATTCATCGGGATGTTGATGTTGTGATCTTTGACCAAAAATTTTTGTACAAGTCAGGACAAATTGAACAGAGTTTGCTTCCTCTTGGTTTAATGAGAGAACCTTTTGATTCTATTAAGCGGGCAGATATTATTATCATTAATAGAAAATTCTCTGATAAAATTGAGATACCGGATAAATTGAAAAAATATTTCGAGAACAAAAATGTATTTACCGGTTATTATCAAGCTGATGGAATTTACGATGTTAAAACACATCACTTTTTTAATATGAATGAGTTTCAAGGGCAGAAAAGTTTGGTCGTATGCGGAGTGGCTCTTCCATTCTCCTTCTTAAACGCACTTGAGAAGAACAAAATTGATATCACAAATAAAATGATTTTCCCGGATCATAAAAATTATACTCTTAAAGAGGTACAGGATATCAGAAAGAAATTTTATGAAACAAATTCTTATTCAGTTTTAACAACTCAGAAAGATGCAGTTAAACTGAATAAATTCTCTAAAGATTTAGATGATATAGATATTTTTTATTTGAAGATCGAACTCAAACTCGATGAACAAGATTTATTTAATGAACAAATCATAAAAACAATGAACAAAACAAAGTAAAAGAAAAACTACTATTGGAGGAATGATCAATGGCTAAAGCAACACAAAGGTATGTTTATTATTTCGGCGGCAAACGTGCTGAAGGTAAAGCAGACATGAAAGAACTTCTAGGCGGCAAAGGTGCAAACTTGGCTGAAATGGTTAACATCGGGTTACCGGTTCCGGCAGGTTTTACAATTACAACTGAAGTCTGTACCACATATTATAAGAACAATAAAAAATATCCCAAAGAACTTGATAAGCAAGTTAAAGCTGCTCTTGCAAAAGTTGAAAAAGAGATGGGCGCAAAGTTTGGAGACAAAGTAAATCCGTTGCTCGTTTCGGTTCGTTCCGGTGCGCGTGCATCAATGCCCGGTATGATGGAAACAATATTAAATGTAGGATTGAATAATGAAACACGCGAAGCTTTAATAGCGAAGACAAATAATCCCCGTTTCGTTTATGATTCACACCGCCGCTTGATCCAAATGTATTCCGATGTTGTAATGGAAAAAGCTGCCGGTATCGAACCAGCAGAAGGTAAAGGTGTCCGCCAGCAATTAGAAAAAGAACTTCACAATATGAAAGAAGCTCGCGGTGCAAAAAGTGATACTGATCTAAGTTCGGATGATTTAAAAGAACTTATAGAAATCTACAAAGCAAAAGTTTATGAAGTTCTCGGCAAACCTTTTCCCGAAAATCCTATGAATCAATTATGGGGAGCTGTCTCTGCTGTATTCCAAAGCTGGATGGGTAAACGCGCTATATCATACAGAAGAATAGAAAATATTCCCGATGAATGGGGTACTGCTGTAAATGTTCAATCAATGGTTTTTGGAAATATGGGAGATACTTCTGCGACAGGTGTTGCATTCACACGTAATCCTGCAACAGGAGAGAATTATTTTTATGGTGAATGGCTGCCGAATGCACAAGGTGAAGATGTGGTTGCGGGTATCAGAACACCAAATCCAATCAATGAAATTGGAAAGACTGAACATACAAGCGATCTTCCTTCTCTTGAAACAGCTATGGTTCCTGCTTATAAACAGCTTTATGCAATTGAACGCTCACTTGAAAAACATTATCACGATATGCTTGATATTGAATTCACAATTCAAGAAGGCAGACTTTATATGCTTCAGTGCCGCGTTGGAAAGAGAAACGGACCTGCTGCAGTTAAAATGGCTGTTGATATGTACAAAGAAAAATTAATTACAAAAGAAGAAGCTGTTATGCGAGTCCAATCTTCACAATTGGATGAACTTCTTCACCCGATTATAGATCCGAATGCAGAACTCACATCTAATATTATTGTAAAGGGATTACCTGCAGGACCAGGCGGCGCATCAGGACAAGTTGTTTTCTCAGCAAATGATGCTGTGGCTTGGGCTAAAGAAGGTAAGAGAGTTATTCTTGTACGTGAAGAAACAAATCCGGAAGACATTGAAGGAATGCGAGCTGCACAAGCAATACTTACGGGCCGCGGTGGAATGACATCACACGCTGCACTCGTTGCCCGAGGTTGGGGCAAATGTTGTATCGTTGGTGCAGGTTCTGTTAAAATAAATTATCATGAAAAATATTTTACCGTTGGAAATTATACAGTACGTGAAGGTGAATGGCTTACTCTAAATGGTTCCAAAGGAACTGTATATCTTGGTGAACTGCCTATGATCAAAGCTGCAGAAGAAAACCCTGACTTCCAAGCATTTATGAAAATTTGTGATACTGTAAGAAAATTAAAAGTTAGAACAAATGCTGATACACCGGAAGATGCAGCTCGTGCACGTGCATTCGGTGCTGAAGGCATCGGCTTATTTAGAACCGAGCATATGTTCTATGGAAAAGATTCCGAAGAGCCGTTATTCAAACTTCGTAAAATGATCCACTCAAATACCGAAACGGAAAGAAGAAATGCGCTTGATGAATTGTTCCCTTTCGTAAAACATGATGTTAAAGGAACTATGGAAGCGATGAACGGTTATCCTGTAACATTTAGAACTCTTGATCCTCCGCTTCACGAATTCGTACCAACAAGACAAGATGAAAGAGAAAAACTTGCTGCGAGCTTAGGAATTTCACTTGATGAATTAACTAAACGAGCCGATTCATTACATGAAAACAATCCGATGATGGGTCACCGCGGTGTTCGTCTTGGAATTACTTATCCTGAAATTACCGAGATGCAAGTTCGAGCGATCTTTGAAGCAACTGCAGAATTATTGCAAGAAGGGAAAAAACCATTTCCCGAAATCATGATTCCGGTTACTTGTCATGTTAATGAGATCAAACATCAATACCAAATAATTACAAAAGTATATGCAGAAGTTTGTGAGAAATTCGGAATCAAGAAAATTCCGCATCTAACCGGAACGATGATAGAAATTCCTCGTGCTTGTTTAACAGCTAACAAGATTGCGGAGGTTGCTCAATTTTTCTCATTTGGTACAAATGATCTAACTCAAATGGGATTTGGATTCTCAAGAGATGATATCGGCGGATTCTTACCTGAATATCTTGATAAGAAAATTCTTCCGGAAGATCCGTTCCAATCAATTGATCAAGAAGCGATTGGCAGTTTAATGAAAATTGCTGTCGAAGGTGGACGTGCTACCCGCCCGGATCTTAAAATCGGAATTTGCGGCGAGCACGGCGGCGAACCAAAATCCGTTGAGTTCTGTCATAAAATTGGTTTGAATTACGTAAGCTGTTCTCCTTTCAGAGTACCTATTGCAAGACTTGCAGCCGCTCATGCTGTTGTTAAGGAATTGAAAAGTGCAAAACAGACAGTTAAGAAAGCCGTAGTAAAAAAAACAAATAAGAAAAAAGTAAAAAGAAGAACAAAGAAGAAATAAATAAATTGTCATTCTGATCCCGCCTTAGGGCGGGAGAAGAATCTTGAATTAAAATATAATCAGAGATTCTTCAACCTTATACTCCACAGAATGACGGGAAAGAAGAACTTAAAGAGGAGAATAAATGAAGTTATCAGATTTCAAGTACAACTTGCCGAAAACTGCAATCGCAAAAAACCCGAAATCTCCACGCGATAAAGCAAGCATGATGGTTCTTAACCGCGCAACCGGTGAAATTGAACATCACAAATTTTCAGAGCTTGTAAACTATATGCAGAAAGGTGATGTAGTTGTTGTTAATCAAACAAAAGTTATGCAAGCCCGTTTGTTCGGAAAAAAAGAACGGACAAATGCGAAGATAGAAGTTTTCGTCCTTAGAGAATTGAACAAGGAGGAAAACATTTGGGATGTCATTGTTGATCCTGCACGTAAAGTAAGAATCGGCAACAGAATTTATTTTAACGATAAACTCTGGTGTGAAGTAATTGATAACACTACATCTCGCGGCAGAACTGTCCGCTTCAACGAAGATGCCGGAGATATTTATAAGGCGATTGAAAAGATCGGCCACACTCCTCTACCGCCGTATATCAAACGCGATGCAGTTCCATCGGATAAAGAAAACTATCAGACAATATTTGCTCAAACAGATGGATCGGTGGCTGCACCTACAGCCGGTTTGCATTTCACACCTGCTCTTGTTAAAAAGATTGAAAAGCTCGGTGCAAAAGTTGTTCCTGTAATTCTTCATATCGGTCTTGGTACTTTCCGTCCGGTTGAAGTTGAAGATCTTACAAAGCATAGAATGGATTCCGAATATTTTGAAATTCCTGAAGAGACAGCAAAAATTATCAATAAAGCTCTTGATGATAAGAAAAATGTTTTTGTTGTTGGAACAAGCACTTGTCGTGCAATTGAAAGTAGTGTAACAGCAGACGGATTTGCAAAACCGAATTACGGTTGGACAGATAAATTTATTTTTCCGCCATATGTTTTTAGAGTGACAAAAAAGCTAATAACAAATTTCCACCAGCCGGAATCTACTTTAATGATGCTTGCTGCAGCATTTGCAGATTATGATTTTTTAATGAAAGCTTATAAGAAAGCAATAAAAGACGGTTATCGCTTCTTAAGTTACGGCGATGCTATGTTAATAATTTAAGATTTATAATTTACGATTTACGATTTTGATTAAGAAAATGAAAACTTTTGCTATCATACCATCAGGAGGAACAGGTAACCGGATTGGAACCGATCTTCCAAAACAATATCTTCAATTCAACGGAAAGGAATTGATCGCATATACAATTGACATCTTTCAGAAATGTGATTTGATTGATGATATAATTATCTCTGCGTGCAAAGATTATTTTGATCTCCTTCATACAATAAAAAACAATTATTCATTCTCAAAGATTTCAAAGATTGTAGAAGGCGGGGAAGAACGACAGCATTCAGTTTTTAACGCATTAAAATCTATTAATGCTAAAGATGATGATCTAATAATAGTTCATGATGCTGTTCGCCCTTTACTTCCACGTGATATTCTTATGAAAGCAATTGAAACTGCAAAAATTAGCGGAAGTGCTGTAGTGGCAATTAAAGCAAAAGATACTTTGGTCAAAGGATTGGATTCAGTTATTTCATATATAGACAGACAAGATATTTTTTACTTACAGACTCCACAAATTTTTCATTTTAGAATTCTTATGGATGCTTTTATAAAAGCTGAGAAAGAAGAATTTATCGGAACAGACGAATCAATGTTGGTTCAACGAGCCGGAAACAAAGTGAACATTGTAAGCGGTTCTTCTTTTAACTTTAAGATCACAACTGAGGAAGATTTATTAATTCTTGATAATATCATTCAAAATAGATGAACCTATTCTCCCTTGTATATAAAATACTTTTTCTCTAATTTTGACCCAAAATTAAGGAACTTCGAATGTTGAATTTAGCTTTTGTTGTAATCCTTTCTTACTTAGTTGGTTCAATTCCTACGAGTATAATAGTAAGTAAGCTTGTTCGCGGAATAGATATAAGAAAACACGGCAGCGGTAATGCCGGAGGTTCAAATGTTTTCAGAGTTTTGGGATGGAAATTCGGCATTCTTGTTATTTTGCTGGATGCTCTTAAAGGTGCTCTGGCTGTAATTGTTGTAGCTCGTTTTTATTTAGATAGTTTTCCTTTCAATAATATAACTCCATTTGATGATTTTACTCTTGTTCAAATTATTTGTGGTGTATCCGCCGTCATTGGGCATATATGGACAGTCTTTGCCGGATTCCGCGGCGGAAAAGGTATTGCTACTGGTCTCGGCGTTTTAATAATGTTAGTTACAATTGATATGGCTCTTGCTCTGGGAATATTCTTTATCGTTGTAGGAATATCGCGTTACATCTCTCTTGGTTCTTTAGCTGCAGCAGTTGCTGTTCCTTTGATTCTTATAGTACGCGAAAATATTTTTGGCGTTGATATTCCGGGCTACCATACAGTTCTTCCATTCTGTATAATTCTTGCCCTGATAGTTATCTATACACATAGAAAAAATATTGATCGTTTAATCAACGGCAGTGAAAGTAAAATTTCATTTATCAAAAAGAAATCTAATTAAATGAGAATTTCTGTTCTCGGCGCCGGAAGCTGGGGAACTACCTTAGCTGTTCTTCTTCATTTTAACGGGCACGATGTTACAATTTGGGAATACAAACGAAGTTACGCTAAAATTCTTAATCGTTCCCGTGAAAATAAACTTTACCTTCCAGGAATAAAAATTCCTAAAGAAATTTCAATTACACATTCACTTTCTGAAAGTTGCGAGAATATGCACATGATTGTTCTCGCTGTTCCCTCTCAATTTATCCGAAGTGTATTAAGAGAAATGAAGAAATATAATTTTAGTGATACAACTTTTGTAAGTGTGGCTAAAGGTATTGAGAAAGATACTTTATTGACCGTCTCTCATATCATTAAAGATGAGTTGAAAACTGTTTCCGATTCCAACATTGGTGTTTTATCCGGGCCAAGCCATGCAGAAGAAGTTTCAAGAAAAATTCCTACTGCTGTTGTTGCTGCTTCGAAAGATTCTTTTACTGCTAAACAAATTCAATCGGCTTTTATTACATCATATTTCCGAGTTTATTCATCAACCGATATAGTTGGAGTTGAATACGGCGGTGCTCTGAAAAATGTAATTGCTATAGGTGCCGGAATAATTGACGGTGCAAAATTTGGAGATAATACAAAAGCTGCTATCATGACTCGAGGCATAGCAGAAATTTCACGACTTGGAATTGCTCTTGGCGCTCGTCCTGAAACTTTTGCCGGCTTATCTGGAGTGGGCGATCTAATTGTTACATGTATGAGCAAGCATAGCCGTAATAGATTTGTTGGTGAACAACTTGGCAGAGGAAAAAAACTTAAAGACATTTTGAAAAAAATGCAGATGGTTGCCGAAGGTGTTGAAACCTGCCGGTCGGTACATCAACTATCTCTCAAACATAAAATCGAAACACCAATAGCCAAAGCAGTCTATACTATTTTATTCGAAGAGAAAGACCCGACCAAGGCTACATACGAATTGATGACCCGCGATATGAAAGCAGAAGACGAGTAATATTCTTCTCACCTTCCTTTTTTTTATTTATATTTCTTTCAATAGAAAATACTCTTAATAAAATTATTACTGAATACAGTAGCGTGGCGATCGTTAAAAACTTTGCATTTACTTATACTTCTTTCAAAAGGATTTTATCAATTTTGAAAGAAAATTTTTCTATACATATTTTCTCTCATGCTGGAGATATCCCAAAGAGTAATGGTATAAAACCCTCCGTGTTCTTGCGGCATGATGTTGACTTGGATCTCAGTTTTGCTCTCAAAATGGCAACGATCGAAAGGGACGAAGAGATAAACTCATGTTATATGATAATGGTCAATTCCCCTTTTTATTCGATGCGAGAAGAGTCTTCCAAATCAATCATAAATGAAATAATCAAGATGGGTCATGAGATAGGACTTCATTTCGATTTTGAAAATCATCAAGATAGAAATGATGAACTTAAAATTGATACAATACTTGATCGATTAGATTCATCTTGCAAAATTCTAGAAGAGCTAACTAATACACCTATACTTTCCTTGTCTTTCCACAGACCTCTCCCCCAATTGCTAAATGGACCCATTCATATTGGCAATCGAATAAACGCTTACTCCGCCGAATTAATGAATTGGTATCTATCAGATTCTAGGGGAACCTGGAGAGAAGGTAATCCTCTTCCCTTATTAGCGAAACCAAAAAATAAAATTCTCCAGTTGCTCATACATCCAATCTGGTGGGATAAAGAACATTTGGATGCAGCTGATCGACTTCAAAAATTTTACGAGATCCGCACTAAGGATTTTACGATCGAAGAGAAAAATAAGTTCGATGTTCTGTTATCATCGCATCTTTCTATTCAAAGAAGCGAAAGGAATCAATAGATGGCGGTCTCCGGCAAATTTAATACGGATTCGAAGGCACTTGTTAACAGGATTAATGCCCACGATAAATTTGGTTCTAAAAATATTAACGAATGGATTTTTCAACATATGGAACTCAGTGAAGGACTAAAAATCGTTGATCTCGGATGTGGTACCGGAAGACAAAGCATTCCGTTGGCACAGGCGGTTGGACAGACTGGGAACGTTCAAGCAGTTGATATTTCTCAAGAATCGTTGGATATATTAATTGAAGAGTCGAGGAAAAAAAATGTTTCAGACATTATTACTGTATTACATTCGGATTTTGATAATCTTAAAGAGCACTTAGCCTCAACAAAGTACGAACGGGTTCTTGCTTCGTTTTCTGTTTATTATTCAAGCAACGCCGATTCTATTTTCAAGATTATTCATGAGTCGCTAAAACCTTGTGGAATATTCTTTTTTTGTGGTCCATCAAAAGAAAACAATAACGAATTGAAAACATTTATTTCCGATTTTAGCAATATTTCCCAAAACAACACTGGTGTCGGTTCTGATTTTATGGAAAATAACGGTCAAGTGTTGGCTAAAAAGTATTTCACGAATATTCGGGTTTCTAAGTTTGAAAACCCTTTAATCTTCGACTCGGCCAATTCTCTTTATTCTTATTGGTGTTCATATAATCTTTACGATGAACAGCTTGATGAAAAATTCCGTGCGGCTGCCGAAAAACACTTCGAAAAAAACTCTTTTTTTGTAACAAAGAAAAGAGTTATCGGGGTTAAAGCAATAAAATTTTAAGTTGATCCAAACCGCTCATTTTTTCCACGCATTCCACTTTTTTAATTATATTTCTCTCAAGACAAAACAAAAACAAATAATTCATGCCCGAAAAACTTTCTACATCTGTTCAGTATTTGAAATCTGTCGGACCAAAACGGGCTGAATCGTTTTCTAAGATTGGTATAAACACCATTAAAGATTTACTCTTCTACTTTCCAACCAGGTATCTTGACCGTACAACACTCTTGAACTGCGTTAAGGTTGTACAACATTTAATCGAAGGTTACCAAGGTGAAGTAACTATAATCGGTCAAGTGATTGATTCCGAAGTACATTACTATCATAAGAAACAAATCTTTAAGGTCCGGATGAAAGACGCTTCCGGATTTTTTGAATGTGTCTGGTTTCAAGGTGCAAAATATTTCAAGAATGTTTTCAATACCGGCAATCACTTTGCAATCTCTGCTAAACCGGTTTTAACAAAATACGGACATTTGCAATTTGTCCATCCGGATTTTGATCGGCTGGCGGAAAAAGAATCGAAAGATTTCTTAAACACAGGAAAGATCATTCCCTTCTACAGAATGGCAAAAGAGCTGCGAGAAACAAATCTTGGCGATCTTAGTTTACGGCGAATTATTCATCAAGCTGTTGAATCTTTTTCGAACGAGCTTACTGAAACTCTCCCCGATAATATAATAAAAGAAAAAAATCTTCTTGCTTTGACAGAAACTGTCCGCAATATGCATTTCCCCAAAGATTACCCTTCTTTAGAAATTGCAAAATACCGTTTAAAGTTTGAAGAGCTGTTTTATCTTGAATGCCTTGTTGCTCTAAGAAAGAAATTTCATAGCGAGAAGAAAAAAGGTTTTTCTTTTAAAGCTCAAGCCGGTCCTTTGAAAAATTTTCTAAAGTCATTACCCTTCACTCTCACTCCTTCACAGTTGAAAGTCTTAAGTGAGATAAGAAAAGATCTTGAAAGCAGTAAGCCGATGAACCGGTTACTTCAAGGTGATGTTGGCAGCGGTAAAACAATTGTTGCCTTGATCAGTATGCTGATCGTTGTTGAGAATGGTTATCAAGCGGTTCTTATGGCACCAACGGAAATTTTAGCCGATCAACATTTTAAGAGAATCACGGAATTAATGAAGCCGTTCAGATTTATTGTAGATGAATTGATCGGTGGACAGAAAAAATCCGAGCGGGAAAAAATTTTGCGAAACATCCGGGAAGGAAAGACAAATATAATTATCGGCACTCACGCATTGATCGAAGAGAAAGTTGAGTTTCAAAAACTCGGTTTGGTTGTAATAGATGAACAGCACCGCTTCGGAGTAATGCAGAGATCAACTTTGGTACAGAAAGGATTTCAGTCTGATGTTCTAATAATGACTGCTACACCGATTCCACGTACATTGTCTATGACAATCTATGGAGATCTTGATGTTTCCATAATTGATGAAATGCCGTTGAATAGGAAACCAATTAAAACTTACCTGAGAGGTGAAAGTAAACTGCCGGATATTTATGAATTTATTAAATCCAAAACTAAAAACGGTTACCAAACATTTTTAGTTTACCCGCTTGTAGAAGAATCTGAAAAGGTAGAATTGAAAGCTGCTCAAACATATTTTGATGAATTGAGTACAAATCAATTAAAAGATTTGAGATTATGCTTGATTCATGGACGAATGAGCTGGCAGGACAAAGAAAAGATTATGTTCGAGTTCGCAGCCAAGAAATATGATGTGCTCGTTTCAACCACTGTAATTGAGGTCGGGATTGATATACCCGATGCGAATATAATTGTCATCAATGATGCTTTCAGATTTGGATTATCACAACTTCATCAATTACGCGGAAGAGTTGGAAGGAGTGACAAACAAGCTTATTGCCTGCTTGTTGCTAAAGATGAACTCGCAGTAAGATCAAATCAATTCAATTTTAGTTTTGACTATCTATCTCCGGAACAAATTGAAAGAAATAAATCAATCATACGTTTGAACTCGATGGTTAAATACTCAAGCGGGTTTGATCTTGCGGAGATAGATCTAAAATTACGCGGACCTGGAAATATTTTTGGCACTCAACAGAGCGGTTTACCGGAATTAAAATATGCTAATGTTATTGAAGACACAAAAATTTTATCTGACGCAAGAGAAACTGCTTTTAATATTATAGAGAATGACAGCAATCTCTCCAATCAAAATAATTCAATCATTAAAAAAACTCTCAAGGAAAATTATTCCAATCATATTCACTTCGCCCGGACAGCATAACTATCTCTCTAAAAAATTTTCTTCGGACACTCCAGTCATAAATATTTTTTTTCACCTCTACATTACTCGTGCCAAAAAATATTTTTCCAAAAAAATTTTCGAACAATTTCTTGCGAAAAATTTTTAAATGATTATATTTCAATCAGAAAAAATTAAGGAAATGTTATTAGTTCTTATCTACCAAATAAAAAATTAAAAATTGCTCTTACATATAACGTTAAACCGGAAGAAAATAATTTTTCCGCCACAACACCTCTCACTTTAAAATCAAAATCAACAATTTCTTACAACGAAACTTATGCTGAGTGGGATACGATCGAGACAATTAATGCATTAAAAGATTCTTTGGAATTGTTTCATGACGTAACTTTGATCGAAGCTGACGATAACGCATTCGAAAAATTTAAAAAGTTACGACCCGATTTAGTTTTTAATGTAGCTGAGTGTGCAAACGGCATAAGTCGTGAAGCTCAAATACCAGCAATGCTTGATATGCTGCAAATTCCTTACACCGGTTCCGATCCATTAACGTTAGCTACCTGCCTTGACAAAGCCAGAACCAAAGAAGTTTTATCACATTACAAAATTCCAACTGCAAAATTCCTTCTTATAGAATCAATTTCCGATTTGAAGAATTTTGATTTACGTTTTCCAGTAATTGTTAAGCCTGTAGCAGAAGGTTCCGGCAAAGGTATTTTCAATTCTTCCCTATTAAACAGTTTGGATAAACTAAAAGAGAATTTGACTAACAATCTTCAATCTTATAATCAACCGTTCCTTGTTGAGGAATTTCTTCCGGGACGTGAATTTACCGTTGCTATTATTGGAAATGGTGAGGATGCTGAGGTTCTGCCTATTGTTGAGATAAATTTAAGCGAGTTGCCAAAAGAATTGGCTCCTATCTATTCATACGAAGCAAAGTGGATTGTTGATACACGCGATAACCCGTTGAATATTTTTTCCTGTCCTGCACATATAGATGCAAGTCTGGAAGAAAAAATTAGAAACATAGCTTTGAAAACTTATAAAGTATTAAGATGCCGCGATTGGAGTAGAATTGATATCCGACTTGATGCGAACGGCGAACCGAATATAATTGAAATCAATCCACTGCCAGGAATTCTTCCCGATCCAAAGGACAACTCATGTTTTCCTAAAGCGGCAAGAAGCAGCGGTCTATCTTATGAAGAAATGATAAACAAAGTATTATTCACTGCAGCAAAAAGATACAGCTTAATATGAATTTTGAACAAAAAATATTGATCTGTTATAACGAACCGACCAGATACTATGACAACTATCTTGGTAAGAATATAACCGACTCAAAAGATAATGTTGATCTTTCCGAAAGGGAATTCTTAAAACAGATTGCTTTGATCAAGAAATCCCTCTCAAAGAAATATATGAGCGTAGAAACACTTGCTGTTAACAGTGATATCAAGAGTGCAATCAAAAAAATATTAAATTATTCTCCCGATGCAATTTTTAATTTTGTTGAATCAGTAGAAGGCAATACAAATCTGGAAAGCTACATTGCAGGACTATTTGATATTCTCGGAATACCATACACAGGCAACGGAGCTATCGCTCTTGGTAATTGCCTGATCAAATCCAGAACAAAACAGATTCTTCAATCACACGGTATAAGAACTTCAAAACATTTTATTACTGAAGTAAACGAAGTTCCGGATAAAAATAAATTCTCTTTAAGATTTCCGGTTATACTAAAACTTGCACGTGAAGATGCAAGTATCGGTATTTCGGAATTTTCAGTTGTACAGAATTTCGATGCTATGTTGGAAAGATTAAATTATCTCTACACTTCTTTCAACCAGGAAGTTTTGATTGAAGAATATATTGAAGGACGCGAATTGAATGTTGCGATTCTCGGTGAGAAAATTCTTCCGATCTCCGAAATCCGTTTTGACGGATTACCGGACAATCTACCAAAGATAGTTACCTACGAAGCTAAATGGTCACCCGATAGTACTTATTTCAAACATACAACTCCAAAGTGTCCGACCGATTTGGATGATAATCTAAAACTCAAAGTTGAAAAAATGGCACGTGAATCATTCGAAGCATTAGAATGCAGAGATTATGCCCGTGTTGATATAAGATTGAACCAAAGAAATGTTCCTTATGTAATTGAAGTGAATCCTAATCCGGATATTTCTCCTGATACAGGGTTTGTCCGTGCAGCAGCAGCAGCAGGAATTAATTATGATCAATTGCTCTATACTATTTCAAAGTTCGCATTGAAGAGAATAACTTATGATACGCAAGCTGCAAGCTAACGATAGAGAACAGTTAGTCTCTATTATTGAGCAGACAAATAATTTTAGTGTGGAAGAGAAGAAAGTTGCAGTTGAATTAATAGATGAAGCGATTGCAAATCCGAATCATGAGGATTACAATGTTTATATCTATGAAAATGATGGAAAAATTGCCGGTTATCATTGTATCGGCAAGAGAGCATTAACCGACGGTGTATTTGATCTGTTCTGGATTGTTGTTGATAACAGCGGACAGAATAAAGGAATAGGAAAGCAATTATTAGATCACGCAGAAAATTTTGTAAAAGAAAATAAAGGAAGATGGATTCTTGCTGAGACATCTTCCAAAGATGGTTACAATGCTACAAGAAATTTTTATATGAGAAATAATTACTCGATAGTCTCACAAATAAAAGATTTTTACACAATCAACGATAACTTGATTGTATTTGGTAAATACATAAAAACATAAAATGGCATAAATATAAAGGGCAACTATCATGGAACTCTGGCAGCAAATGGTTAGAGACAGCGTTCACTCTGTTGATCAACTTGTTGAAAAATTTGGGATTGATAGAACAGTAGCAGAAGGTTTGGATGAATTTTTCCAAGCTCGAATAAATCCATACTATCTTGGTCTAATTCGGAATCCGGGCGATCCGATCTGGAAACAATGCGTACCCGATAAAGCTGAATTGGATGATCTGGATGGATTTGAAGATCCGCTTCAAGAGGATAGAATGAGCCCCGTTCCTAATATTACACACAGATATCCGGACCGAGCATTATTCTTAACAACAAGCCAATGTGGAATGTATTGCCGCTTTTGTACAAGAAAAAGAAAAGTAGGCAACTCAGATAAAATTTCGATGAAAGAACTCGAGTCTGCTTTCAAGTATCTGGAACAGCATACAGAAATCCGTGATGTAATTATGTCCGGTGGCGATCCGCTGATGCTTACAGATGTAATGCTTGAAAAGATCTTAAAGAGATTGAGACAAATTCCTCACATCGAGATCATTCGTATCGGTTCAAAAATGCCGTGCGTACTTCCACACCGCATTACACCTAAATTGGTTGAGATGATCAAGAAGTATCACCCGATTTATGTTAACACACACTTCAATCATCCGTGGGAAATTACTCCTGAAAGCACCAAAGCTTGCGAGATGCTCGCTAATGCAGGAATCCCGGTTAGTAACCAGGCAGTTCTAATGAGAGGCGTAAATGATGATGCTGAAGTAATGAGAGAGCTTTTCACGAAACTCCTCAAGATAAGAGTACGACCTTACTATTTATATATGGCAGATGAAACACGCGGCGCTAATCATTTTAGAACTTCTCTCGAAACCGGTCTAGAGATCATGCAGAAACTCCGCGGATATACAAGCGGACTTGCAATACCTCATTTTGTAATTGATGCACCGGGCGGTGGTGGTAAGATACCGATTCTTCCGCAGTACGTTTTACATCGCGATGAAGACAGAGTTGTAATGAAGAATTACAAAGGCGAGATATTTGTTTACCGCGAAGCACACAACGGCGAAGCTAGACCGGATCTGAAAATTCCAATAGAATTAATTGAAAATAATAACGGTAACGGTTCTAATGGAAACGGCTCGAACGGAAATGGTTCTAACGGTTCCAATGGAAATGGATCGAACGGATCATCAAAAAAACCAAGAAACTACAAAGAGAAAGTTGAAGTTACCGAGCTAACCACGAGTAATAATTAGTTCTATCACAAATTGAACAAACAAAAAACCCGCACTAAGCGGGTTTTTTGTTTTATGAGTCACTAAAAAATTAAATCAGCTTTTTGTATCACAAGTAGAAAAATAATTCTTGAGTACTTGTACCTGTGTGGTTGTTAAATCTGTGAATTTAATAATACTTTTGAAATGTGCGAAGCCAAATTGATCTAACAGTTCACCAATTGAAGAATTAAGAAAAGAAGAAGAAGGGGGAGAAGAATCCTTAAAGGACAGAGTTATTGGTTGATTCGAAACAAAATAATTTTTCAAAACTGTTAGCAATGTATAACCAGCAGCATTAGTATAAGTATCTGGTACAATATCTTTAATAAATAATTTCATAATAACAAAACGTTTTAATTCGTTAAAATTTTGTTCGGCTGTCAAGAACCATGATATAAGTTTTTAAATCGTTAAATTTTTCCTTGACGACCATTAATAAAAATTAAATTTTTACTGGAATACTAAAAATAAATTTACTGCCACTATCAAGCTCACTCTCTACCCAAATTTTTCCTCCATGCATTTGGATCATCTCTTTACATAATATCAAACCTAGACCTGTACCTTCTTCATCTTCAGTGCCCTTTGTACTTACGTTTTGACCAATTTTGAAAAGATGGCTTAGGTTCTCTTTTTTGATTCCTACACCATTATCAACAACAGATATATCCACAAATTTTTCTACTCGCTTTGATGAAATAATAATTTTACCACCCCGTTTTGTAAATTTTATCGCATTCGCAATTAGATTTCTTATAACCGTAGATAACATGTTTTTATCTGCATTAACAAATATTTTTTTATCTATCAAATAATCTATAGTAATATTTTTGTTCTTTGCGGTTTGAGTTAGTAGTGAAACTGTTGGTGACAACTCTTGATAGAGATTAAATACATTGGGATTAAAAGCAATTCTCCCCGTCTGTATTCTTGACCAAATAAGTAAATTATCTAAGAGTTCATATGTGTTTTTACTTAATTCATCTATACTCTTAATAAAGTACTTTCTTTCTTCTTCTGATAGAGTCTCATATTCTTCTGATAAAATTTGTGAATATCCGAGCAACCCTTGAAAAGGAGTTTTCATGTCATGCGCAACAATCGAGAAAAATTTATCCTTTGTTGAATTCAATTCTTTCAATTCTTCATTCATCTTTTGAATCTTTTCTTCAGCATTTTTACGTTCAGTGATGTCAATTGTAAAACCTATTATACCAACAATATTTCCATGGCTATTTCTATAAGGTAATTTATCTGTCTGCACCCATAAATTTCCCTTCGGGGATTGCATTGGTTCAATAATATTCACTTTCGGTTTAGCAGAAGCTATTACCTCTTTATCATCTTTCCAGAATGCTTCTGCTTGTTCTTTAGGATAAAGTTCAAACATAGATTTACCTTCTAATTGCTCTTTAGACATTCCCATAATGTCGGCAAAAGTTTTATTAACACGTATGAATCTATTCTCAGTATCTTTAAAGAAAACCCATGCCGGTATGGAATCGAGTATAATCAGTTGTTCTTCTTGCAGTTTCTTCAACAAATCTTCCGCATGCTTACGCTCAGTGATGTCTTGATGGACAGCTATCCACACATCTCCAAATACAGAGTAATGGAATTTTGAAACACTGGCATAACAGTAGAATTGAGTTCCATCTTTCTTAATGTTTCGGATATCACCTTTCCACACACTATTTTTGTTCAAGGTATCAATGATTTCCTTTGCGGTTTCTTCCGGACTTTTTTCAGATGGGGCATTGACTATTGTTACATGCTTCCCAATTAATTCACCCGTTTCATAGCCGAACATTCTATCAAACTTTGGATTAGTGTAAACAATTATTCCATCGCCGGCTCGAATTAGATAAACCCCTTCATCCATATTAGAAATAATTTCGTTAGCAAGACGTAATTCATCTTCTATTTTTTTCCGTTCTGTAAAATCTACTTTGATTGCAATAAAGTGAGTAATTTTATTATTTTCATCAGTAACAGGTGTAATTGATGTTGATTCCCAATATAGATCACCGTTTTTCTTCCTGTTGTAAAATTTACCACGCCAAATAAGTCCGGAAGAAATAGTTTGCCACAGTTTTTTGTATTCTTCCTCTGGAGTGTAACCAGTTTTAAAAATGCGGGGATTTTTACCAATAACATCTTCAAATGTAAATCCAGATATTTCAGTGAATCTTTGGTTAACATATTTAATGATTCCCTGGACATCAGTAATAATAATCGCGGCATGGTTTTGCTCAACAACATGGGAATATTTGTGCAGCATTTCCTCATATTGTTTTTGCACAGTATCGTTTTGGAAGTCTGTGGATTTACTAATCTTTTGCATAGTAAAACCTCTTTGTCTAAAAAATAAATAATTTCATTTAGAAGTTAATAAAACTGTTTTACATGCTCGACTTTTTGTTTTAAGGTATTAAAGATTTATTTAATAACAATCTTTACCAAATCCTTTTCCAAAGTTTCTTTAGGTATTTCAATAATTTTTCTAATTATTATTTATACAATCTTTTAATCCTATCTCTTTCTTCGTTTTCTTTATCACTTTTGTAATATATTTCTACAAATTCAATTCTGTCGTCATTTTCAAAATAGGAATAAATGATTCTTATACCGGATTGAACACCTTTTCCTTTAAGAGATTTACATGCAAATTTCTTTACTTTATAAATATTGGGTTTACTGATACCCAAATCACTTATTTGTTCAACTGCATTATTATCTATTCCAAGTTTATGAAATAGTTTTAACTGAACATTGATGAAGTTGTCCAGATCTTCATCAAGAGTCCGGAAGCGTTTTAACAGTTTTTTCTTTTCCTTTTCGAACTCAGATAGATAAACAATATCCTTAAATATTTTGCTCATAATTCCTTACAGAATATGGCAGTGTACGGTAAAAAACTGATTCGTAAGGAATTACTTTCCCCTCATCAGTAGTAAGCCAGGGAACATCGTGATGTGAATAATCGCTTATCTGGATCGCATTCATATCGGATAGTTTATTAATAACCTCGTCAATCAATTCAATTTCCTGTCCGGTAACAATAGAAAGATCGGGTTCGCGCAGAGGAAGATATTTTGTTTGCGGATGGCTAAAATACTTGTCTTTTACGCGCATCAATTCATTATCATTTTCCATCTTCTCAACTATCTTTACGAATTCTTTAGGAGTAGGACCAAAATGATTTTTTATGTAAGTAGCGCCGATCAATTGTTCTTCATATCTCTCGTAATAATCGAAATCAATGTAGAAAAGAAGTTTGTAAAGGACTGTTTCGCCAATGTTTGGTTTTGCGCCAACTTTATTTAGAATGTAGAGAAGCACTTCTTTGAATTTTTTGAGATTCTTTTGCGGAACCGAGATGCGAAGCGATTCTTCAGCATGAGATTCAGATTCATCTTCATGAAGAATGACTTCACCTTTCGATTTGGGATTTATGAGTTCGTTAAGTGATATGTTGAAGAACTCCGAAAGCTTTAGAATTTCCTCAGGTGTTAGATATCTTTCCCCTTTTTCAATTTGTGTTATTGTCGGGCGGGAAATACCTAAATGGTCAGCAAGCTTTTGCTGACTAATGTTTTTTGATTTGCGAAGCTGATTAATTTTTTGACCGATTATTTTATTGAGCTTAGACATTTGCTTTGTGCCTCTTTATTGCTGCAGCGAAAATAAGCAATGTCAGAATAGCTGTCAAGTGTATGTATGAATATCTTACAACCCTTCTTTGTTCCCTCCATTGTTTACTCGGCTGTCAAGGACTATGTGAATATTTTGCTATTTGACCACTATCAATGCCAAATCCTTTTCCAAAGTTTCTTTGGGAGTCTCAACTATTCTCCCAATTTCTTTATCATCCTTGATACAAATAAAAGTCGGCACTAATTTGATATCGAGTTTTTCAACCAATCCACCAGGAGTTGTTTTTTTTCTATCAACACAGATCAAAGTTAGATTTTGAAAATTATAGTTTGTTTTATCTAATATTCTTAAAAAGCGTGGGACTTCCCTTCTGCTGTCGCTGCACCAAGTACCCATAACAATAGTAATCTTTACATCATTAATTACTTTTGAGAGTTTTAATACTTCTGCAGAATCGGGTGTGTAATTATCATATTCTGAATTGAACCACCATGAAAAATTTGAATCAGCAAATGCAGTTCTATCACAGAGACCGATAAGCATCGGTTTACCGGATTTTTCATCCGTAACAAATTTGTTCTTTTCTTGAGCGTAAATTACTGCGGATAGGATCATCAATAAAAGAAAAAGCTTTTTCATTACTACCTCTATTTAGTATTATTCGATTTGCGAACGTCGAGTCCCCAATATAATTTATTGCGCAGGATTTCAAAATAGTTTGTACGGTTGGAATGAATTAATCTGACCGGCTGTTTATTCTTTTCTATTGTAAGCTGCGCTGGTGAATTAAAGAAGTTAACACGCTGTCCGTCGCAGCTAACTTGAATTTTTTCTGAAGGAGAATTAACCATCACAGTTATTTTTTGTGCGCTGGAAATGACTAACGGACGCATTGTAAGAGTGTGAGGCGCGATCGGGCTGAGTGTAATTACATCGGCTTTAGGGTTTACTATCGGTCCGCCGGTTGATAATGAATAACCGGTAGAGCCTGTGGGTGTTGCAATTATTAAACCATCTGCTGAAAAAGTAGAAACGTAATCATCATCAACTTTGATCGTTAGCTCGATCATCTTAGGCCACGGACCTTTATCAATAACAATATCGTTGATTGCATAGAGCTCATCATTGTTATTTCCGTTGCTGCTTCCAATCAAAGCCATTCTTTCTTCAATTGTATAATTTTTTGTTTTTATATCGTGTAGAAGCTCGGTAAAACTGGTAAGATCGAATTCTGCAAGGAACCCGAGTTTACCAAAATTTACTCCAATGATAGGAGTACTTGAGTTCTTTACTTCAAATGCCGTGTTTAACATTGTACCATCACCACCGATAGACACCACCATATCACTATTCTTACTCAGATCTGTATGAGATTGAAACTTAGAAGCACTGTCTAATTCATTCTTATGTTTTAAGAGAGATTCGCTCAAGATGAAACCGAATCCATTTTGTTGAAGTTGTGCAATTATTTTTTTTACGATATCAAGAATATCGCTTTTCGAAATATTTGGAATTATTCCTATTGTCATTTTGATCTTTCTCTATTCATTTCCCAAAGTTTGCTGTACTTTGTAAATACATACGAAGATGAGAACACAGCTAATATCAATCCATGGAGTCCGTCAAGAAATCCTAATCGAAAGATATACATTTTGCAAAAAAGAAAAATCGGGCGGATGAGTATGTCAATAATTGTTGCACGTTTACCTTTTTCGAATAGTTCTTTAGCTGCAAGTGAAGTATAAGAATTGTATTTGGTGAAGTAATGTTCAATTGACGGATCGGTATAATGATTAAGATCATTTTGAAGTTTGCCAACAGCTCCTTCAACCTTTAAATGCTCGTGTACTTCTTTTCCATTAAACGACACATATTTTTTGTTGAAAAGTCTTGTAACACGTGCCGGATACCAACCGCTATGTTGGATCCATTTACCAAGAAAATATGCTCTGCGCGCTACATCATAGGCATGAAACTCAAGTACGGACTGTTTGAATTGTTTCAGTTCTTCAGCGAGTTCGGAAGTAATTTCTTCATCGGCATCAATCCAAAGAACCCAGTCATATTTTGTTTTAGATAAAGCATAAATCTTTGTTCTGGCATATCCCTTCCATTCTACGATCTCGCAATTAACATCTTCGAATGATAATGCTATCTGTTTTGTTATATCAGTCGTTCTTGAATCAATAACAACAACAATATCATCAATAACATTTATCTGACTTTTTATACAGCGAGCAATATTGCGTTCTTCATCGCGTGCAATTATTATGGATGATATTTTAATGTTTTCTGCCATATTGAGTTTAATCTAATTTCTGTCTTTTAGATCTGATTTAAAAAATGCAATGTTCAAACCAAACGTAAACCAGATTGATGAACTTGTCAATCGTTTTAACAGTTTTTGTTTGTGTAAGCACCATTTAATCTCTGAATTGTAATTCATACAATTTTTTATAGATGCCTTTTTCTTGAGAAAGAAGTTGTTCATGTTTACCATCCTGAACAATTTTACCGCGGTCAAGTACAATTATTCGGTCTGCATTTCGAATTGTGCTTAGACGATGTGCAATAACAAATGTCGTGCGGTCATGCATTAATCTTTCTATAGCTTCTTGAACCAATATTTCCGATTCATTATCAAGCGATGATGTTGCTTCATCAAGTATCATTATTGGAGGATTCTTCAATAATGCACGGGCAATTGAGATTCGTTGACGCTGACCTCCGGAAAGCTTTGTTCCCTTCTCCCCAATGATAGTATTATAACCATTCGGTAGTTCTAGAATAAAATTGTGTGCATTAGCGGCTTTTGCTGCGGCTACTAATCTTTCTTCAGAGCAATCATCTAATCCATAAGCTATATTATTGCGCGCAGATTCATTGAAGAGTACGGTTTCTTGTGTAACAATTCCCATAAACTTACGCAGATCTTCAATACGGATAGTACGAATGTCAATTCCATCTAACAAAATTCTACCATCAGTTGGATCAAAGAATCTGGGTAGTAAATCTGCAAGAGTTGTTTTACCTGCACCGCTGCTGCCTACAATTGCTAATACCTTCCCTTTTTGAACTTGTAGATTGACCTTATCAAGAACCGGTTCTTCAGAATCATCAAAATGGAATGATACATTTTGGAATTCGATCATATCATTAAATTCAGTAACAGATACAGGCAATTCGATATTTCTTATTCTTGGTTCCGTATCAAGGATTTCAAAAACTCTTTCTGCAGCAGCACTGGATTCTTGAATTCTATTATTAACGCCGCTTAATTCTTTTATCGGAGGCATCATTTGAAAAATTGCAAGTAGAAATACAATAAACTCGCTTGCCTTAAGAGTTTTATCAACAAGAACAAGCTCGCCGCCGTAATAAATCATCGCTGCACCAACTACAACGCTTAAAAATTCGGTTAGAGGCGATGCAGTATTTCTAACACGTGCCATTTTTAATACTAATTTGAAAAAACTTTGTGTTTGAGTCTTGAATTTTTCATTTTCATAATTTTCCATACCAAAAGCTTTTACAATCTTTACTCCTGTAATAGTCTCATGTAATAATGTAGTTATATTCGCCATCTTTTCTTGAAGTAGTCCGCTTTGTTTTCTAAGGATAAGGCCGATCCAGCTAATTATTCCAATTGTAGGAGGCAAAACCAGAAGTGAAAAAAGTGTTAACCGCCAGCTTATTGACATTGCCAATCCAACAAAGAATAAAATTGTAAGAGGTTCACGAATCAAATTAAGAAACACAGCAGAAACACTCGACTGAACTACGTTAACATCATTAGTTATTCTGGAAATTAAGTTGCCCGTCTTTTCGTTTTTGAAATAACTCATCGGCAATTTATGCAAGTGTATATAAGATTGATTTCGTAAATCACGGATCACTCCCTGTTCAACATAAGCAAGAAAGTACGCTTGTAAGTATCCGAAAATATTTTTTAGAAAGAATGCGAGTAAAATTAATATACAAATTTTAAGGAGAATTTCTTTTTCAGTTCCGCTAAAAACATAATTCTTAAACGAGTCGGTAATTTCGGTCCCAATTTTTGAAAACCAATTACCAACGGGAATATCTACCGTTTGTGTGATTGTTTTGGATTGTAACGGTATCGCTCCTTTCTCCTGGAAAAGTGTATTGAGTAAGGGGATCAACATATAAACGGAGACAGTATTAAGAAGAGCAAATAGAATTGAAAAAATTACGGACGCTGATAAATGTTTCCGGTAAGGTTTAATATAAGTAAGAACTCTTTTGTAGGTAGTCATTTAATTCTCACATTGGAAGATTATTTATACCGCATCCGCCGTATAAAGAAATTGTATTCAATAATTTATCTCGAGTATAATCATAAACTGCAATTTGGGCTATATCTTTTAAGCGTTCATCAAAAAATAATAACTTTCCATGAACTAATACATTTTCGAAGTGAAAACCGGAAAAAATTCTGACAATTTTCATCTTTAAAGCATCTATTATGATTAATTCCCCCGTTTTTTCAGTTTTCACACCCTTAGAATCAACTGCCAGGTTATCAGTAATTAAGAAAAGATAACTCCCATCTTCAGACCATCGTGAATCGTTAATATTTCTTTTAGTTGTAACTACTAATTCTTCGAAACGTTGTTTTAGATTCTTTAAGTAAATATTTGATTCGCCATTTGATCGAACATTTCTAAATTGGAATTCCTTGTTCGGAGAAAATTCAACCGGGTTTCGTCTTGGGATAGAAGGAAATCCATTTTGGAGTAAATCAAATTTTCTTTTTTGAATCAAACCGGATTTACCATTTATATCGAATGGATAAATATTTTGTATTACAATTTTAGTATTAACGGAATCAAACATAGAGAAATTAACCTTAAACGTATCGCTTGATTCCCAATATGTGTAAAGTTGAACACCATCTCCCAGTTCTGCAAGTTCATCTGCTTGATCGCTGACCCTATTGAAATAATAAATTCTTGCTTCGTGAATATACGGGAACCCGCTTTGTTTTCCGTAGCTAAGCACAGTTGTAATAAATGCACCTTGATTATCAATAGAATGATTTAATGAAATTACTTTCCTTCCCCATCTGCTCCACTCTACCGAACTTTGTTTTGTTAATAAATTGAAACTATAAACTGAGGGTCTTCCGAGATAGTTTGCAACGAATAATACATTAGTAAAAACATCTTCTACTTGTTTTCCATTACGTACTATCTTGTAATCCTTAATTAATGAGTTAGAATAAAGATCAAAAGCAGTTTCTCCGGCTTCAAACGAAGAAACGAAATTGCTGAATAATAGTTGGTATTTATTTTTAACAGTTTTCTCAATTCTTAATGATGAATTTAATTTGCTTTCCAGTGTAGTTTTTATTTTAACAGCTTCTTCTTGAGTTTTGAATTCGCCAAGTGAGATTGAATATTTAATTTTAGTGTCTTGGTCAGTATCATGATCAGATATAGTACATTCACTCAAGATAAGAGTCATAAAAAAAAATGAGATCAATATTTTAGAACGCTTCCGGTTCATGATCTAAAGATAAGAAATACGGATTCAATATTAAGAGGGTGTGTAATAATTCGATTTTTTGAGAAATAAGTTTTGGTTTTTGCTCATAATCAAAACCGAAATCTGCTTGATACCCTATTTTCACACACCCTCTTAACCGCGTGGATGATGGTCTTTATGTTCTTGTTTTATATAATTCCGGTCTACATGTGTATAGATTTGAGTGGTAGAGATATCTGCATGGCCTAACATTTCTTGAACAGCTCTAAGATCGGCTCCTCCTTCCAAAAGATGTGTCGCAAAAGAATGCCGGAAAATATGAGGATGAATATTTTTACTTATGCCTGCTTCTTTTGCATAATGATCGAAAATTTTCCAAATCCACATTCGAGAAAGTTTTGTACCGCGTTTATTAAGAAATACAAAATTCTGGCTCTTAGTTTTTTTCTCTAAGTGTGGTCTGGAACGAGTCAAATATTCCTTAAGCCATTTAATAGCACTGCTGCCTATTGGAACGATTCTTTCTTTTGAACCTTTACCTAATACTCTTATTACTTCATCATCAAAAAAAAGATCGTTTATTTTTAGATTGGTAAGTTCAGATACACGTAGTCCGGAAGAATAAAATGTTTCGAGAATTGCTTTGTCCCGCAAACCTGTTGTTTCACTTGTCTGGGGTGCGTTAAGGATCATCTCTATTTCCGGTAGAGTTAACACAGAAGGCAGCTTACGGGCTTTTTTAACTCGAGATAGTTTTTCTGTTGGATTTTTTTCGATGTAATTGTTGTTTTCCAAGAATCTGAAAAAACCCTTGATGGAGGACATATAACGAGCTGATGTTGCACTGTCAACACCCGACTTTCGCTGACGTTCAAAGAATTTTGCTATTATGTTTGATGTAACTTCACTAAAATCTTTTACTTTGGTTTTGATGAGGAATGCTAAAAGTTTTTGAAGATCGCTTTTGTATGATTTAGTAGTATTCTCGGAGAGATTTTTTTCGTAACGAAGAATGGTTAGATATTCTTTTAGAAATTCCTCCATAGCTTTTATTCTTCACTCTTAGTTTTTTCCAGTTCCTCTTGCTTGGGATATCTAATTCTCTTGTGCTGATGACCGACGAGTATACTCAAGAACGATTCTTTGATTTGTTTAATATCCTTAAACGTAAGCGGGGCTTCATCAAGCTGTCCGTCATCTATTCTGCTGTTAATCAAATTGTTAATAACATTTTCAATTTTCTGTGAATCGGCTTCACTTAAAGAACGTATAGTTGATTCACAAGCATCAGCCAGCATAACGATCGCAGTTTCTTTTGTGTTCGGCTTAGGTCCAGGATAGCGATAATCATTCAAATCAACTTTATCTTCTCCGTATAACTCTTTTGCTTTTTCATAGAAATAAGATATTATCATTGTGCCGTGATGCATCGGGATAAAATCAATTACCTCTTTTGGAAGCGAATAATTTTGACCTAACTCGATTCCCTTTTTAACATGATCTAAAATAAGCTTAACACTTCTTTCAGGAGATAATTGCTCATGAATATTTTTAGAATCAATCTGATTTTCGACAAAACTTGCCGGATCAATCGTTTTGCCTATATCATGATAATATGCTCCAACACGTGCAAGAGTAGAATTGGCTCCAATAGCTTCAGCCGTTGTTTCAACAAGTGTTCCCATAGTAACCGAATGATTAAAAGTTCCGGGAGCGCTCTTTGCTAATTCTCTTAATAACGGCTGATTGAAATCCGTTAACTCCAGCAAAGTTAAATCTGTAGTGATCTTAAAAATTCTTTCGACAAAAATTATAAGTCCATAAGTTAAAACCGGACTTATCAAAGCATTCGAAACCGCAAAAGCAAAAGAAGAGAGAAGTTGATTAAAAGAATCAAATCTTTCAAAACCAAAAGCAATTATACTAAGTGAATATCCGATAAGTATGTAAAGGAAAGAACGAAATATTTGAGTACGATTCTTAATATCACGTACAGTAAAAGCAGCAAGCCCTCCGGCAATTATGTTAGTCAGCGCAAAGGCATAATCGTTACCGCGCAGACCGCCTACAATTAGAGAAATTATTACAGTTCCATAAAAACCAATTCGTGAATCAAAAATAATTGTTAAGAGCATTGATGCAACTGGAACAAGCACGAGAAATTCTACAGGTGAAGGGACATCAAGTTGATAAATAAGAAAAGTTAGAAAACTTATAAACAGAAAAATGCAGGCAATAAGAACAATTTTTAGGTTATCACCATAAATTCTTTTTCTGAATAGGACGATATAAATCATGAATGGTAAAAGAATAATTAGTATATGTAAAAACTTACCGAAATTTTGAGAGAAGCGTCCCCAGTATCCGATTCCTTGCCCCTTTGCAATTTTATATGAATCTATTTTTAATTTTACTTCGTGCGTTATTCGGTCATGTTTTGCAACAATGCGTTCGTTCTCATTTACAATACCAATATTAAGAGGAATTTTGTCTTTTGCGTTTTGAATTGCCGACTCAGTTAATTGCCGGCTAAATATTAAGTTTGGTTTAATAAAGTTAGCTATGTACTCTTCTATAGCAACATTTAATTCGGAATTACTTCCTACATTTCCATTTAAATAGAATTGAATAAAATCATTTACAGAATTACGATCTAGATAATTTGTCTTAGGAAAAGCGTTTTCAAACTTGCCGTCTCTGAATGCAATGCTGTCCCTTAGAATATCTTTATAGGTAATACTAAGAAGTCCGTGTTGATAAATCTTATTTAATATTTGTGAAGCATTACTAAAAACTTGTGTGACCGAGGTGATTCTTGATCCGGTAAATGATTTTTGCTTGTGAACAAATTGAAAGAGTGTAGAGTAAGATCCATCACTTAGTAATTTAGTGGAGTTTTGAGCATTATTGCTTTTAGATAATTGTTTGGAAAGAAATAAATTTGAATCCTTAAGTGAATCCAAATACAATTTTTCTAAACTTAGATCTCTAAGAAATATCGGCAGTATTGTTTTAGCGGCTTGATTTTTTTCATTCTCATAAGTCTTGGGATCTTTTAGGATTTCGAAAGTGATTGATGAAATAAGATCTTCATGAATCCAAACAGAGCCAACCGTTACTTCAGATTCAATTGATTCACCGCTTGGGAACATTAATACTATCAAAAATGCGGTGATAAAAATTATCACAAATTTAACACGCAAACTTGATCTCAATTTTTCAATCATTTTTGAATTCATCATTTCACTTTTTTTGCTTGAAGAAGCATTTTCAAAAATTCTGCAACTCCATCTTCATTATTCGATCTCTTAGTTACAATATCTGCCATCTTTTTCAATTCAGGAATTGCATTTGCGACAGCAATCTTCAGAGCGTCTGTATCAAAGAGCGATTTATCATTATACCAATCACCAATTACAGCCGCTTCTTTCATTTTTATTTTTAAGTGCTTTGTTAATCTTCTTAAAGCATCACCCTTATTCGATCCCATTTTTCTAATTTCTAAATAATAAGTGCCGCCCTGACTTTGCGATTTATAAAATGATGAACGAACGCCAAATGTATATGGAAAAGCCATTTTACTTGCCACATGTTTTACACTATTTTGATAATCACCTACGATTAAAACTTCTAAAGTACCCTTCAGAAAATTTTCATAGGATATTATTTGTTCGTACTTCGCCCCAAATTTATCCAATAATAACGGTACAACTCCATTCTCCTCGGTAAAATAAATTGCAGAATCATGACATAGCGCTGATTTCAATAAGTACCTATCGGCTAAACTTAAAGCACGTAAAACAGTTCTTTCGGAAAGTCTGGATTCGAAAATGCTTTTATCACCGGGGTATCTTTGAATTAACGCTCCATCTAATGTTATGAGAGGAATTTTTATTTGTAGTGCATCTGCATATTCTGTAACAGCGCTTAATAACCGTCCGGATGCAATGGAAAATTTCACTCCTAATCCGGAAAGTTCTTTAACGAGATGTTTAGTTTCATCTCCAATTTGATTGTTACTATCTAACAGAGTTCCGTCGAGATCCATTACAACTAATTGGATTCTCTTCAGAATTCCTTTATTGATCATATTCATATGAATAATATATTCATTATTGCAAAGAGAGAAAAATCATTAATGACGAGTAAGATTATTTAAAAATAATGATTTCAAAGATAATTGAGGTCAAATTCTTGTGATGATTTCTAATAATAGTTTTCACCACGTGTTTTGTTGAGGGCGTTTTTTAGAATTGATTAAAGTAGTTGCAATCCTCTACAAATTTTCTAATTCTTTTAATGCTTCATTTACAGTATTACAAACATGAAGAACTCTATCAAGCTGAGAAATTTCAATAAGAGTTTTAACATTCTTTGTCGGAGAAGCAATGCGGATATGACCTTCACTTGATTGGAGAATTCTAAAAGCAAGAAGGATGGCACTTAATCCCGAACTGTCGCAATAATCAACTTCGGAAAGATCAATAATAAGTTTTTTTACATCTTCAGTATGAAGAAGTATGGTAAATTCACCTTTTACAAATCCGGCGATGGAAGCATCAAAACGCTTTTCATTTAACTTAAAAATTGCGCTATCGCCTATTTTTTTTAATTCGTAATTGAAATTTTCGCTCATCTTTCACTACTATAAATTATTATTTTACACCTCTAATCTACAAATTCGGTTAAATATTCCAAACGTTTTTAATTAGAACATTTGAAGGTAATTTAGAAAGCTTTTATATGATGCCTCAGAATCACCTTGTTTATCAACTATTTGAAGGTTGTAATAACTTTCAGACAGCTCTTTTACAAAACTGATACGAATTTTTGATTTTACAATATTTGAAATCGCACTGAAAAAAATGTCCTCTGAACGGTTTAGATCAATAACTACATCGAATTCTTTTGCATTTAGTCTTGCAACAAGGTTTTTTTCGGGCAAATAGAACCTTGAAACCTGGTACGGAAGAAAAGAAATAAATTTGAATTTCTCTTTATCGGGGATCAAATTGTATTTATGTTCAGGTAAAAACAATGTTATCACTTTTTTCTGGTTTAGATAATATTTTAATATTTCAAGAGTATGATAAAAATCTTTATCGAAACTTGGCATTATAAAAAAGAAATCTTTTGCACTACTTATGACGTTGTTATAAGCAAGTTGTTCGATATTTTTGTGCAAATATTTTCTTTTAACAACAAAATGACCAATCTTTCGTTTTATACCTTCAAACATTTTTCATTCTTTAATCAATTCTAAAAATTGTTCTTCTGAGAGTATTTCAATCCCGAGTTTTTGTGCTTTTTCTAACTTAGAACCGGCGTTCTCCCCAACAACTACATAATTAGTAATTTTGCTTACTGAAGATACAACAGAACCGCCATGATTTTGTATCTTTTCTTTTACTTCCTCGCGGGACATTGTAGATAACGTTCCGGTTAAAACAAAGGACTTCCTTTCCAAACGGTTAGATTTTTTTAACTTCCCTTTTGAAGCAAGAATTAATCCCGATTTCTTTAATTTTTCAACTATCTTAAGATTTTGATCATTGTTAAAAAATCTGATTACACTTTCACTTATGCTTGGTCCAATTTCATGAATAGCTTCTATTTCATCTTTTGAAGCGTTCATTAATTTTTCGATCGAAAGAAAATGATCTGCTATTTTATTTGCAGCACCGGAACCGACATATCTAATTCCAAGTGCAAACAAAACTTTTTCAAATGGTCTTTGTTTACTTGTTTCAATTGCTTTCAAAAGATTATCAATACTCTTTTCACCTAATCGTTCTATCTTTATTAATTCCTCTCTTTTTTCTTTAAGTAAATAAATATCAGAGTAATTTTTAAAGTAACCTAAATCCACAAATAAATTTATCAATGCTTCGCCTAATCCTTCTATATCCATAGCTCCACGTGCTGCGAAATGTTCAATCTTTCCTTTTACTTGAGCAGGGCATAAATTGTTTTCACAATAAACAGCAACTTCTTCTTCCGGTTTAAATAATTTTGATCTGCATACCGGGCATTTTAATGGAATTTTTACTTCAACAGAATTTTTTAATCTTTTAGAAAGATCAACAGAAACAACCTTTGGAATTACATCTCCGCCTTTTTCTATTACAACCCAATCACCTTCGCGAATATCTTTACGTTTTATTTCATCAATATTGTGCAGAGTTGCACGACTTATTGTAGAGCCGGCAAGTAAAACTGGTTCTAACTCAGCAACAGGCGTTAAGGTTCCAGTTCTTCCTACTTGCCAAGTGATCTTATTTAGTTTTGTATTTGCTTGTTTTGCTTTGAACTTAAATGCAACTGCCCATCGTGGGGATTTAGCTATGCTGCCAAGTATCTTTTGATGCTGTAATGAATTTACTTTTATTACTACTCCGTCTATCTCATAAGGTAAATCCGATCTTCTATTTTCCCAATCCCTACAAAAAATTAAAACTTCGGATAAATCCTTACACAATTTGAAATTTTTATTTACTCTAAAACCAAGTTCATTAAGAAGTTTTAAATTTTCATACTGAGATTTTAATTCTTCATTCTCAGAATAGAAATAATATAGAAATATTTGAAGAGGACGTTTCGCTACGATCTGGGGATCTTGTAATTTCAATGTGCCTGCCGATGAATTACGCGGATTAGCAAATGTTTTCTCACCGTTCAGCTCGCGTTCATCATTTAATCTATTGAACGCTTCCACCTCCATAAAAACTTCACCGCGAACTTCAAATTCTGTTAGTTTCATTTTTATTGATGACGGCTTTTTGATAATTAAAGGTACGGCACGAATTGTTTTAACATTATTAGTAACCTCTTCTCCTATTGTGCCATCACCTCTTGTAGCAGCAACATTAAATCTTCCATTAATATATCTGAGACTTACTGAAAGCCCATCAATTTTTAATTCGCATACATATTCCGGTGTTTCGTCTTTAGGCAATCCTTCGCGCACTCTTCTGTCAAAATCAAACAATTCTTCTTCACTGTAGGTATTAGATAAACTCAACATCGGAATTCTATGCTGAACCGGCTTAAATTCTTTGGTTAGATCAGATCCTACACGCTGCGTTGGAGAATCTGGTGTAATTAATTGGGGATGATCCTTTTCGAGTTGGATTAATTCATTTATGAGTTGATCATATTCAAAATCGGTAATTGATGGTTGAGCAAGAACATGGTAGTTGTAATCATGTTCTCTAATAAGCTCGCGAAGTTCTTCAATTCTTTGTTGAGGAATTTTTTTCATTCTTTGATTGGGGAACTATTGTCAAATAGCGGATATTATCATGAGTAATAAAAAGATTTCTAATTTCACCCGGCTTGCCAACGTTTTCAACTTCCTTGTTATTAAAAAATATTTGAACTACACCGGCATTTCCAACACTTACACTGAAATTTTTTGTTGAAGCAAAATTTAGTCTTGTGTTTGCTTGGACTATATTCTGATGAACGATTTTTCCATCCGTCGAAACTTTAATCCAAACTCGTGCATTTGCAAACACCGATAAACGCAGACTATCGGGTGTAACAACAGATTGATCAACAAGACCGGAAGTTTGTGAGGTTGTTTGAGATTGTGACGATTTATTAATTTCAAATCGTTGAGTGTTTTCCGAGTTTGTTTCCTGATCAAATTTTTCTTGAATTATTCCGGGTGATGAATTTCTAATAAACGCAAAGTAAACAACAATCAGTGCTACAAATAATATTGATCCGCCGATAATATAATTTAGTTTCAAACTCTTTGCTGCTTTTCCAGGCTCTAAAGTTGATGGTTGAAGCACTTCAGTTGAATCAAATTCTTTTGTCTCTGATGTTTCTTGTAAATTAACTGAATTCTCTTTACTTGCAGTTTCCAATTGCGATTGTGGTTTTTCCTCGGGTTTACTCAATCTTGCAATATCAAATTTTTGTAATACTTCTTTAGAATTGAGCTCAATAGTTTGAGCAAATTCCTTTATAAAAGCACGTATGTAAATTTCGGGCAGAACATCAAAGTTTGCATCCTCAATTGCTTGAAGAAATTTAGGATCAATCTTTGTTTTTGCCGATACTTGTGACAGAGATATTTCTTTAACTTCGCGGGCAGTTTTTAATTCATCTGCAAATTTTTTAAGGGCTTCTGTTGCCATTGAGTTAACTTAATTCTTAATAACTCTTTTCTAATTTTGCTGCAAACGAACCATCAAGTCCGTGTAAGTGAGGTAAAGTTCTAACGCAGCCGTTTTCGTCTATTAGCTCTGCTGAAAGCGCATTACCGGGATTAATCAGCTTAAAGTTAGGAAAATCTAATAAGAATTTTTTTATGATTTCAATATTCTCTTCGGGTTCGATAGTACATGTGCTATACACTATGAAACCGCCGTTTCTTAATAATGATGCGCCCTTCTTCAGTAACTCGTATTGAATATTAACAATTTTTCTGATATCCCCCAAGTCTCTTTTCCATTTTAGATCGGGTTTTTTGGTTAATGTTCCTAATCCGGAACAAGGTGCATCAACTAAAACTCTGTCAAATCCATGCTCATCTTCGTATTCATTAGCATCAATTGTAATAGTTTTTACATTTGTTACTTTCAATCTATTCAAATTTTTCTGTAATATTTTAAGTCTGCTTTCAAATCTGTCTAAAGCTATAATTTCACCAGAGTTTTGCATTACATCGGCAATGTAGGCAGTTTTTCCTCCGGGAGCGGCACATAAATCCAATACTCTCATTCCCGGTTTTACATCTAATAATTTAATCGGCAGGCCGGTACTTTCATCTTGAACGGTAAAGTAACCTTTATGAAAATATTCCCAATCGGTAATATTAGTAAGAGCGCTAAGACGAATAAATTCAGGCAAAAATTTTCCATTTGTAAATTTCAAATCAACACTGTTTAGTAAAGAATTCATTTCTTCATAATTGGAAACTAATCCGTTAACACGAATCGTTAATAAAGGTTTATTGTTATTCGAAATTAACAGTTTCTCGGTTTCATCTTTTCCGTATCTATTGATCCATCTTTTAACCATCCAGCTAGGATGAGAATAATAAGCACTGAAGTATGCAATTATATCTTCGTTCGGATCTGGATAACGAATTGAATCTTTGCTTCGAATGATATTTCTTAATACGGCATTAGTTAAATCGGCAGGCTTTTGCCCTTGAAGTTTTTTTACAAACTCAACGGCTTCGTTAACTGCGGCATATTCCGGTACCTTGTCAAGAAATAAAATTTGATACAAAGCTACCCGCATTGCATTCTTAACGTTTGGAATACATTTTGAGAATTGCCCTTTATAAAAACCATTAAGTATCCAATCAATTCTACCAAGCCAGCGGGTTACACCATGAACTATTTCGAAGAGCAATGATTTATCGAGACCTGAGAGGTTGGAATTTTTTATCTCTATATCGAGGAGTTTATCTAGATAAGCATCTGTCCTATCAATGCGGTTTAGGATTTTTACAGCATGTCCTCTAACACCTTGATAAAGATTGAGTTCAAATGATTCTGTATTCAGTTCCATATCAAACAATAATTTTAGGTGCTTAGAAATTAATTAATTTATACACTGAAAAACGGGAAGGGTATTTAAAAAGCAAAAGGGCTGATAATACAGCCCTCTAACTGAAAGCTGATAAATTTATGCTTCTTTCAAACCGTATTTTTTCTTGAATCTTTCTACTCGTCCGGCTGAATCTACAATTTTTTGTTTTCCGGTAAAGAAAGGATGACAATTCGAACAAAGCTCAATCTTAATACTGCTGACAGTTGAACGTGTTACAAATGAGTTTCCACAAACACATGTAACTTCGCATCTCTTATAATTTGGATGAATACCTTTTTTCATTTACAACATCTTCCTTGATTATTTTGGGCACAAATTTAGCTATGCTGTGGCTAAAAAACAAACTACTATTGCTTAGATAAAGCTTATTTTTGAACCTTTTTTAAGGAATCAGCTTTCAATTGTGCTTTTTTGATTGAGTCAACAACGGCACGGTATCTTTCAAGTGTTTTTTTGTCCGGTTTTTCTGAAACAATAAAACCATCATACTGAGAAGGTTCTTCACCGTTGTTCACAATATTACCTCTGTTCGTATTACTTTGATTCTTATTTGATCCTGAAATATAATCATCAAGTTTGATTGATCTTGAATCATATAATGGAGACCGTACACTTGGTTTAGTTGTTCGGTCATTCGACCCTAAAAGACCGGGTGAATTAGATTGTAATTTAGTGTTAGAAGGAGTTGATTGCTGATTTTTCAATTCATTCTTAGCAGATAAGGAATTATTAACTGCTGATTGATTATCCCTCAGTTTAGTTTGCTGTAATAATTGATTATTATTTTCCCGTGATGAAGGAAGAAAAATAAAAAAGAGAATAATTGTTATAACAACCACTGCAGATGGAGCGAGAAATTTTGCCCAACTGAATTGAGGTCTTTCTTTTACCGCATTTCCAAAATTTTTATTTTTAATACGCGTTAATAGATTGTACTCAAAATTATCCGGTGCTTTAATTTTGGGTAAATCTTTGAGATCCTTCAACAGTTCTGAAAATTTGTTTTCTTCATCGTTGTAGATTTTTTTCATAAGCTACTCTCTGTAGATATGTTTTAAAAGTTTTTGTAATTGCGCTCTTCCGCGATTAATCCTTGATTTAACAGTACCGATTGCAAGTCCGGTAATTCCAGCAATTTCTTCGTAAGAAAGATCTTGTATATCTCTAAAAATTACAACTTCACGATAAACCGGTTTTACTTTCAATAATGCTTTCTGAATAATCTCATTGCGTATTGTACCATCCGCAGCTTTATCCGGAGCTATGAACATCTTGTCTTCTATCTGAGGCGATCTTTCATCATCACTGTTACTAATTGAAAAAATAATTCTTCTTCGTCTTCGTTTCAATTCATTCTTAGCAAGATTACCAGCAATTGTGTAAATCCATGTTGAAAATTTTGCAAATGAACGGTAGGAATCTTTATTCAAATAAAATTTTATCATAGTATCTTGAACAACATCAGCGCAAACATCGCGATCACCAACAAAGCGGTAAACAAAATTCATCAATGGATCCTTGTAACGTTTAACTAGAATATCGTAAGCTTCAGGAGTATTATTATCCTGATACTCTTTAATTAAATCTTCATCCGAAAGTTCTGTTAAAAGCTTACTCAACGAAAATTATACCCTTTTTAGATAAAAATGTTTCAAAATTTTCGATTTAATTTTAGCCATTCATAAAAAAAATGCAATAAGTGGTCAGGAAACAATGCTTGATGTTACTTCCTCACCCAGAATTTCACAAATTAACATTAATAAAACAGTACGGTAGTCAGTAGAGGTCGTTTTTACGGCTAAATCCGCATTTAATAAAGCTCTGGAAGCGTTAAGAAGCCGTTCATCCGACATAAGATATTTTGCTTTTTTACAATTAAAATAATACCCCCAGCTAACACCAACCAGTTTAACTGCTTCATTATCATTTACTTTTGATCTGACCAGATCGGTAATTTGAGCGACAGTAAGAACGAATTTTGCCAGCATATTTATTATAAAAACTATTTCTACACCGGCATCTAAAAGATTGTAAGCGACTTCTATTGCTTTTGATCTATCACCTCTGCCGAGTGAATCTTGCAAATCAAAAATTGAATATTCTTTAGTTGGAGAAGATATTTTCTTGATATCCTCGTATGTAATTTCATTCTTGCCGTTCATATAATCAATTATTTTTTGGAATTGCATCTCCAGAAGCGATTTATCTTCGCCAACAATTTCAATCAAAGCTCTTGCAATATCTTGTGAAAAATTTATACCAAGTTTCTTTGTTTTTTTTACAACCCAATCAACTAATTCTTCGCCCGTTGCAGTGCGTGCTTCAAAGAGTTCTTTTTTCTCTAATAAATTTGAGTATGGTTCCTTTGAAATATCAGAAATTTTCCCGGATTGAATAATAATAAGAACAGTGAATGCGGACGGACTATTAACATATGAAGCGAGTTCTTTTTTATCACTAAATTTTTCAAAGTTTTTTAGGATAATTAACTTCTTCCCTCCGCCAAATGGAAATGAGTATGCAAGATCTAAAACTTGTGTAAGACCTAAATTCTTTTCAGCTGACAAGATTTCTTTATCAAAATCCGAGAGAAGAAGTGGCGTTATTGCTTTTTCTAATGTCTCCACTGCAAGATCTATCGTGTATTGATCTTCTCCGCATAAAAAATAAATTGGAAGAAGATTTTCCTTAGAAAGAAATTTTACAATTTCAGTTATTGAGGGTAATTCTTTTTTTGCCATTGATACTTAAAAATTAAAAAATGTGTTTTTCAATAGCTACGTTTTTCATTACAACATCTTTTACCGGTTTATCACCACGACCGGTTTGTACATTACTGATTTGATAAACAACATCCATTCCATCGGTTACTTTCCCAAAGATTGTATGCTTTCTATCAAGCCATGGAGTTGCAGCTACAGTTATAAAGAATTGGCTTCTGTTTGTATTTGGTCCTGCATTAGCCATCGAAAGAATTCCGGGAGTATTGTGATGTAAACTATTAACAAACTCATCTTCAAAATCATTTCCATAAATACTTTTTCCACCCATTCCGGTACCTGTTGAATCTCCGCTTTGAATCATAAAATCTTTTATTACTCTGTGAAAAATTATACCGTTATAATATTCTTCAAGTGCTAAACCGACAAAATTTTTAACGGTTTTGGGTACTTCTTTTACATACAGTTCAATTTCAATTTTACCAAGACTGGTTTCAATAGTTGCAACAAGTTGTTCATTGTCTTTAAGATCCATTAATGTATCCAATGTAACTCCTTTTTTATATTCATTATTAAGAATAATAGTATTATAATTCCTCTGACAGGAAATAAATATGAATGTTAATAAAACAACTAAAATAATTTTATGTAATAACATTTTATGATCCATTAAGGTTGTAAAATACCTTTACTCAGCAACAATAATATTATGATGCCTGCAATTACCCGGTAGATAATAAATATAAAAGTTGAATGCTTTTTTAAGTACCTAAGTAAAAACTCAATGGAGATATAACCGATAATGGCAGAGACAATAGTAGCCACAATAAGATTAATCATTTCACTGGAATTAATGTATTTAAGGGACTGATAAAATTCCAACAGACCACTAGCGGCCACAGCGGGAATGCTCATCAAAAAAGAGAATCGTGCAGCGGTCTCTCGCTTAAAACCAAGGAATAATCCTGCTGTAATAGTTGTTCCGGAACGCGACGACCCCGGTATTAATGCAAATGATTGAGCTATTCCGATTATTAATGCATCGTACCATTTTATATCTTTTGTCTCGCGGTTAAATTTGCCAAGTTTTTCTGCAACTGTAAGGACAACAGCAAGCACTATTAAACTGGAAGCTATTACATATAAATTTTTAGTCAGCACTCCTTCTATGATATGCTTGAATCCTAATCCAATTATTACAACAGGAATTGTAGCAATGACTAAATACCAACCCATCTTAGAATTAATTGTTTGATCAGTAAAATTTTTCCTTTGGAAAAGATTATCGCTTAAAAAATTTTTTATGATAAGCAGTAAATCATTCCGAAAAAAGATTAAGACTGCTATAAGTGTACCTAGTTGTATAACTGCAATGAAAGCAGTCCAATGTTCTGGATGATTGGATGAAATAAGATTCATCAGCTTTCCGGCAATTGTTAAGTGGCCGGTGCTGCTGATCGGAAGAAATTCCGTTATTCCTTGTATGATTCCAAGAATTATAGCTTCTATGATATTCAAATTAATCCTTTACAATGTTAGAGTGATGCCTAAATAAATTCCTATAGATATAGAATTCAAATTTAATTTTTCACCGTTTGCATTATTTATTAAAGTCTTATTCCCGTTTGATAATTCACCCGGCAGATCATATCTAAGATCGGCTCCGATCAAAGCATAAAAATCTTTGCTAAGTAAGGTATTTCCAATTGCCCGTAATAAAAATCCTACACCGGAAGAATTATAATTTGTACTTGTAAATACTCTTTCGCTAAGTGCAACGTATCTGTAACCAAGTCCGCCGCCTAATTTGAATTGATAACCATTCCCTGGAAGAACATAATATGCAATAATACTTGGACGATGCTCATTGTAGGAAATTTCATATACGCCGCCATTTCCAAAAGGAGCTGTGTAAGAATCAATTTGGAGATTATATTCAATACCTAATGCAAAGTTTTCGTGAATTTTATAATCTACTTCAGTTGAAAAGCCGACAGAACTTTTAAAAGAAGTAACTTGATTGCCTGGAGAAGCATAACTTGAATTAACATAATCTCGAAATGACGGCGAAGATTTAAAATCGAGCCCCATGGCAAAATTCAATTCCCATTGAGCACTAACTTTGCCAAGCGAAGCCAATACAAAAAATAAAATCATCATCCGTCTCATTTTTCTTCCTTATTAAGATTAAACACAGAAAGAAATGTTTCTTTCTGCAATCCTTTTTTTTCTCTTTGCCTGTTAACTATAAAAATAAAGAGAAGAGCTGAAAGAATGAACAATACATAATTAATAAAGTGTGTAAGGATAGCATAAGCTGCACTAATTTCATTGCTGAATAAAAATAATTGAGTGAGAACTAAGATAGAAATTGCATGGTAAGGTCCGGTTCCTCCTGGAGCTGGAATCATAACACCGAAAGAACTGATTGTCATTACAATCCAAGCCATCTTATATGTAACTGAACCGGAAGAATCCATTCCAAGAATATAAAAACCAACATATGAATTAAGTGCATATAAAAGAAGAAGCACTATAGTCCACACAAAAATGAAAAAAATATTTTTTGTCCCCCTTATACTTGATAGCCCGCTTAGTAGAGTATCAAAAATTGATTTCACACGGTCTGCTATTTTATCGCTAAATTTTTTAGAAATTTTAATTAACCCGATTCTAAATATTTCTTGAAATTTTACCAGGAAGATTAAAAATATCGTAAGACTAAATATTAGTGAGAACCCGATGATGAGCGATGTCTTTAACCAAATAATCTTTTCATATAAATTTACTTGAAAAATACTTACACTTATCAATGCTGCAAAAGCAAACGCAGCAATATCAATAATTCTTTCGACTACAATTGTTCCAATTACTGTAGAACGAGAAATTCCTTCCCACCTGCCCAAAAATAAGCCGCGGTATAATTCTCCCAATCTGGGTACAACACAACTAACACCATAACTAACCATAACCGATCCAAAAAGATGAAACATTGAAACATCATTCTTTACAGAATTAACAATGAATTTCCATCTGACTGCTCTGGCGAGATGTGATAGAAAAAAAATAATTATATATAATAAGAGAGGAAGGATTGAAGATTTTGCAATTATCGAAAATGATTCATTAAGATTTATACCTCTGAAGGCAAAATAAAGGAACAAAATTGTAATTAGGACTGGAAAAGTATAACCGACAACCTTTGTGAGTTGATTATTATTTACATTATCTGAGGTCAATAACTTGAATTCCTTTGGGAGTTGTAAAAGTAAATTTTGAGTCCGGCAAATCTTGATTTATTTTTATATCGGAGAACTGAAATGCATAACGCATTTCTCCTCTATCCACAATTTCTAATTTGCTTACCATTCCGTCTGCAGAGACCCAAATTTTTACAATATTAAATTGAAGATCCTGGTCTTTTGGAATCATCTCAATTAAAACTTCTCCACTTGATACAGTTTCATCTTTAACTATACGATTTTTACAAAGCGGCGGGTAATCGAAGATAAATTGTTCCAGCGAAAAAGATGTTGGATCATCCGATAAATTACTAATAACTACTCTGTTAAATCTCTTATCGTTATTCCAAACTGTTTGACCATCGGAAATGATTAATTGAGATTTTAGATCAACTATAAATTTATTTTTTCTTTTGTAAGAGAATTTGCCGTTCGCTTTTCCGGCATCTTTACCTTGTGCATTAAAATAATTTTGTGAGAAGTTGGCTGTAAAATTATTTATTGAATTAAACTTGTTCTGAATTTTTTTCAGTACATCGTTAGCTGATTGCGCAAAGATCAGCGATGATATCACAAAAAGAAAAAATATTAGTTTAGTTTTCATTTTATAACGATCTTAAAATTGTTTCCAATTGTTCTTCACTATCAACAATAACTTCGCGTGCTTTACTTCCTTCCGAAGGTCCAACAATACCTGCTTGTTCAAGTTGATCTACAATTCTAGCCGCTCGTGAATAACCTAATTTTAATCTTCTCTGAAGTAAAGATACTGAACCTTGCTGATGCCGCACAATAACTCTTGCAGCGTCTTCAAACATAGGATCAAGATCATTCAGAAAATCACCCAACGCTTCTTTCTTTTTATCATACAAAGATGGAAGAAAATATCTTTTTGAAAATCCTTTTTGAACGTAAATGAAATTTGTAAACTTTTCAACTTCTTCGCTAGAAATAAAGGCATTCTGAATGCGGATCGGTTTAGGCATTCCTCCCGGTAAGAACAACATATCACCCTGTCCCAACAACTGTTCAGCCCCGTTCATATCAAGAATGGTTCTGGAATCTATTTTTGTTGCTACTTGGTAAGCCATCCTTGCGCTGAAGTTTGCTTTAATCACACCCGTAATAACATTAACGGAAGGCCGCTGCGTTGCAAGTATCAAATGTATTCCAACTGCACGGGCAAGTTGTGCTAGACGGGTAATCGGTTCTTCAACCTCTTTACCTGAAGTGATCATTAAATCTGCCAACTCATCAATAACAATAACAATGTAAGGTAGTTTGTGAAATTTCATTTCGTCTGTGTCTTTAGGTCTTGATTTCGGATTCAGAACTTTTTTATTGTAATCAACAATATTTCTAACTCCGACCTTAGCAAGTTTATCATAACGTTTTTCCATTTCATATTCTACAGCTTTAAGAACAAGAAGAGCGTTGGAAGGATTCGTTATAATTTCTTCTTCAAGATCCGGTGATACAGCAAGGAAATGTTTACTTAATCTTTTATAGAATGAAAGCTCAATTTTTTTAGGATCAACAATCACAAATTTTACATCGGATGGATGTTTTGCATAGATCAAACTTGCAAGAATCATATTAATGCCAACACTTTTACCCGAGCCTGTTGAACCGGCAATCAGCATGTGAGGCATCTTAGCTAAATCAGTAATGTAAACTTCGCCGGAAATTGTTTTACCTAATGCCATCGGTAATTCATCTTTAGATTCACTTAATTTTTTAAGTACAGAACTTGCTCTTACTATAGTAGCGTGCGCATTGGGAATCTCAACACCTATTGCACTCTTTCCGGGTATTGGTGCAATGATTCGTATTCCGCGGGCTGCTAATGCTAATGCAATATCATGTTCAAGACTTACAATGCGGCTGATTTTTACTCCAGGTGCCGGAACAATTTCGTAAAGAGTAACAACCGGTCCCGGTGTAACAGTAATGTCATCAATCTGAATATCAAACAAAGCCAATTTATCTTTAAGAAGAGCGGCATTCTTCTTTAATTCACTCTCGTTTATTTTAATTTCTTCATCGCCGGGTGGAATTAAAAGATCTAAAGTTGGAGGAGTATAATTAATTTTTTCATCCCATTGATCCGGCATAGCAGCTTCTGCATCTTTATCTACTGCATGAATAATTTCATCATCATCCTTCGGTTTTGATTCAGTTTTTTTAGATTTAAGCTGATCACTTATTTTATCGGCTGCTTCAGAGGACTTTTCCGGCTGATCTTTTTTTACGATTGTAATTTTTGTTTCGATAGGAATTTCTTCTTCAGCTTCAAGTTCATCTTTTTTACTTTTGAAGAGAGATTTTAATTTACTCTCGCCACGTAAATTTTTAATCTTCGAAAGATTTTCATCTGATTTGTCATCTGCGGGAATTTTTATCTTTATCTCTTCATCATTTTCTTCTTTGCTGAAAAGACCTTTTAGAAATTCCCATAACGAGCTAAACTTAAAATCAAATGCAATTATCATTGTAACTAACATTGCAGTGCTTAGAAAAATTATACTTCCTACACCACCTAGCAATCTGCTGATCACCGTTCCGAAGGAAAATCCGATCTTACCTGATAGCTCATAATAATCAGTTAAAAGAGAAATCTCAGGAGTAAATTGAATCATACCGAAAAATGTTGAGAGTAAGATTCCCGTTACGATTAAAAAATTGGATAGATAAAGGGCAAGTTTATACTCATTGACCTTACATAATATAGAATAACCCCAGATGAACATTATTACCGGGAATATAATAGAAAAGTAACCGATGGTTGAGCGAATCAAAAAATGGGAAACATATGCGCCGAATATTCCAAGCCAATTATGTGTGGTAGCAGCTTTATTTGTTAATTCGGGATTCGATCCGAAGCCGAATAGGTCTAAAAATTTATAAGAGAAATATGATTCATCATATCTTGAGTATGTAAGAATGCTTAAAAAAATTAGAAGTGCAAGAATAACTAAGAATATACCAAGCAGCTTTTTTTTCTTTTCCGGAGAAACAACAAAAAAATTTTCTCCTACAGAAGAAAAATTTTCTTTTGATTTATTTTTCTTCGGCATTTTTATGACGTTTTGGGTTCGTTAACGTTATCGTTCAGCGGTGCAGCTATTTCCAGTTTTTTAATTGCACCCGAGATATAATACGGAATCAGATCAGTAGTTCCAAACTGAGCACATTCTTTGATATCAGCAGTGAATCCATTCTCTATCAAAAGTTTACCGTGCTCGGTTTGCTTTAACATCTTTGCAATACTTTTTCCAAAAGATTTAAAAAGAATAGAACTGGCTCTTCCGGAATCAGTGATTTCAATTATCTTATCAACTTTTTGTAGTTCGCTAATTAAATTACCAGCGCAAACTGCATCTTCCATATTAAAATTTCCGTTTGAACCGCCGCAAATAATTTCTACATCTTTATTAAGTTTTAACAGCTGATCAGCTATTGCCGGCAGATTATTAAAACAACAGATATAAAGATTTTCCGAGAACTTTGCCTTTACAATTGCTTTAGTACCGTTAGTTGTATAAAGGATAATTGATTTACCAGATACGGTTTCCGGCTTATATTCTAACGGGGAATTACCAAGATTGAATCCCTCAACCTTTTTTGTATTACGTTCACCGCCAAGAATAGTTTGTCCGCCAAATGCATTACCGGAAACCTTCATAGCAAAATCAACAGTACCAACCGGAATAACTTCGCGTGCACCGTTCTTTAACGCTGTAACTATCACTGTTGAAGCACGCAGAACATCAATCACAACGGAAGTTTTTCCAGTAAAATAAAGTTCATCAAATTGTTGATGTGTATAATGAATATTTATTTTCATATTAGTTTTTCACAAAAGGTAGTTTAGTAATAATAGCAGGTATTTCCTTGCCCCGAATTAAAAAATTTATTTTGCCGCCTTCTTTAGCATGTTGAATTTCAACATAACCCAACGCGATTGCTTTTTCAAGTATAGGACTTACTGTTCCGCTCGTTATTTGCCCAACAACTTTACCGTCTACTGATAAATCATAACCATGTCTAGGAAATGCTTTCTCATCAGAAACAATTGGTACTAATTTTCTTTTCAATCCTTCTTTTTTTACTTTTACCAAAATATCTTTAGAAATAAATTCTTGTTTTTTCAACTTGGTTATCCAGCCAAGTCCGGCTTCCAAAGTATTTGTTGTTTGATCAATATCGTTTCCGTACAAACAAAAACCCATCTCCAAACGAAGAGAATCACGGGCGCCTAAACCAACAGGTTGAATATCAAATTGTTTACCGCTTTCGAATATCGCATTCCAAACTTTCTCTGCATCGGTTTCGTTACCTTTGAAATATAATTCATAACCAAGTTCGCCTGTGTATCCAGTGCGGGAAACGATCATATCAATTCCAGCAACTTTGGCAAAGAAGAAATGATAGTATTCTAAATCCAGAGGTTTATCACATATTTTTTCAATCACACTTTTCGAATTTGGTCCTTGAACAGCCAGAAGAGAATATTCATCGCTCTCATCTTCAATTTTAACATCGAATTTATTATTCTCTTTCATCCAGTTAAAATCTTTATCCTTGTTAGAAGCATTAACTACAAGCATAAATTCTTTTTCATTGATTCTATAAACAAGAAGGTCATCTACAATTCCTCCATCAGGATAACACATTGCAGAGTACTGTACTTTTCCATTTGCAAGAAGGGATGCATCATTCACAGTTATGTGTTGAACAAAATCCAAAGCTCTATCACCTCTAATAAATACTTCACCCATGTGGGAAACATCAAACACACCTACTGAATTACGAACTGCTTTGTGTTCGCCAATGATAGATGAATATTGAACAGGCATATAATAACCGGCAAAATTTACAATCTTAGCACCAAGCTTTTCATGAATCGAATAAAACTTTGTCTTTTTCATAGCTCTCACTGATTTGATTTCTTCCAATCGCTCAAGAATTTTTCCAGACCCAGATCAGTAAGCGGATGCTTAAATAATTTATTAATTACGTCAAACGGCATTGTTGCAACATGTGCGCCCATCAACGCTGCATCAACTACGTGAAGCGGATGCCGGATACTTGCAACAAGAACTTGAGTTTTGAAATTATAATTATTGTATATCTTAACTATTTGTTGAATCAATTCCATTCCATCATGGCTTATATCATCTAATCGTCCAACAAACGGAGATATATATGTTGCACCGGCTTTTGCAGCTAGCAATGCTTGAGAAGGTGAAAAACACAAAGTAACATTTGTTTTGATCCCTTCTTCGGTTAAAGATTTAACTGCTTTAATTCCTTCTTTAATTAGAGGAACCTTAACAACAATATTTTTATGAATTTTTGCCAGCTCATGCGCTTCCTTCATTATTCCTTCGTAATCGGTAGAAACAACTTCCGCGCTGATCGGTCCATCTACTATCTTTATAATTTCATCAAGAAGTTCACGGAAATTTTTTCCTTCCTTAGCAACTAACGACGGGTTTGTTGTTACACCGTCCAGTAAACCATAAGAAGCGGCTTCTTTAATCTCGTTAATATTAGCGGTATCTATAAAGAATTTCATAATATTACTCTGTACTAATTATTAAAATAATTTGTTGTCTGAAAATTAACAAAAATTGATCTTAATTAAACGGGTTAAGATTTTCTCTTAATTAAAATCTTTAGTTATATCTTCCCCTGTTTTAGTTTTTAAGAAATAATAATTCTGAGGATTTATTTTTTCTTCTTCTTGAAGTTTAATTTTTACAAAATATTTTAATTGGAATTTCGTGAGTCGGGATATAAATCCTTCTTTAAGTTTTAATCCAAGTGAAGGATGAACTTTCAAGATTAACGATTTGGATTTTCCTTCAACGTGATAACGTTTTAACCAATGCTCAATTTCATGAATCAAATTTGATTTTTTAGTAAGTAATCCTGTACCTGCACAATACGGGCATGCCTCGTTCATAGATTGAACAATATTCTCGCGAATTCGTTGGCGTGTAATTTGCATCAATCCGAATTCAGTCATCGGAAGCATTGCAATCTTTGCGCGGTCTTTTTTGAATTCTTTTTTAAGTTCATCATAAATCTTTTTTCGATTCTTTTCATCTTCAAGATCAATGAAATCTACAACTATCAATCCTCCAATATCACGCAGACGGAGCTGGCGGACAATTTCCCGCGATGCTTCTAAATCTGTTTTAAGGGAATTAAGTTCTTGTTCTTTTTTAGCTGCATAACGACCACTGTTTACATCAATAACAACCATCGCCTCAGTATGCTCTATTACAATGTGTCCTCCGCTTGGCAGAGAAACCTTTCGTCCCATCAAACCTTTAATCTGTTCATCAATTTTAAATGCTTCAAAAATCGGTTCATCTTGCTTAAATAATTCTATCCTATCAAGAAGTCCCGGTTGAATGAACTGAATATAGTTGCGTACTTCTTTGTAAAGTTTTTTAGAATCAACAAAAACTTTTGAAACATCAGGAGTGAACAGATCTCTTAGAACGCTGATGGTTGTACTAAGATCTTTATATAAAAGAGAAGGCGGATCTTGTTTCTTTGCATCTTCCTGCATGTCTTCCCAAATTTTTACAAGATATCTCAAGTCGCCGGACAACGATTCTTCTGTTTGATCTTTTGCTGCTGTTCTAATAATCAATCCGCAATTAGAAGGAATTATTCCCCGTGCAATTCTTCTTAATCTTTTTCGTTCTCTAAAATCATAGATCTTCTTTGAAACACCAACCTTATTATCTAAAGGAAGTAAAACGCAAAATCTTCCCGGGATAGAAATAGAAGAAGTACATCTAACGCCTTTATCTTTAACAGGCTCTTTAATAATCTGAATTAATATTGATTCCCCTTTATGCAGTTTAGGAATTTGCCTCTGTTCTCGATGATCGTGTTTATCTTTATCTCTAACAGGTTTTTGTTCCTGCGGCTGAGTTTGAGTAGTGGTTTGATCTTGGGTTTGAGGTTCAGCTTCGTCGTCGTCGGTTCCGTCATCAGCTTCTTCATCTTCATCTAGCATATCTTTTAAAGCATCGGTACGGTCGCCAATATCAGAAAAGTGAAGAAAAGCATCATGCTTTAATCCGATGTCTATGAATACTGCGCGGATGCCGGGTAATACTCGGGCAACTTTTCCTAAAAATACATCTCCCACCATTCTTCTTTTTTCCGGATGATCTACGAAGAAATCAACCAGATTGCCGTCTTCAGTTATCGCAACGTGGTTCTGCGATGTTGAAGAACTAATAATAATTTCTTTATTCATTTAAAAACCTTTTTAGTTCCTATCCAAGCGCACTGATATTTTGATCAGTAAGCCAGAATAGAACTTTCTTTTGAAATTTTTTGTGGATCTCTTCCTTAATATGAATTTCTTTTGAACCTTTCATTATTTTTTCCGCATGATCAATAATGAGTCCGCGAAGTGTATCCAATTTTTTTACAGAAAAAACTTTTTCAAGTAGAGAATTAATTCCAGTATAATTTTTGAAATACCAGATAGAATGTTTTTTAGCTTTATCTAGAGCTAACATTTCGCCGAATTCTTCTGCCAAATTTTTTATATGTTTTAATAAAGTATCTCTAACAACAAAAGCATCCGGTTCCCCGGGATCAATTCCTTTTTCCATCAAAACATTAAAACGTGAAAAAATAAACGGATTACCTAGCGCACCGCGCGCAATCATTGCAGAATCACAACCGGTTGAATCAATCATTTCTTTAACATCATGAGGCGTAAACATTGATCCGTTTCCAACAACGGGAATATTTACAGCTTCTTTAACTTTTTTAAGCCAGCTCCAGTCAGCGTTCATATCATATTTATCCGCACGGGTTCTTGCATGAACAAAAATTAAAGTTCCTCCGTTATCTTCTACTACTTTTGCATTTTCCAAAACATTAACTGTTGATTTATCTTTTCCTAACCTAAGCTTAACTGATATGGGAACTCCATTTGATCCATCCACCATTTTGCGAACCAGGTTAGAAAGTGTTTTAGGATCATCTAATAATGCTGCACCCATTTTTTTAGAACAAACTTTATCTACGGGACAACCGCAATTTAGATCAATTAGATCCGGTTTCATTTTAGAAATTTCTTTTACTGCTTCAAACAAAGTTTCCGGATGATTTCCTAAAATTTGAACACCGATTGGTTTTTCGGAACGGCTAAATGAGAAATGACGAAGAGTTTCAAAATTATTATTTACGACGCCATCCGCGCTTACCATCTGCGTAAAAGTTATACCCGCTTGCTGCTCTTGACATATTTTTCGAAAAGAAGAGTCTGTAATCTCAGCCATTGGGGCTAAAAATAGTTTTTTACCTATATCGAGATTTCCGACTTTCATTTAATAACTCTTACAAAAATTTCCAAAAAACAATTTGCTTATATCATTATGAATCCCAATAAAATTGGAATTCATAATTAACTAACTATTCTTTTTCTTCTGAATCCTGACTTATGGATTCATTCAATAATGCTTTCCTAGAAAGAGAGAACTTTCCTCCTTCAATTGCAAGCAATTTAACTTTTACCATTTCTCCTTCTTTCAAAACATCTGTTACTTTATTAACACGTTTGTTATCTATCTGCGAAATATGGAGAAGTCCTTGAGTCCCGGGTATAATTTCAACAAAAGCGCCAAAGTCGGTAATCTTCATAATTTTGCCGGTATAATTTTTTCCAACTTCCGGTTCTGAGACTAATAGTTTAATATATTCTTTTGCTGCTTTGGCAAGTGTTGCATCTTGTCCTGCTATGCTTACTGTTCCATCGTCTTCAATATTAATATCTACACAAAAATCTTTCTGCATCTTCTGAATAACTTTTCCGCCAGGCCCGATAACAGCACCAATTTTTTCTGTTGGAACTTTTGTTGTAAAAATTCTAGGTGCATAATCGGAAATATTTGGTCTGGCTTCGGCTAATGCTTCATTCATGATTTTAAGAATATGCAATCTTCCTTCTTTAGCTTGAGCTAGAGCTTTTTCCATGATTTCGTATGAGATACCTTGAATTTTGATGTCCATCTGTAATCCGGTAATTCCACTTTCAGAACCCGCAACTTTGAAATCCATATCACCAAGATGATCTTCGTTACCAAGAATATCGGAAAGAATCGCAAATTTTTCCTTTTCTTTAACAAGTCCCATTGCAATTCCGGCGATAGCACATTTAACAGGAACCCCGCCTTCCATCAATGCAAGTGAACCGGCACAAACAGTCGCCATAGATGATGATCCGTTCGATTCAAGAATATCCGAGTTCAAACGAATGATGTAAGGGAATTTTTCCTCTGCGGGAATAATATTTTTAAGTGAGCGTTCTGCCAGGTTACCGTGCCCGACTTCTCTTCTTCCGACACCTGAGAATCTTCCGGTTTCACCAACGCTGAACGGCGGAAAGTTATAATGAAGCAGAAATCGTTTTTTATATTCAGGTTGAAGTCCATCAATAATTTGTTCGTCGCCTTTAGCGCCCAATGTTAAAGTAGTTAAGCTTTGAGTTTCTCCGCGTGTGAAAAGAGCTGTTGCATGGGGGCGCGGCAGAATTCCAAGTTCTATTGTTATTGGTCTTATCTGAGTTGTATTTCTTCCGTCAAGTCGTAATCCTTCATCAAGAATTCTTTTACGCATCAAAACTTTTTCCATATCATGAAGAATTTCTTTGATGGCTCCTTCTTGTTCAGGATATTTTTCAGCAAGAGCAGCTAGAACTTCATCGGTTAACGCGTGGTTCTGTGCCGATCTTTCTTCTTTTGCTAAAACTGATGAAATTATTGTTTTAAATTTATCATGAGCAAGTGCTGTGATCTCGTTCAGTAAATTTTGATCAACAACTTTTTCGACAACTACCATTTTTGCTTTGCCGCAAAGCTGCTGCAGTTCTTTCTGAACTTCAATAATTTTTTTGATTTCTGTGTGAGCAAATTTAAGAGCATCGAGCATAACCTGTTCGTTCAATTCTTTTGCTTCGCCTTCAACCATCATGATCGAACTTTCAGTTCCTGCTACAACTAATTCAATATCGCTTAATTCAATTTCTTGTAGTGTAGGATTAATGACGAACTCGCCTTCGATTCTTCCAACTCTAACTTCACCGATCGGTTCAAAGAACGGAATATCTGAAATTGCCAGCGCTGCCGAAGCTCCGCATGCTGCAATTACATCCGAATCATTTTCACTATCGTAAGAATAAACGAATGCCGCAACTTGAGTATCGTTTCTGTAACTATCAGAAAAGAGCGGACGAATTGGACGGTCAATCAATCGTGATGTAAGAACTTCTTTATCGGTCGGCTTCCCTTCCCTTTTGAAAAATCCGCCCGGAATTTTTCCCGCAGCAAGTGATTTTTCTCTATACTCAACGCTGAGTGGAAAGAAATCAACATCCGGTCTTAATTCACCTGCAACAGCAGTAACTAAAACCATTGTATCGCCGTAGCGAACCATAACAGCGCCGTTTGCCTGCTTGGCAAGTTTTCCTGTTTCAAAAATTAATTTCTGTTTTCCTATTTGTACTTCTTTAGTATAAACCATTTAGATACTCCATTACTTTCTTATGTTCAATTCTTTAATTATGCTGCGGTATCTTTCTATGTTCTTACTTGCCAGATAATCAAGCAGCCTTCTTCTTTTTCCAACCATCTGCATCAATCCACGTCTTGAAGCATGATCTTTTTTATGCGCTTCGAAATGACCGGTGAGACGATTAATTTCTGCTGTTAGTAATGCGATTTGAACTTCGGCAGTTCCGCTATCTTTTTCTCCTTTACCGAATTTTTTGATGATCGCAAGTTTTTCTTCCTTTGACAAAGACATTGTGTTACTCCTTAAGTTGATTGTTCGATGAAACCCCAGAACAAACCGGGATCTATTAGTTAATTAATTTTTCTTTAGCACAGATTCGTAATCTGTGCTAAACGCAGATTGCGAATCTGCGTTACGAATATGTTTTAATAATTCCTTGAGCTGTTTGTTTATCCATTTCAATTTGATGAATAAGATCTTCCTTTGATTCAAATTTCTTCTCATTACGAAGTCGTTTTAAAAACTCTACCTTAAAATACTTTCCGTAAATATCTCTGTCAAAATTTAATATATGAACTTCAAGAACTAATTCATGTTTATTCTCAAATGTTGGTCTGAAACCTATATTCATAATTCCAAAATGATTTTCATCTTCAACCATACATTTTACAATGTACACACCGTTCATCGGCAAAGCTTTCTTTTCATCATCCGGTTGAATGTTCGCAGTCGGAAATCCGAGCAAACGGCCGCGCTGCATTCCTTTAACAATTATCCCGGATAATGTATAATTTCTTCCAATTAATGATCCTGCTTTTTCAACATCACCTGCAAATAGAGAATTTCTAATTTTTGTACTGCTAATAATTTCTCCATTCAACATTTCCGGAGGAACTGCAGTTACATCAAGATTGTAAATCTTACCAACCTCGCGCAGTTTCTTTTCATCTCCAAGCCGGTCTTTACCAAATTTATGATCATGACCTATTACCATTTGTGAAGAGCCGATCTTTTCAATAATGAACTTCTTGATAAACTCATCGGATGTTAATTGAGAAAATTCTTTTGTAAAGTCTATCACCATCAAATTTTCAATACCGATTTTTTCAAGAACTTCTTTCTTCTCTTCCAGTGATGTTAATATTTTCAAATCAAAATCTTTTGAGATCACGGAACGTGGATGCGGTTCAAAAGTAATTACAAAGCTTGTCCCGTTGTTCTTATTTGAAAGCTCAAGAACTTTCTCAAATATTTTAATGTGGCCGTTATGTAATCCGTCGAACGAGCCGACTGTTACAACCGCACTTTTTATTTTTACAATTTCAGAAGTATCTGTATAAACTTTCATTATGCTATTTCAGGTTCAGCAATAAAATAATTTTTTGCGTATTCGTTAAATTCTTCGATTGATAACGCATCATCTACACCAAACTCGCCAATATGCGTACGTCGTAATTCTTTTAGATAAGCTCCGCATCCAAGCTGTTCGCCAAAATCACTTGCAAGTACTCTAATGTATGTTCCTTTAGAACAAGTTATTTCAAAGCAGATATCAGGAAGATCAATTTTCTCAATTTCAAATTTTGAAATAAAAACTTCACGTAATTCACGTTCAACTTCAATACCCTTCCGCGCTAAATGATACAGCGATTTACCGTTTCTTTTAACTGCAGAATACATCGGCGGCGTTTGAAATATCTTACCGATGAATTTGTCACGCAAGCTATTTATTTGTTCTTCCGTTACGCCTTCAATATTTTTTCTCGTATCAAAATCAGTTTCAGTATCGAACGAGCGTGTTGTTTTTCCAAGAGTAATAACACCTTTATACGTTTTCTCTAGATTTTGAATTTCGGAAATTCTTTTTGTCATTTTTCCGGTACAAACAATCATCAATCCCGTTGCCATCGGGTCAAGCGTTCCTGCATGTCCTACTTTTTTAACACCTACGGTTTTTCTTACCTTATAGACACAATCGAACGCACTTTTTAACAATGCTTTATCAAAAAGAATAATTTCTCCGTCAACAAAGTTCGGATCAATCTCAGCTATCGTGTTTTTCGTTATCGCTTTCATGAATTTTCTTAAATAAATCTTCCATTTTTTCTACATAGTCTAAAGTATCATCTATAAAAAAGTGAAGTTCAGGAACAAATCTGACTTGAATCCTTCCAGCTAACTGCGATCTGATCATTCCTTTTATTACATTTACTCTTTCCAGGACTTGAGCCCGTTTCTCTTTATCATAAACTGATAAATAAACTTTAGTGTGTTTCAAATCCGGACTCAACTTCACGTTCGTAACTGTGATCATTCCGAAATTTGGATCCTGAACTTTGTGAAGAAAAATCAAACTCAGTTCTTCTTTAATCAAACTTGAAACTTTATCTATTCTGTGAGTCATTACTCTAATTTCTTTTTTGTTTCAATCATTTTATAAGCTTCAACGATATCGCCAACTTTAATATCATTAAAGTTTGCAATGCTGAGACCGCATTCATAACCTTTTTCAACTTCACGGACATCATCTTTGAATCTTCTTAATGAACTGATCTCGCCTTCGTAAACGGCAATTCCTTCTCTGAACAACCGTACTTTATTACCTCTAGTAATTCTGCCATCTTGAACAGAACAACCGGCAATTGTTCCTGCTTTCGGAACTTTGAAAGTATCTCGAACTTCGAGAGTAGCAACAACTTCTTCGGATACAACAGGAGAGAGTAATCCTTCCAGAGCAGATTTGACTTCGTTGATCGCATCATAAATAACGTTGTAGAGACGAATGTCAACTTTTTCAACTTCTGCAAGTTTTCTTGCATTTGTATTTGGGCGTACGTGGAATCCTACAATAATAGCTCCCGATGCTGCCGCTAAAAGAACATCACCTTCTGAAATTGCACCAACTCCTTTGTGAATAACACGAACCGAAACTTCTTGATTTGATAATTTCATTAATGAATCTGATAATGCCTCAATAGAACCGTCAACATCACCTTTAACGATTACCGGAAGTTCCTTAAATCCGCCATGGCTAATTTGACTTGCAATTTCATCAAGTGTAATATGATGTACTTGACGATGATCTTGTTCGCGTTTCAACTGCATTCGTTTCAAACTAATTTCGCGTGCTTCTCTTTCAGATTCCGCAACTGTAAAATTATCACCTGCTTGAGGTGCAGATTCAAAACCAAGCACAAGTACCGGTGTTGATGGTCCGGCTTCAAAAACTTTTTTGTTTCGTTCATCAAACATTGCACGTACCCGTCCATGAACAACACCTGCAATGAACGGATCGCCTATCTTTACAATACCTTTTTGAACTAGAACTGTAGCAGTAACACCTTTTCCTTTATCAAGCTGAGATTCAATGATTGTACCCCGTCCCAATCTTTCCGGGTTTGCTTTTAACTCCAGTAGTTCAGCTTCAAGAGCAATTTTTTCTAAAAGTAGATCAACATTTTTTCCCATTTTAGCAGAGATTTCAACACACTGATATTTTCCGCCCCATTCTTCAACTAAAACATTTCTATCAGCAAGCTGCTGTTTGATCTTTTCTATGTTTGAATTCGGTTTATCAATTTTATTGATGGCTATTATTATTGGAACATTTGCTGCTTGAGCGTGATTGATCGCTTCAACAGTTTGAGGCATCACTGCATCATCTGCAGCTACAACTAAAACTACAATATCTGTAACTCTTGCACCGCGTGCACGCATAGCAGTGAATGCTTCGTGACCCGGAGTATCGAGAAATGAAATTTGTTTGCCGTCTTCAGTGATTACTTTGTAAGCGCCGATGTGCTGAGTTATTCCGCCGGCTTCACCTGCAACTACATTAGCGCTGCGGATATAATCCAGCAATGATGTTTTACCATGATCAACGTGACCCATAATTGTAACAACGGGCGGGCGGGGTTTAAGCGACTCGATAGTATCGGGAACATCTGCATCAATATCTGCCTGATATTCAGCTTGAAGTTCAATTTCAAATCCGAATTCATCGGCAACAAGTGTAATTGTTTCAACATCAAGCCGCTGATTAATAGAAACCATCAATCCAAGAGAAATACATTTTGAAATTACATCGCTTACTGCAACACCCATAAGATTTGCAAGTTCATTAACGGCAATATATTCCGTTACTTGAATTTTTGTTTTGTCTAATTCTTTCTGCTGAAGAATCTGATCTTGAATATCCTGTTTCTCTTTTCTTTTCTTTTTACGATTTGAAGCCCTATCTCCAACCGCAGATTCATCCATACTTAGCAATGTTCGTTTAATTGCATCTTCAACTTCACGTTTATCAATTTCCAGGCGTTTTATTTTTCTTTTCTTCTTAGCAACTATAACTTCCTCGGGACCTTCACCGGGAGTGGCAGCTTTTTTCTTCGACTTTAGAACTTTCTTTTTCTTTTTGCTTTTTTTATCTGCATCTTTATCTTCAGCAGTAACTACGATTGGCTTAATCTGAGAAGTTGTTGGAGCTGTTTCCGGTTTTTCTCTCCTATCCTTCAGATCCATCTTGCCTACAATTGTTAATCCTTTTCTTCTTCCTTCAATAGCAATTTCAGTTTCTGTTTTATAAGATTTTGATTCTTCTAAAACTTCTTCAGTTTTTTCATAAGCCGGCTCAGATTCGGTAACGGTTTCAGCAGTTTCAGTAGCTTGAACAGTCGTTGCCTGTTCTGCAACAGTATCTTTTCTTTTGGATAGATCACTTTCTTTTTCTTCGGCCTGTTTGTGTCCGGCTGCTTTCTTAGATGTTTCTAAAGCGGCTTCTGCTTCATCGTGATCACTTCTCTTTTTCTGAAAATCCGAAATTTTCTTATAATGCTTCTCAGCTTTCTCAATATCCTTTTTGAAAAATGACTTTATATCAGCCACCATTTCATCGGTCAACAGAGACATATGAGATTTTACGTCGTAGCCTTTCTTCTGTAAAAATTCAACTAAAGTTTCTGTAGCAAGATTATGCTCAGTACCAAATTTGTATAGTCGTAATTTTTTGTCTTTTACTGTTTCCGGCATTTTGTAATTACCTGTATTTGTGTAATTGGTTATTCTTCTTCTTCAAATTGATTTTCGAGAATTTCAATTATTTGTTTAGCTTTTTCTTCATCAACGCCTTCAATCTCTTTTAACTTATCAATACCGGCTGCAAGAACTTCAAGCGCAGTATCTAATCTGTTATTGATCAAGAGATCAACAACTTCAGTTCCTAACTCTTCTCTCAATTCAACAAGTTCTATATCTTCATCATATTCTTCAAATGGTTTTTCTTGTCTGATAACTTCGATCTCGTAACCGCTGAGTTTAATTGCAAGCCGGATGTTAACACCGTTACGCCCGACAATTAATGATACTTGATCACTATCGGCAGTAACAACGCTCTTTTTAGTTTCTTCATCAATTTCGATTTGCTTTAGCTTAGCCGGTGCAAGACATCTTTGAATAAATACAATAGCATCATCGGTATAATTTATAACATCAATATTCTCATTGTTCAATTCACGTACGATTGCATGAATACGAACACCTTTCATACCAACGCAAGCTCCAACCGCATCTATACGTGCATCATTTGATTCAACAGCAACTTTTGCTCTTTCGCCGGGTTCGCGTGCAATTCCTTTTATTTCAATTACTCCGTCATAGATTTCTGGGATTTCAATTTCAAATAATCTTCTTAAGAAAAGATTATCTCCGCGTGATATTACAATAAGCGGTCCATTCGGAGTTTTTCTAACATCCTTAATGACTGCGCGAATTGTATCACCTTTTCTGTATTTCTCTCTTGGTATTTGTTCGTTACGCGGAAGAATTAGTTCATTCTTATTGTGATTTATAAGTACATCATTTCTTCTAACTTGGTAAATATCTCCAACAACGATCTCACCGAGCATTTCGCTGTATTCATTATAAACTATTTCTTTTTCGATCTCGCGGATTTTTTGGTTTAAACTTTGGCGTGCAAGATTTATTAATCTTCTTCCAAATTCTTTTAGCTCGATCTTTTCAACAAAGTCTTCGCCGACTTCAAGATCGTCTGCATTCCCTTTTTCGTTAACTTCAACAATGCTGATTTCGGTACCGGGATCGTTAACAGTTTCAACAATAGTTCTTTCAAGAAATATTTCTATATCGCCCTTATCCATATTTACGACTACATCATACTTAGCTTCCAATCCGTATTTTTTCTTAACCATAATTCCGAAAATTTCTTCAATGATTCCTGCAAGAACATCTTTGTCGAGACTTTTCTCTCGGACCATCTGGGCAAAGGATTCTACTATCTCGGTGTTCATTTTTACTCCTGTGTGATCAAAAACTAATTAATACTTTTGCTTTGATAATGTTATTAAAATTTATTTTATACTCTAAGTTTTTTTCAGTGAAGAAAAGATCTTCACCTTCAATACGGATTAACTTTGCAATCAACTTTTTGATTTCTTCGGCATCTTTGAATTCAATTTCAAATTTTCTGTTGATGTGCTTACCGTACTGGACTAAAAATTTAAGCGGTCTTTCAACACCCGGAGAAGAAACATCCAGTCTATAATGAGAACCAATCAGTTTTTCAGATTCGATAATTTCATTCAACATTCGGCTGGCATTAGCACAGTCAACAGTGGTGATTCCTTTTTCGTTATCTATATATACTTCGATAATACGAAGGTGGTTATCGCCGCGTGTAACTAAATCGATAAGAACAAAGCCTTGAGTTCTAACAATTTCTTCGAATCTGTTGAAAATTTGCTGTTTTTCCATATTCCACAAATAAAAATCGCCCTCGAGGGGCGAAATAGACAGTGCAAAGGTAGAAAGATTAGCTTGAAATAGCAAAAGGAATTAAGGATTATGATTTTTGATTTACGACTTTGGATTTACGATTTGTTGGACAAGCGATTTTTAGTAGTCTTACCTATTTGGGTGAATATTGCTGTGAGTTCATCTGCTTCTTTAAAAAGAGATGTCAACTGCTCGGGATATGTTAAACCCGAGTCTCTCATCAATTCAAGCCAGAAAGTTGATTCATCCGCTTCTTCTTCAATCAATTTAATTTTATATATGAAGTCTGCACGAGATTTTGCTCTTAGAGCCGCACGATAATTTGCAGCAACGGAAGTTCCTGCTCGTAATAATTGAGAGCAAAGAACAGAATTAATAGAGTTTTTAGGTGTGGAGTTAACGAACAAAATAATATCAAGAGCGAACTTTTTCGTTCTATTCATTAATTCTGTTTTTGTCATAATCATCTCATCGAGAAAATAATTCCTAAATCCAAAATCATAATTCGTAAATCACTTGATCTCAAATGATGCGCTTACAACAGCAGTTATTTCCTTTTCGATAGATGTCGCATCGTTCATTCCGTAATCTGAAATCAAATTTGAGTTACGCGGGGTAATTTGAATTACTCCCATTCTTGCATTACGAAGCGGGCCGAGACTTTTGCCGGTTGCTTCTGCGATTTTAATAGCACGATCCATCGCGTTCTTTGATGCAGCAGCTTGTACTTCGATTTTTAAGTCATCAATTTTTGTGTAAAGATATTCCGGGGCTTCTACATTAATATCCAATCCTTTTTCAACAAGAGAACTGAGTGTGACTGAAAGTTTTTTTATTTTTTTTACATCATTGGATTTTATTTCGAAACGTTGGCTGTAAACATAATGCGATACATTTTGCGTCTGTACTCCGTTAGCGGCAACTTCAAAAACGGGATAACCGTTAATTCCAAAAACCTCTACCAGATCTTTTTTGAATCCTTGAGTTTCCAAATATTTTAATATTGTGGGCATTTGCTGTTGAACAACCTGATAAGCATTTTGTCTGCTGGAACTTGTCGCTTGTAATGTCCCGCGCAGAATGCCAAGATCGGAAACGATTTCTTTCTTTGCGGAACCGGTTACAGTTATTGTTTGATCGGCATTCTTTGTTGATTTCCAAACAAATGAAAAAATAATTACCGAAAGTAGAATTGCTCCGGCAAGAATGGATACCGGAATAATGTATTTGAATTTATCGTTCATGATGAACTCTGCATTTTGTTAGTTATAAGATAATATTTGTTTTTAAAAAGTGGAGTTAATTTATTTCGTCAAAACCATTTTTTTAGTCTCAATATACTTCCCGGCTTTTAATGTATAGAAATAAATACCGGATGAGAATTGAGAATGGAGAATGGAGAATTGAGAATTATATACTCCGGCCTGTTGATATTCATCTACAAGGGTTGCAACTTCCCGTCCGAGTAAATCGTAAACTTTTAATGTAACAAAACTGCTTACTGCCAACTGATAACTGATCACTGTTGATGGATTAAACGGATTGGGGTAGTTTTGATACAGAATAAATTGTGTTGGGATATTACTATTTTTTTCATTCACAATACCAGTAAAGATTTTGTCCATTATATTCTCATAGAAATATGTCCGCGTCAATAATCCAAAACCTCTCACTCTTTGTAAAGCTTCTAAACGTGTTTTATAACTTGCTGCAATTTGAGCAATAACAATTTCTTGTGAATCACCATAAGCTAAGTCGAAGGGTCCTACCGAAATAAGCGCGCGATAATCCTTCATTAATGTACAATACCAACCTGATAAATAATAAGGATTTCCGGGATACATGTATTTAGTTGCCACGTTCGTCGTCGGATTAACAATATTCCTTCCGAATTGATTAAGACCTCTCAAAAAATTATAATAAATTGGTTCAATCGGTGGTGATTCTATGTAATCTAATGACAACCATTCCACAGTACTGAAAGAACTCATACTCATATAATTTTTTTTGTCCGCATCCCATGGGCCGCTTAATAATATAGAACCGTATGCAGCGGACTCGTTTTTATAAACAGTATCAATATCTTTTCCGTTATAGATAAATCCAAGTTGATATAGAGTATCACAACCAACAAGATCGTCGCCCGCATTACCACCTATATCTGCATCACTCCAATAACCTATATATGCATTTTTAATAGAATCTTTATCTTTATTCTTATTAATGATTTTATATTTTTTGAAAATTATATTATCTAAAAAATCGTCTTTTTTATATCCCCAAATCGTTGCTTGAAGTTCAACACCTTCAAATTCATTAAACCCGATGTCGTTTGCTACAAACCAAAGTGTTTGTTCTGCATCTTCAATTCCAGGCAGATCAATGTACGGCTCATACTTACCATTGTTATTAACATCAACAAACGGAGCTCCGTCCGATGCACGCCATTCTTCCCGATCTTTTTTATATTGATTAATAATTTGTTCCATTGCCTTTTTCTCATCATATGCTTCAACTTCAAGTACCGATTGATTTATTTTATTTCGAACCTTAAAAACCCGTGCAGTTTCTGAAGCAGGATCTTCAGCATTGCCGTTGGATAAAATTTTTCCTGGATTCATCCATGATTTGTACATTGAACCAGTTAGAACAATCTTACTTACATTGTTAACATTACTTTTATCTTTTAACATTCCTCCTAGGATTAATCCTGATTGATACACTAAATTTTTCTTTGAACCTATTGGAAAAATAAATCCCCAACTCATAAAAGAACTATCAATATCTGCAAATCCGTTGTTATAGATAAAAGTTGAGATGTTATTACAATTGAACTTAGCGTATTTCGGTGTAACGGATTGTTTAGATAATGTTGATGACTTGGAAATTTTCTCTTGGGATATAATTAAGACATTAAGCAATAATAGAAAAAATAAAATGGAATTAAACAATCTTCTAGTAATCATATCAATTTCCCCAAAAACACTTTCAAAAATGATCGGGAATAAAAACTTCAGTAACAAATGCCAGCTTAAGTATTTTTGATTTTCCATAATCGGGCAATTCAATATGAACTATATATAACCCTGAAGGGATTTGGTAATTTGATTCGGTTAACATATTCCATCTTAAAAACTGATCGGGAGAATCTTTTTCCAGTTTGCGGACTAATTGCCCTGCAAGATTAAATATTCTAATAACCGCCCGTTGAGGAAGATGTGTGAATGTTACGTGTCTATCGTACTTGTTAAATTCATTTCTATAATTACCGTAATATGGATTTGGAAAGACATTAATTTTTTCGATGTCATCAATGGCAAGTTTCTCATCATAAACTACTTTGGGTGTAGTAAATCGGAAAACATCATTCTCGTCAGGCATTTTTCTCCAGTCAAAATTTACTTTAAGAATAAAACCATCTGTAACCAGATAATCATTATCACCCCAAAGATTGGTTTGATTGACCAAGAGAGGTTTGTTCGTAGTAATATCTGTTAGATTAAATTTTGACGTGCGCTTAAAAGTAATTTCATAATCATGTCCGGTAACTTTTGTCGGATCAACAATCATTGCAATAATTTCCGCACTTGAACTTCCAAAAATATGTTTAGCGGTTATAAGATCGCCAAATTTGCTTTCATAACGAATACCGGGTTTAGGAGACTGCGGTTTTACAGTTAAAATTGAGATTGCACTTTCAACATAACCATATGGGAAATCAGCATCATTCGCAATACGGAAATAACTAACACCGAAATCATAATCGCTTCCATTGTTAAGTGGTATTTCATTCAGATAATCTTTTTTAATTGAGATGAACCGCTGAATTCCGAAATCAGAACCAAATTTTTTATTGACTTGAGATACAGATCCTTTTGTTGGTTCAACCTCTTCATCATAAATATATTGCCGGTTATCTTTAAGATCGAATGTGGCAATTATTTTTTTTTCTCCAAGCGTAGATTCATCTTTTGAGATCTGATAAACATTGTATCCCTGGAATGAGTAGACTGTTGACTTAGCGTTTTCAATTTCGTTTATTTTCCCAATGTCACTGCCCCATGTTAAAATAATTTCTCTATCCATCTCTGCGGCTTGCAGGTCTGGTAATTGTTTAAAAGTGCTTGGGGGAATAAAATTTACTTTGTATAATTGTTTAGCTGCGCTGACAGATTTTTTAAGAAGTGAAATTGCAGCAAGGCGAGAAAAACCTTTATCACCACCCGCAGCTATTTGAGCAAAAATAACTTCTTGAGTATCACCAACAGCCATATTGAATGGACCGGAACAAAGCATCATTCTTCGATCATGTATTCTATCAATCCATCCATTCGGATAAGTCTTTCCTGCCACAAAACCTTGCTGGGTAATTGGATCGCCTGAGAATGGGAATTTTGTTGTCCCACCGGTTATTGGATTTGGGTGTGGAGTTCCATCGCTTAAGTTACCTTGTAAAAAATTATACAACTGTAAAGTTCCATTATACCCGCCAAGAATTGGATCTCCATACGGTGAGGGATATTTGTATAACCAGCTAAAACTTGTCATTTGTAAATTCTTTTTACCCGTAAAAGTTTTCCCAAAAAATTTCGCCGCATCACTTCCGCTTGTGGAAATAACCGGCCCTTGTAATAGGCAAAAGCCGACTGAAGGAATGTAAGCGCCATAGGAAGGATCGCTATCATCACCATTATAATCATATCCAAGATTTAGCAATGTATCACATCCAACAAGGTCATCGCCCGCATCACCGCCAATATCAGGATCAGACCATATTCCGAAGTACATATCTTCAAATTTTGTATTACTCTTGTTGATAATGAGATATCGTTTAAAGATCATGTTATTGAGAGGTTCAACATTATTATAAGCCCAAACAGTAGTTTGCATTTCAACGCCCATCGGTAACGAACCATAAAGTTTTTTTGTCTGAATGGAATCAAGATCGTTTGCAGCAAACCAAATTGTTTGATCTGCATCCGGAACACCGGGAATATCTATTGTCGGTTCATAAACTCCATTTCCATTTACATCCTTAAAAGGTGCACCGCTGCTTGCAGGCCATTCGTTCCAATCTTTTTCATATTGATTGAATATGGTTTGACGATCTTTGCTCTCATCTTTTACTTCAATAGATAAGTCGCCGGTTTTAAAATCAGTTCGAACTCGATAAGCACGGACAGATTGAGAATTTGGATCTTCTGGTTTTCCGTTAGGTAAAACTTTCCCTGGTGTTAATCCGGTATTATAAGATGAACCGCCGCTTCTTATTTGACCGTTTACTTTGCCTGCCCAGAGTAATCCGGATTTGTAAACAAGTGTTTTACCGGAAAGCTTTGGGTATTCGAATCCTGAATCTCCGGTAAGAGATTGATCTGCCTCTCCTGTGTTAAGGATAGACGTGGAGGTATTATTGATATTAATCTTAGCTCGTTGAATAACAAGATTTGTTGATTGTACTGATGTTATTGGTTTGTCTTTAATCTGTGCATGTAACTGAGTAAGATTAATTAGAAATAATAAAAAAAACAACTCAGTATTAATTGATATTCCGAAGAAACGCGCAACCATATTCTTCCCCAAGAAAAATTTCTAATTGAAAGTTACGATCAATAGATTAAAAAGCAACTCAAATAATTTGGGAATTAAGGTAAGAACTCTTTTTTAAGCTGAAAACTTGGTAAGTATTTCATCGCAGACTGCATAACCTTTTGGTGTTAATTTAATCAATTGATCTTTTTCGATAAGAAATTTTTCTTGTTCAAGTTGAATCAAATAATTTTTGTTCTTCACCTGCCATTCATTTCCAAAAAGATTATTCAGTTCGAGCAGATCAAGTCCCTTGCTGCGAAGAGCAAGCATTACATACTCATTCAACATTTCATTTTTCGAGAGTATTTCTTCTCCAATAACCGCATTCCCTTTTGATTCAATAGCTGTGTTATAAAAATTTAATGGTGAATAATTCCACCAGCGTTTTCCGTTAATGAAAGAATGTGCCGATGTACCAAAGCTTAGGTAATCTTTGTATCTCCAATATGTATTATTATGTACGCATTCAAATCCTTTTTTAGAAAAGTTGGAAACTTCATACTGTTCAAATCCTTGCTGAGTAAGAAAATCAATTGTTAATTCATAAAGGTCGGCATCGTAATCTTCATTTTGCATTTTCACTTTACCATCGAGAACCATTTTATTAAGTATTGTCCCTTTCTCTAAAATCAAACTGTATGCAGATATGTGTTTGATCGGTAGCTGAATCGCTTGATCCAAGTTGTATTGCCATTTCTCTTTGGTTTGTCCGGGTAAATTAAAAATTAGATCAACACTTATGTTTTCAAAACCAACTGCAGCAGCATCGCGAACAGTTTGAATTGCAGTTTGCGAGTTATGTATTCGAGTTAGAAATTTCAATTCATCCTCATTGAACGATTGTATTCCAATGCTAATCCGGTTGATACCGATTTCTCTGAACTCTGCTAACTTTTCAATACTTACTGTTCCTGGATTTGTTTCGAGTGTTATTTCTGCGTCTTCATTTACAGAAAATTTTCTTTTAATGTGTTGTATTATTTCAGAAATATAATGCGGTTCCATAAATGACGGCGTTCCGCCGCCGAAAAAAATAGAGATTATTTTTCTTCCTTCGGAATATTGCGCGGAGTAAAAATCTATTTCTTTTTTTAATGCATTTAAGTATGAAGAAACATTTTCGTAAGAGATGATTGAGTAAAAATCGCAGTAGATACATTTGTGATCACAGAATGGAATATGAATATAAATTGCAGTTTCTTTCAACTAATAACCTGACGAAAATGTAACTGGAAAATACAATAAGAAAAGGGGCTTGTTCAGCCCCTTTAGCAGAAAATTATTTTGTTTAGAATCCGAATGAAATGCCAGCGCTTGCAGTACTAATCTTAGCAAATTTATAATCTGCATTAATATTTATTGCAGCAAGATGTAAATTGAATCCTACAACGGCACTGCTAGAGTTTTGACCTTCCAATTCAAAACGCGCTGTTGCCTTTTCTTGAACCCCTCCAGTTCCGGTTAAAATATTATTATAATTTACTGTGGTTTTTGAAGTTTCAATTGTTAATCCTACATAAGGAGTAATAGAAACGATAAAGCCAAAAGTTTTACTTGCAAATACCCCAAATTGTGAAGCATTACTTTCAAAAACAGAACCAACTTTTAATTTCTGTGTGAAAAATCCGGCAGCAAGATCAAGTGGTATTGGATTAGGAAACCAAACGCCAAAATTGTGTATCAAACCGACTCCGAAATAACTAAACTTTCCCAACTCACCAATATTTATATCTGGAAAATATCTTACAGCAAAGTTAGTACCGTAAACTGTTCCAATAGTAACTTGTGCTGTAGCGGTCGGAAAAATTTTAGCCAGTGCTTCTGGTATATATCCTTTAACTTGCGGCATCGATATATCAACTGCACTAATACCTGCCGAAGGTTTTCCAGGAAACTTAACAACCAAATTTTGATACTTACTTCCTATAATTGTTGGTCCGGAAAATGTGACTGTAAATGGCTGTCCATAAATTTGATTATATGCGGCTTGATAACCCGGACTGCTTTGTGTTATACCGGAATTTGCAAGAATGCTGTTTGTTTGACTTTGATCAAAATAAAATTGATCTGTTACTGTAAAATTTTTTACATCATCAGAGAAGAAAGAACCCATTGCAACAACTTTTATATCAAGATGGAACCCCAAAATTGTTGCAGAAGGAAATTGGGATACCCAACCGGAATTAAGATTTGAGCCAAATGCAGAAATTACCGGTTTAACATATTCTGTACCAACAATAGATGAGAGTTTAGAAAGTGTTTCTTCTAAACTTTGTGCTTTTAGATTAACTGAAAAAAATAGACCGCACACAAAAAACAAAGAAAGAATTCTTTTAATCATACAACCTCCCTTTATTATTGATTTCTTTGCTATGAATTTAATGAACAATAATTTCATCACAAAGGAAATATTGTTGGAGAAACAGTATTGTGCTAAAAAACAATTTGTTAGTTTTTGGATAATCCCATCAGCTCACGTGCACCATTCAGAGTTGCTTCGGTAACTTTCTCTCCGCTCATTAGTTTAGCAACTTCTTTAATGCGCTCTTCACCCTTTAGAATTCTTATCGAACTTACAACACGATCTCCTGCTTTTTTCTTTTCTACAGCATAATGGAAATCCGAAAGTCCGGCAATTTGAGGCAAATGAGTAATGGCAATAATTTGGTGAAATGATGCAAGCGATTTCAAAACTTGTCCAACCTTCTGAGCAATACGTCCGCTTACACCAGTATCAATTTCGTCGAAAATAAGAATAGGAAGTTTATCTGATTTTGCAAGTATAGATTTTAATCCGAGCATAATACGCGAGACTTCTCCGCCCGAAGCAACTTTTACAAGCGGTTTGGGATCTTCGCCGGTATTTGTTGAAATGAAAAATTCTATGTTATCAAAACCATGCTCGTTGAACTTGTAATTCTTTCCGTCAACTATAATAAAATTCTCCGTTGCATTTAAGACGATTTCGTTTTCTAATTTTACTTTGAAAACAGAATCGGCAATTCCCAGATACTTCAATGTGTCTTCAATTTCTTTTTTTATTTTATTAGAAACAATTTTTCTTTCCTGCGAAAGTTTTTTTGCCAACAAGCCGCATGCTTTTCTTGAATCATCTATTCTCTTTTCCAGTTGTGTGATCTTCAAAGAAAAGTTTTCGGCAAGTTCAAAATCAGCACCAATCTTTTCCCGATGTTCAAGAACAGATTTAAGCGAACCGCCATATTTTTTCTTCAGTAGATTAAGCGCGCCGAGACGTTCTCTTATCTCTTCCAAGCGATTAGGGTCAATGTCAATTCTGTCTTTGTAACTCCGCATGAAAGAAGAGATATCAACAAGAGAAGCTAAGATTGAATCAACTTCATTCAAATTTTCATTAAATGATTTATCAATTTTCGAGAGTTCTAAAATTTTATTTTTAACATCTGCAATTTGTTCTTGAATGGACTGCTCATTTTCATAAACTGCATTATAAATATCATTTGTCAGCGAAAGAAGTTTTTCGGAGTTCTCTAAGATTTTTAATTCATCGGAAAGTTTTTCTTCTTCTCCCTCTTGAGGAGAAACCGCATCAATTTCTTTAATCTGAAATTCAAATAATTCTTTTTTCTCATTCAGCAAATTTTCTTTTTGAATTAGTTCCCGCAGCTCTTTCGACAAAGCTAAAAGCTGCCGTGATGCAGATCTAAATTCATTCAACTGAGTTTCGAGATTGGCAAATTCATCCAGCATTTCGATGTGTGTTTCCGCTCGTAATAAAGATTGATGTTCATGTTGTCCGTGAAGATCTACCAGGAGGTCGCCCGTTTCTTTTATAAGATTAAGAGTAACAGGAGTATCATTCAAAAAACATCTGTTAGTTCCTTTTAAGGAAATTTCGCGCCGAATTATTAATTCTGAATTGAATTCGATCTCGTTCTGTTTAAGTAACTGTTGAACTTTTTTATTTCCCGTTACATCAAAAAGACCTTCTACAACAGATTTGTCGGAACCTTTTCTTACAACTTCTGTTGATGCCCGCTCACCGAGTAACAATCCCATTGCATCAATTAAGATAGATTTTCCGGCACCCGTTTCACCGGTAATGATATTTAGACCTTTACCGAATTCAACTTCGATGTTTTCTATGAGTGCATAATCTTTTATAAGGAGTGTTTTGAGCATATTGTCTGTAATAATTTTGTTACGAATATTATGAATGCTGAATTAAGTAGCAAGTTCTATAAAATTAATGAACAACAATACATTTGCTTAAAATCAACTAGATTTTTTCACCAGTGTTTGATGGTTTCCGAATTCTTAATTTTATTAATTGCTCTTTCACTTAATGCAAGAATAGTAAGAGACGGATTAACGCCTGGATTTGCTGAAATCATTGAACCATCGCAAACGTATAAATTTTGATAACCAAACACGCGATTGTCTTTGTCTATTACACCTTCATTTCTATCTTTCCCCATTGTTGCACCGCCGAGAATATGTGCGGTCGTTGGAATTCCTAATATAATTTCTGATAACAATGCCCCCGGCGTTCCATTTACAATATTAGCATATTTTATTGCAAGTTTATTTGCTTCGGGTAAAAATGCGGTTGGCAATGTTCCATCTCCTAATTTTGTTTTCATCCTAAACCAACCTTTTGTTAATCTAAGTGTACCGCTTATAGTACGCATATATAAAAGTATTTGAGTTTTTTTTGCCCAGTCCCATACAAAATAAAATTTGAAATAACGAATGGGGTGCTTAATAATTTCCCAAATTGCTTTTACTAAACGAATAAAAACATTACTACCTACTACAAGCGGTGAAATCTGCAATCTCCAGAAACCGGATCCGGAAGGATAACGAACCGGTTCGAGATGACTATGTTCGTCTGTATGAAGAATTGATCCGATAGCAATTCCATCTGAAAAAACAGTTTCTTTTTGAGGTGCTACAACTCCCATTAAACTTTCTGAATTTGTGCGAACATTAAAACCGATCTTTTCAGACAAATTTGGTAAAGTAGTTTCTTTCAATTTTAGCAATAATGGAATCGTTCCTAAGACACCGCCGGCAAAAACAATTCCTTTGCATGTAAACTTGCCTTTAGATTTTAAAAAACTTGTTGCTCTTTTCCATCCAACTTCATAACCATCGGCACCATTTTTATTTCCTAAAGGTATTATGTTGTAAACTTCAGACTCTGCTTGAATGACAGCCCCATTCTTTTGAGCCAGGTAAAGATAATTTTTATCAAGTGTGTTTTTTGCATTATGTCTGCAGCCGATCATGCAAGCGCCGCAAAATGTGCAGCCAGCACGTTCAGGACCTTCACCGTTAAAGTATGGATCGCTTACATTTTTTCCTGGCTCGCCGAAAAAAACTGCAACATCCGTGGGTTCAAACTGATCTTCTTTTCCAATTTCTTTTGCCAAATCCTTTAATGCTTTATCTCCGTTTTCCAATCTTGGATTTGAAGTAACACCCATCATTTTTTTACTGAGTTCATAAAATTCTTTTAATTCATTTTCCCAATCTGCAAGATGTGACCAAGAATCTGACTTGAAAAATTCTTTTTTTGGAATTGGTAATGTGTTTGCATAAACAAGAGAACCGCCGCCAACTCCTACTCCGGATAAAATTCCGACGTGACGAAAGAATGTTATTTTAAATATTCCATGAAATTTTATGAGAGGAATCCAGAGCCAGCGTTTCAAATTCCAATTTGTTTTTGCATAATCATTTGAAGAATACCATTTGCCTTTTTCAATAACTAAAACTTTATAACCTTTTTCCGAAAGACGAAGAGCTGCAACCGATCCACCGAATCCGCTGCCGATTACAATGTAATCGAAATTGTATTTTTTTTCAGTCGACATATCACGAATAAAAAAATTTAGTTGAACTAATAATTTTTGTGGCTATTGCTAATTAATCTTGGTTTAATATAAAGAAAGCTGGAGAAAAACTTTAGATTTTTTAATTGATATGATAGAATTCAGATTTGCTTTGACCATTCGTCGTATTATTTCAGAAATTACAATACGATATTCAGATCAATCACTTTAAAAAACAAAAACCCCAGAAAATCTGAGGTTTTTTGTTTTAGTAGCGGGGCTAGGACTTGAACCTAGAACCTTCGGGTTATGAGCCCGACGAGCTACCAATTGCTCCACCCCGCGATGTAATATTTATTTGTATAAAAACGTTTTTCTTTTCTCGGGGCACAAATATATCGAAGGAATGCCCGAATGTCAAATAATGTATGATTCATCGTTACTCTGCTAAATATTTAATAATCATTCTCTCTTCATCATCTGTTAGATGCGATTTTTTTTTCATTACATCCATGATTTCTTTCCACCTTTTCGGTTCATATTCTGTCTTATTGTATAAACGGTGACAGCCGCTACATTTTTCGTAATATAATTCTTGACCGTGGTTATTTGTATCAATCATTTTTTCTTTTGCCGAACAGCCGAATAAACAGATGATTAGAAAAGGTATGATCAATCTCATAACTCTACCCCTAAAATTGTTCTTAGTTCATATTTCTCATGCGATGAAAACTCAAAATTATCTTTTGTTGATGGATTACCGCCTAATTGTGTTAATAAATTAATTACAAAATAGAATCTATCGGAGTGGAAACTAAAAGTTGGTCCGATAAAACTTGCCTGATTTTCTTCCTTCTTAAATGTTTCTAAATAATTCCTATGATTTCTAAATTCTAAACCCAAAGAAATATTTCTTGTTACTTCATAAGCAATTCCCATAGTCAATTCAAAACTAGATTCATTTTCATTTTTGGCAATATTTCTTTCAAACTCAGTGTTTATATTTATTACCGAAACGAAATTGTCAAATCGTTTTGATATTAAAATTTTCGGTTCATATTCAATTTTATCACCGCCATAGCTAAACTCAAAATAGAGCGCAGGATCAACTATATACTCGTTAGGATTAGATAGCCGATACCTAAATTCGATTGATGATGTATAAAGACTTAACGGTTTAGACTGAATTTGATTATCATAGCTTCTGACCTCATTAAAGTTAAAATAGAAAGAAGTAGTTAATCTGTCGGTTAACCCATATTCAATTTCAACTCTTGGCTGCCATCTAAAATAAGAGCCGATACCTTTATCAATTCGTCCGGTTTGCCAAAACTCTATTTCCAGAGCATTCGCCGGTAAAGTATATGAAGTATAAAACCGGTCAAAATACTTTAATTTGCGTTTTCCCATTTCGCTATTTATATTTAGTCTAAATAAAAATTACAATAAGTTAAAGAGGTCTTTTGAATGTATGAGGTAAAATATTTACTACATTTTTCTGGTACTGATTTAACAATCACATCATCAATCATTCATAAATTTTGGAGTATCAAATGATATATATATTACACACACTAAGAGCAATATTTTTTCTAATATTAGCAGGATTTTCCCTTGTAACAGCACAGCAGGCGAATACAAAAGTTATCACTGCTGATGAATTAAGCCAACAAGACACGCTGATATCTACCTATGAAATGCCTCAAATAGAAGTCATCGGTCGAAAACCGGGATTACTGAACAGGGTTCCTGGTTCCGCAAAAATTATAAGTCGGCAAGAGCTGGCAAAAATTGATGCTTTGAGCGGCAACGAAGTGTTCCGCTGTATCACGGGTCTTTATCCTGTTGACGAAGAGGGAGCCGGTCTTCGACTCAATCTTGGTGTGCGCGGCTTGGAGCCGGATCGAAGCCGAACAGTTTTAATGCTTGAAGACGGCGTTCCAGTTTCTTTAGCTCCGTACGGCGAACCGGAAATGTATTACACTCCTCCTATTGATAGGATGGCAGGTCTGGAAGTGCTCAAAGGGAGCGGTTCTATTTTGTTTGGTCCTCAGACTATTGGCGGCGTCATTAACTTCATAACTGCCGATCCGCCTGCAGCTCCGACCGGTAGCATAAAGCTGCGCGGTGGTGAAAACGGATTCTTCACTAATCTTGCGAAATACGGAACAACATTCGGCAGCGTTGGCGCTCAGATTAATTATCTGAGACGGCAGGCGGATAATATTGGCACAGCGACGTACCGCATCAACGATCTTTCCGCAAAATTCAAACTAACACTCGGTTTAAAATCAATTATAGGGTTTAAGGTTGGAGCGTATGACGAAATCTCGAACTCTACATACGTCGGACTTACACAGACTATGTACGAGCGGGGTGAATACTACACGCGCATCGCTCCCGATGATCAACTCATTGTGCGACGATACTCAGCCAGTGCAACGCACGATCTTTTCATCACTTCTACTACCTTTCTCCGAACAACAGTATTTGGGTACACACTTCGCGCAACTGGCGCCGTCAGGATTTTGGACGCACAAGCAGCGTTTCCAACAAAACAGGCGTAGTCTTTGGAGACCCGGGTGTTCCTGGTGGAGCGATCTATATGAGAAACAGCACAGGCAATCGAAACCGTCAGTTTGAAGTTGCAGGCATCGAGCCGCGATTGACAACTACATACAAGCTTGGAGAGTATAAGAACGAACTTGATTTGGGAGTTCGCTTTCTCTATGAGCGGGCGTTCGAACAATATGTTATCGGTACAAAGTTTAACTCTACTTCCGGCAATCTTCGTGACGATGAGATAAGAACTGGATATGCAAGGAGCGCCTTTGTTCAAAACCGGTTATTTGTAACAGACAAATTTATTATCAGTCCGGGCTTACGTTTTGAATCGTTTTCCTACGAGCGAAATATTATGAGGGGACAGTTTAAAATAAACAATACCACAGCGGTGCGCGACACAAGTGTTATTGCAGAAAACACAATCACAGAATTTATTCCGGGTTTAGGTATAAATTATCAGCTTGCCGAAGGGAGTTCGGTCTTTGCCGGAGTTCATCGCGGGTTTGCGCCGCCGCGTGTTAAGGATGCTATCACCAGCGACGGCGTAGCGCTTCAACTCGATGCCGAGTTAAGTTGGAATTACGAAGTCGGCGCGCGCTTCACTGCAATCAACGGACTATCGCTAGAGGTAACCGGGTTCTTGCTCGATTTCTCTAATCAAATTATCCCTGTTTCTCAATCTTCTGGCAGAGCAGGAACCGGTCTAATTAACGGCGGACGCAGTAAGCATATTGGCATCGAGGCGGGTGTTACTATTGACGCAGGCAGACTATTTGAATCGCGATATTCTTTTAGTTTTACCACAAACGCAACTTACGTCAAGGCAACGTATAATGCAGATCGGTTTATCACTGAAGGGAATACCACGTTCAATATTAGCGACAATTCACTTCCCTACGCGCCCAAGTTTACACTTTCTAACGCCTTAAGCATAGCAACGCCGTTCGGTTTGAGCGCACAACTATCAGCATTGTATGTTGATAAACAATTTACTGATGAGTTCAACACGGCAACACCTTCAGCCGATGGGTTGACAGGCATGATACCGGCTTATCTTGTTCTCGATCTTTCGACAAGTTATTTTATTTCATCGCTCAACACATCAATTTCTCTCTCGGTAAAGAATTTGTTGGACGAGCGTTACATTGTAACCCGCCGGCCCTCCGGTATCCGGGCTGGAGTGCCACGCATAATCACCGCGGGGATTGATTTCAAATTCTAAATCTCTAATTCCCTGTTGTATGTGTTCAAAAAAATGCAAGATTTTTTCAGAGTAAATTTAACGACATTATTATTAAATTTTGAACGGTATTTCTACGACTATTAAGGAGAAAGTTATGCGCAGAATTAAATTCTCAACATTTTTTCTTTTTATAATTCTTCCCGTAATAACCAATGCACAATTTGAAGTTGGAAAACATCATCTCGGCCCTTCATTAGGATTATCTTTTCTTGGTACAGTTCCCCAAATTGGATTTAATTACGAGTATGGAATTAATTTAAAAGATTTTGGCAATGTAGGTTTTGGCGGAATTCTTCGTTATTGGTCTTTTAATGATTCATTTGTTGGAGGAGAATGGGGTTATCAAGACTTTTTGATCGGTGCACAAGGTAATTATCATTTTAAGTTAACAAATGAAAAGATTGACCTTTGGGCGGGTCTTGTTCTTGCCTTTGATGCCGGATATGTAAAATATAAAGGGAATAATTCCGGAATGTATCTATCACCGTCCCATGGCGGTTTGTGGCTCGGTTTTCATGGGGGAGGCAGATATTGGGTATCATCTACTTTTGCCATTTCAGGAAGACTTGGATTCGGAACATTAAAATATGGTTCTTTAGAAATTGGATGTGATTGGAAGTTATAAGATTTCTGGTATAGTACAATTGTTTTCAAATCCTCAGCATTTTCGTTGAGGATTTTTTTACTCTCGATGATTATTTATAGTACTCGTACTTAAAACTTGTGTTTAAAACCGGTTTTTCGTTATTATCAAATCTTAAGACTTCATTCTGCAAACCATTAGATGAATACTTAAACACTAATCTTAATTGACGTCTTCCGTCAAGTAAATACATTTTGTGCTCAGATACATTACCCTTCTCATCATAATTATAATAACGTTTAGTCTGATCATCAACCATTTCTGTTAAATTACCTTTATCATCGTACTTATATGTATAAACAATATTAACGGATGAATTTTTTCTTGTTTCTTTTATCAATTTAGCGTTAGAATCATATTCAGGTGTAATTGTTAATATAGTATCTCCTTTATCATCTTTTACAATCGAGCCAACTCTTTTGCCATCGTTATAAGTAGTAATAAGTAGATCTGAAAGTTTATTATTATAAAAATTTTTTGTCTCAATTAAATTGTCTTCTTTATCATACTTAAAAAGCATTTGTGATTCAGTTTTATTCCGTCTTTTCTCAGTCATACGTCTTTCTATCTCGTTACCGCGTGAATCATATTTAGATACTTGTAAACTTGTTCTTCCACCCGATTCAACTGATTCTGCTTTGATGGGATTATTTTTAGCATCATAAGTAAATTTATACATGGCAACTATATTTCCCATTCCATTAAATTCTTCCATTTGAGTTAATAAACCTTTTCTATTAAAAATTTCTTTTGATGCGATTTTCGGGGGAACCATTTTTCCGCTTAAATCATAGTTGGCTGCATATTTTGTCCGTGTCTTTACTTTAAGCTGTTTGATTTTACTAAGTTCAATTGCATCCTGTGTTAAAAAATCTCCTTTTTTCTTTGTGTTAGGATTTACACTTTGCGCAATACTACTTTCTGAAAAACAAAATGCAAACCAAAGAAGAATTAAAACAGAATTATGTAATAAGAAATTGCTATGTGTTTTTATCGACATGAAGAATCTCCGATGAATCATAATGCAAATGGTGATAGTTTTATTTTAGATAAATTATGTTGAAAGATGTTTTACTTTAACAACTAAACATGAAAAAAGTTCACACTTAATTTTTTATGTGAGATTTACAATTAAGTATCTCCGCCGGCATGAACAATTTTATTTATTTGTCTCTCTCTATACAACTGTCCGATCTCAGCTCCAACAATAAATAAACACGCAGAATAAAAGAGCCATAATAAGATCGCAATGATCAAAACAAAAGCTCCATACAACGGATTTGTATTTAATATATTATTAACGTAATAACCAAAAACACTACGGGCAATTTCCCAAAGTAATGTTGTCCACAATGCACTTACGGCTGCAACTTTTTTCCCTAATTGTTCATAAGGAATTAAATAATAGAGAGCGAAGAATAGTCCGAACATTAATACTAACGAAACCGTATAAACTAGAATATTCCATAATGAGCTTTGAGTATAAGTTTGAACAAAATCGTAATTTTTAGTCAACTCATAAATGATATTCAATGCGGGAACAATAAATGTGAAAATTGTAATGATAAAGACTAATAGAATAACCATAAGAATATCACGTATTAATCCATACAAGTAACCTTTCTGTATTTTAACATGATAGATATGATTCAAAATTGTTCTTATGCTGCTGAATATCCAAGTAGAAGTAAATAATAAACCAATAACACCAACATACCCGGCTAAAGTTTTGTATTCAATTACTTCGGGTAAGCGCGAACTTATTATGCGTTTGATATAATTGGCATACGCCGGATATGGGATTGTCTGATCTATAAAATTATTTACTTGAGATTCAATAACAGACTGGTCAAAAATATTTCCGAGAAGAGAAAATAAAAGTAGTAGAAACGGAATCATACCAAGTAAAAGAGAAAATGAAATACCGGCTCCGGCGAAAAAGGTATTGTTCTCATCCATTTTTTTAAAAAGTCCAAGAACATAATGTTTGAGAAAAGAAATTATCTTTCTGTAGGTTGATAAAGAAATTACAGAACTGATTGATTTTAATATCTTATTGCGCAATATCCATTCTCTTTTGAATTGCAGAATAATAAAGATCTATTAACTGGTTAATTGGAAAATCATACTGATCATTAACATTCAAACTTGTTCCTATTACATTTCCAATCAATAAAAAAGGTGTAAAGTTTTTAGCAGCAGTTTCTTCAAATTTGTTTTGCGATTCGGGATCAACTGATACAATAACTCTTGATTGTGATTCGGAGAAAAAAGAAAAATCTTCACGCGTCTTTATTGGAATTTTTACTTTTGCACCCAATGCTTTTTCCGGATTGATTATACAGCTTTCGGCAATGGCAGTAATTATTCCACCGTCTGAAATATCGTGAGCAGAATTAATTAATCCGTTATCAATAAGATGAAGAATAAGTTTATGAAGATCTTTCTCTGTTTGAAGATCAATCCGCGGTATTTCACCGGTGACTAAATTGTGAATCAATTTCAAATATTCGCTTCCGCCAACTTCCTCATAATCTTCGCCAAGCAAATAGATCAAATCATTTTCATTTTTGAATTCTGCAGTCGTAATATTTTCTAAATTTTCAATCAAACCAACCATACCAATAACCGGAGTAGGAAAAACTGAAGTATCAGGACTTTCATTATAGAAACTTACATTGCCACCGGTTACAGGCGTGTTGAAAAATCTGCATGCTTCTCCCATTCCTTCAATCGCTTTTTTGAAAGTCCAGAACATTTCGGGTTTGTATGGATTGCCGAAGTTCAAACAGTTTGTAATTGCAAGAGGAATTGCGCCGCTGCAAACTACATTGCGTGCAGATTCTGCAACAGCAATCTTTGTTCCCTCTTTCGGATTTAGATAAACATATCTTCCGTTACAATCAGTTTTTGCTGCTATAGCTTTGTTTGTATCTTTTATATAAATCACCGCTGAATCGGAACCCGGTCCAACAATTGTATTTGTTCGAACCATTGAATCATATTGTTGATAGACCCAACGTTTCGATGCAATATTTGGTGATGAAAATATTTTTTCGAATACTTCTCCTAAACTATCCGGTTCCGGTAATTTTCTGCAATTAAATTTTCTAGTTTCTTCAAGATATTTTGGCTCTGCGGTTTCTCTGAAATAAACCGGTGCATTACCGCCAAGTACAAGTTCGATTGGAGAAATTTCCGCTTTCTTCTCGCCATGATAATTAATAATTACTTTCTGCTTATCCGTTACTTCACCAATTATTTCGCAATGTAGATCCCATTTAGAAAAAATTTCTTTAACTCTTTCCTCACATCCTTTCTTTGCAACAACAAGCATTCTTTCCTGGCTTTCCGATAACATAATCTCATAAGCAGTCATTGAATCTTCACGAAGAGGAACTTTATTCAGATCTATAATCATTCCGGATTCACCTTTAGCACTCATTTCGGAAGTTGAGCATGAAATTCCTGCCGCGCCCATATCTTGTATTCCAATAACTAAATCTTCTTTGATAATCTCAAGTGTAGCTTCAAGCAAAAGTTTTTCTGTAAAAGGATCACCTACTTGAACGGACGGACGTTTTGCTTCCGACTTTTCAGAAATTTCTTCCGATGCAAATGTTGCACCGTGAATTCCATCCCGGCCTGTTGATGAACCAACTATCATTACAGGATTACCATTTCCTTTTGCGGTAGCTGAGATAACATGTTTAGTATCAACAATTCCGATCGCCATTGCATTTACAAGCGGATTACCTTTATAAGATTCATCGAAATAAACTTCTCCGGCTACAGTAGGAACACCAAAACAATTTCCGTAATCGCCAATTCCTTTTACAACTCCTTCAAAAAGATATCTTGTTCTTGCATCGGTTAAAGGGCCAAATCGTAAAGAATTCAAACATGCTATCGGACGTGCACCCATTGTAAAAATATCTCTTAGAATTCCGCCGACACCGGTTGCCGCTCCTTGATAAGGTTCCACTGCAGACGGATGATTATGACTTTCTATCTTAAAAGCTATGGCAAGTCCTTCTCCGATATCAACTAATCCGGCATTTTCTTCTCCGGCATTAACAAGTAATCTTCCTCCGCTGCGAGGTAAAGTTTTAAGAAGTGCAATCGAATTTTTATAACTGCAATGCTCGCTCCACATAACACTAAAAATACCAAGTTCTGTAAAAGTGGGAATTCTGCCAAGTCTTTCGCAGATCCAGCCGTATTCTTCATCGGTTAATCCATGTTCGCGGGCCAAGTTTATATTTACTTCGGGTTCTTTCATCTGTAAAAAATTTTTCTCTTTTGATTATGTTACTAACGTTGCGCGAAGACATTATTATTTGTCATTCTGATCCCGATTCATCGGGAGAAGAATCTAAAAATTTCTTTTTTGCTCGATCATCAGATTCTTCACTCCACTTCGTTACGTTCAGAATGACATCTTGCGTAAGATGACTATGTAATATAACATTTTTCATTCTCTCTTAGAAAAAGTGCTAATTGATACTCACCACAAACATTTCTATTTTTAAGCCGTCTTAACAAACAAGAATAAGAATATTAAACGGATATAAAAATGAAAGCATCATTCAAAGACCACAAATTTTGGTTAATCTCAGGGATTGCTCTTCTAGCAGTAATTATAGTTTTATATCCTTTAGGCGTTTACAACAGTTTGAATATGAAACTTACTCGCCCAGAAGCAATTGATATTGCAACTAAGTTTCTTACTGAACAAAAGACGAACATAAATGGATTTTCGACGGAAGCTTTCTTAGATAATTCTCCTATTGAAATGCGTTATCTCATCAAAAAATTGGGAGGTAAAAATTTTAAGGAATATTTGAAGACACACCGCACCAACCTTAGTTGGAATGTAATGTTTCATCAAAATTTACCAAGACAAATTCAGCAAACAACTTACTATGTGGATGTTGCACAAGACGGTTCAATATTTGGTTACAGAAGGGAACTTCCGGATTCAATTGAAATAAAATCTTTAGCTAAGACAGAAGCGACAAATCTTGTTAATTCATTTCTTATAAAAAAATATGGAAATGAATTCAACAGTTTTAAATTGGTAGAATCTAAAGAAGAACAATACAGAAACAGGACTGATTTTTCATTCCGATGGGAAAAAGAAGAACCCGATGTTAATGCAAAAACAATTCTAACAGCAAAAGTTCAGGGTGATCAGGTTGGGTCTTACAATTATTTTTTTGAAGTACCGCAGGCAGATAGAGAATATTTCCGCGCTGCAGATGCAATCTTCGGAACAATCTCCGTTGTCTTTGTAGTTTTTTTAATGATGATCGCTTATTATCTATTTTTAAAAAAATATCACCAGGGTGAAATTTGGGTAAATGTCGGCCGTTCAATTTTTATTTTATTTTTTCTGTTATCATTAGTTGAAGTTATAAATTTGTGGCCAGGGTTAGGACAAGGCACTACGATCGGTAATATATCATTCCTCTTTACAAAAATTATTATTCTATTAATGAATGGATTAATTCTTCAATTTTTTATTGCATTACTTGTCTTTGCAAGCTGGACGGTTGGTGAATCGTATGCAAGATCACTCTGGCCGGAAAAACTTAAAGGCGTTGATTCTTTCATTAAGGGACATATCTTTTCAGTCCATTCCGGAAACGGATTAATGAAAGGAATGGTAATTGGATTGGCGATTGCTCTTAGTTTTCTTTTAGGCGGAATTATTCTTAACAGACCTGAAAGCAATCTTTACATAGTTCCAAGCGGATTAATGGAAATTTTTCGTGGATGGTTGCCTGCTATTAGCGTAATCTTAGGCGCATTCATCAATGCATCACTGGCAAGTATTGCAATAACTTTTTTTATTGTAAATATTTCTTATCAGCGTTGGAAAAAGAAATGGGTTTCTATTTTACTTTCCGGATTAGTAACAGTTTTAGGAATTGCTATTGCTTCTACTCCTCCATCACTTAATAATTTTGCTGTTGATCTGATCTCGTATTTCTTGTTCGGTTGTTTTTTAGCTTATCTCTATTTCCGTTTTGATCTTTTAACAATTGCAAGCGCACTTTTCTATACATCGCTTACAACACATTCTTATGCGTTATATGCGACAAATAATTCTTTCTACACAATAAACTTTATTATAGTCGGTATTATTTTTTTTATTCCGCCAATTATTTATCTCGTCAGTAGATTTAGGAATCAAGAATTTGTTCTTGAAAATTATGGTATGCCTTCACACATAAAAAGAATTTCCGAAAGAGAACGGCTAAAGAAAGAATTAGAGATAGCGGCAAAAGTTCAGTTGAGTTTGCTTCCAAAAGAAGAACCAAAAATTCCCGGCTACGAAATTTCTGCAATCAGCATTCCGGCAATAGAAGCCGGCGGAGATTATTTTGATTTTGTAAAATTAAGTGGAAATAAACTTGGCATTGCAATCGGTGATGTTTCAGGTAAAGGTATTGGTGCTGCAATTTATATGACATTAACAAAAGGAATTCTTCAAGCACATGCAGAAGAAGATGTTTCCCCAAAAAATGTTTTGGGAAAAGTTAACCGTCTTCTTTATAAAACTATCGAGAAAAATTCTTTTGTTAGTATGTTCTACGCAATACTTGATACAAGCAATAATCATATAATTTATTCTCGTGCCGGGCATAATCCAGGAATTCTTTGCAGTGAACATGGCGGTAAAACAAAATTACTTTTTAGTAAAGGTATGGCTCTTGGCCTTGAAGAAGGAAATGTATTTAGCTCGACACTTTTAGAAGAAGAAATCGTGTTGAATAACGGAGATATTTTTGTTCTTTACACAGACGGCTTTACTGAAGCGATGAATGAACGACATGAATTGTACGGGGAAGAAAGATTAATCAAGCTTATAGAAAACAATAGAAATATTTCTTCAAGAGATTTATTAAATCTTATTCTAAAAGAAGTGAAAAAGTTTGTTGATAATTATCCGCAACACGATGATATGACTTTAGTTATTTTAAAACGACTGTGATAGTAAATGTTTTTTAGTCCACGATGTCTTACTTATTGTCAGCTAACAGCTTATTGATTTTTCCTTACCAATAGTATCTCACCTTTCACTATTTGATTAGTATCAATTTTAAATTTAATTTGCATCTGCAACAAAGGTGAACCCGCAATGGGGCAGCAAATTCAAATAATCTTTTCAAACAACCACACACGAATTATAAGTCGTAAGATTTTTTATATATAACAAAGAAAATGAAAAATTTTGAAAGAAATTGGAACGTAGACCTGTAAGGTTGTAATGAGAGTTGCGTCCTTTTTTATTTTAGATTCATTATTACTAAAAATAGATATTCCTTATGAAAACTCTAGCAATAATTATGATAATATTAGGATTGCTGATTGGCAGATGGACTGTAGCAAATAATCAAAGAAGTGTTAGCGATAGACCCGGAATTTTCAACACTGACATGGGTGGTTGCATGATGGGCTTTATCCCATTTGCACTCATTGTCGGTGGTATATATATATTAATGACAATTTAAGCTTATATAAGAGAGGTTCTTATGTATGATCACTCTTATACTGATGAAAATTTACCCGGTCCTTTTTTTACGCTATTCATAATCATCTTTTGTATTGTCGTTGGATTTTTAGACTTAGGAAATAAATGGTATGAGATACTTCTGAGAATCACTGCATTTCTTTTTGCATTAGGTATTGGATTTAACATTTATGTCAATATAACGAACATGATTGTCAAAAGCGCTTCCCCCTTAAAGGGTCTTTACCATTTTGTAATGATACCTATTTCACCATTAATAATTTATCTCCTTTTAAAAATATATTTATTATAAATAATTATTAGAAGTTGTCACGGAAAATACATCACAACCACATCGGCAGTTGGCATGTTAATTAATCTCTGTACACCAAACAGCTTTAGTATTTTATGACAACTAAAAACGACCAAAAAATAACTTGTTCCAATTGTAATAAATCCAGCAAACAAATAATCATTGTAACTACTAATGAATTGGGTGCTTCGGATTTAGATACACGTCCCGCTGAAATGAGACGGTCAACATTACAATATTGGATTCAAACTTGCCCATATTGTGGCTACTGCTCTACTGATTTAAACGATATCCAAGAAAATATTAGTCAGATAATTAATTCTTACACTTATAAAATCAAATTGAATAATAAATATAATCCAAGTTTGGCAAATGCTTTTTCGTGCAGTGCATTAATTAATCAAATAAATAAAAATTATTCAGAATCAGCTTGGGCATTCATTTATGCCGCTTGGGTTTGTGATGACTTCAAAGATGAAAGTAATGCTATTTTTTTTAGGAAAAAAGCAATTGATTTAATCGATCTGCTAGAAAAAGAAAATAAATTTCTCACAAAAAATGAAGAATCACATATTTTAATAAAAATAGATCTATTACGAAGGGCTACTCTATTTAATCAAGCATTAAAGCAAATTGAGACGGATTCAACTAAAATCAAAAATGAAAAAGCGTTAAAAATATTGAATTATGAGAAAAAATTGATTATTGATTTTGATATAGGATGTTACAGCATACGCGATGTTTTTGAAAAAGTATATAAATATATCAATGTTGAACCAAATGCTAAACAGAAAAAATATATCCCACAAAAAGAGGTTAAATATATGAACACTATAATGAATGATATTCTATCAAATTTATTTAAAGAATTAAATAAATTATCATCATTACCAACAACTGAAAATGAATTACCGCTAAATGATTATCGAGAAATAATTGATGGTATAGAAAAAATATTAAAGATGATTAGGATAGCGCTTGATATTGAAAAGAAAGAAGAATTAAAAGAAATAGTAAAAAATAATAGAATTGATATTCCATTTGAAGAAGATAGTGTACAATTCTAAATTATGACCAAGGCTTTATCGTCATGTCATATAAACTGAGAGCATTTATGTTCTCTAAATAAATAGTTCGTTCAGCATAAATATTAATTAAATAATAAAATAAGGGAATGAAATGAATTATTTTCTTGAGCAACTTGATGTTAAATTAAATAGTATGATGAATTCTAGTGTAATGTTGAAAAATAATTATCCTAAAAATTTTTCAGAAATAGAAGTGTTGCCCTTCAAATCTCATTCAGAATTAGTAGACTCAGTTCAAACTGGAAATGCTTTAATTATACAAGGACTGGGAGATATAAGTATGGTTGCATTTTTTCTTTTAGCGAACAAAACAGAAAAAAGAATGCAAAACTTTTATTTGTGGCTTCCCTTTCTAATTGCAGGTATCTTTCTAATTTCTTCATTTATATTATCAAACTACTTTTTTTTTATTGGAATAATTCTTCCGTTCATTGCTGGAACATTTTCAAGTAATTATTTACCATTTAAAAAGAGTGCACCAATTTTTGTTTTTGTCATATTAATAATTGCATATTTTTTAAACTTGCCGACAATAAGCATACTATCTTTTGGATATCTAATTAACCACTATTTACTAGTAAAACAGAAACAATTATATCTAAGTGTACTGTTGAGTAGGGCTATTGAGTTAGAGTCTGCATTCATTTTTTTGTTTGGTGGAAAATTAATTAATGTGTTAAATAGGAATTATGAAACATATACTTGGCAATAATGTATAACCAATTTTTCAAAGCAGTATTTATTTAATGTTAAATTTTCTTTCTTCCAGTAATTCGTTGAATAAATATTGCGTTTCTGTTGCTTATAAAATATTAGGTTGTTTATTAGTAAGGTGGTCACAAATTGTGTCCACCTCTAAAAGTTTTGAGGTTTCAATTTGGAACCTCAAAAAGAGCAACCGGTAACAATTTGGCACCGGTCTAATCTAACGAAAGCAGAATTAGATAACATGAAATCACAAATTGTGATTTCAAGTTGAGACTTATAGAATAAATTCTATCAATCAATTCGTCCAATCAATTACGGTTTGTGATCTGATTTTTGAACCGTCAACTTTATCTTTAACCGTGATGGTTATTAAGTCACCTTACGCAAAAGTTTTATCTCTGTGTAACTCGGCGGCACTCTGTGTAATAAAGACCAACAAATAACACATAGAAACACTGAGCAGGCACAGAGAACCACGGAGAAAATATCTTCTCTTCAATTCTTGCGTAAGGTGAGTTACAAATTTTTAAGATCATCAAATCAAATGGAAAGAATATTTTTAGGTGCTTTGTTCTCCTATCAATTTTCTCCGAAAAGCTGGATCTATCTTGCAATTAATGAAATTCATGACAGAAATAATCCGATTAGAACTTTGGACATGACAGACCGGGTCTCAGTCTTCAAAATAAAATATCTTTACTACTTCTAAAATAAAAACCGATAAGGCATTTAAAACAAAAAGCCCCGCTTCTCGAGCGTAATCGAGAGACGGGGCTTTTCATTTCTAAAATTTATATCAACATGGATTAGAAATTAATAATACGAATGCTTTCCATTTTATAAGTTGATCTCCTGTGAACATACCAGTAATACTATTAATTAAATTTTTTCTTAATGTACACATACTTGCTTTAACTGTTTGAGTAGCAGGATTATCATTAATTTTTTTGCGAGTATCTTCATTCAAAGCTTTTAATTTTGCAGCAGCTTCTTGTCTGGTTATTTTACCAGCTTTTACATCTTCAACTATAAGTTTGCGCGCTTCGTTTGCAGCTTTAATTATATCAGCATTTGCATCTCTGAACTGTTGAACTAAAGGTTTCATATCATCATGAAATTTTACCATAAGCGCTTTTAAATCGGATTTTTGTTGATCACTTAAATTAAGTCTTCTAAAGAATAAACCAAGATGTTTACCCCAATCAAAACGCCCCATCCACATATTGCCTGCAACCATTCCCATCATTGGAACGTTACCATGTGTAAAGTTTTTATCATTGATAAAACTGTATGAGAATAATGATGGACTTAAAGTCATACCCGTTTCCAGTGTTGCATCTTCAATGCCGTTTTGTGCGTCATTGAAATCAATGATTGCCATTGTAGGGGAATCGAAATTCACCTGGTTAGGTTCGTTTATCTCGCTTTTATTACTACATGCGGTGAAATAAATAAGCGGAAGAGCTAATATTGCAGTTAAGATTAGCAAAGATTTGATTTTTTTCATATTACGTTCCTTTTTATTAGTTCATTTCACAATTTTGACAAATTACTTATCTCAAAGGTTTAAATAAAAATCTTATTTTTTGATACTTACCAATAAGAGATTAAATTTGCCACCAGAAACTGGGAGAAATTTACTAAAAATTTTCTTCAAGTTATATTAAAAAGAAAGGGTGAATATGAAATTTTCAATTAATAGTCTTTCTGTTAATACATTCGGGGATAAGAACGATCAGCCAATCATTTTCATTCATGGATTTCCGTACGATCACTCAATGTGGGAAAATCAAATAAACATTCTAAAAGAAAAATATTTCTGTATTGCTTATGATGTTCGCGGACTCGGGGAAAGTTATGTGGGTGATGGTCAATATACAATGGAAGCTTATGTTAACGATCTCTTTTCAATCATAAACGAACTCAAACTGAAAAGACCAATTTTATGCGGACTATCAATGGGCGGATATATTGCTTTGCGTTCCGTTGAACGAAGTACTGAGACTTTCAAAGCATTGATATTATGCGATACTAAATCTGAAGCCGATGACGATGCCGCAAAGTTGAAACGCGCTGCCGGTATTAATCTAATTAATACCGAAGGATTAATAAAATTTGTTGATGTATTTGTAACAAATTGTTTTGCGGAAGAAACTCCTAAAGAACAGGAGAAAATGTTTTTAACAACATTATTTAAAGCTCACAAACATGATCCTCTCGGAGTTAAAGGCGCTCTCATTGCAATTATGAGCAGAACAGATACAACTTCTTTCTTACACAAAATAAATATTCCAACTCTTGTTCTTTGCGGTTCATTCGATAAATTAACACCACCCACTGTTATGCGCGCTATGTCAGAAAAAATTCCAAAAGTTGAGTTTGCCATTATTCCACGCGCGGGTCATATGTCCCCGCTTGAAAATCCCAAATGCGTTAATGATTTAATATTGGGATTTCTGAAAAGAAAAGTTTAGTTATTAAGAAATGATATTATTTCTTTTTTTCTTTTATAATACTTTCAATGCTCTTGAAATGTTTTGAATCTTTACCTTCATTAGAAATTAACTTCTTTTTTGTTCCGGCTTTATTCCCCGCTATTACACTATCAATATTTTTGAAATTATTTGAAGTAGTATCAACTTTGGGTTTAAGTTGATTCTTAATCTCATTTGTAATTTCATTAACTTTTTTTTCAATCTGAACCGGTTTCAAATCAACATTAAATAAATATGGATCAACAAATCCAAAAGAACCAACAGTCAAAGCTATAGTTAATAAAAGTGAACAAAAGATCGGTACGAGATATCCAAGCAGTAAACGAATAAGTCTTCCGCCGGATTTATTATCCATTCTTTTAGCAGTTCTTATTATGATAAAAGTAAGGACCCAGCATATTATGACGCCTAACGAAAGAATTGATAAGAATAAAATTTTTCTTTGTGTGTTAACAGCACCGAGAACAAATACCGAAAAAACTATCAAAAATATAATTAACCGCTAATACAATAAATTTTCGGCTGCAGTAGATTCTTGGTTCAAGTTTGAATTGGTAGACATCTCAACTCCTGAATTATATCCAAATATATTTAATACAAGTCTTACATGCTCTCAATAAATTCAACTAATTATCTTCTGCTAAAAACCGTCCGGAATAAATCTCTTTATCAATGAAACTTTTACAAATTGTGTAAGCAGCAAATAAGAAATTAAAATCAAAGCAAGTAGAGGCCAATACAAAGCCGGCAAAGCTACTAGAGACAATCCTTTGGCAAATGGAGAAAACGGAAGCCAAATTCCAATTATCATTATTAAAAATGTTGTAGCAATTAATTGAATACTTGCACGACTTTGAATAAATGGTATTTTATTTGTCCTAATAACATGAATAATTAGTGTTTGAGTAAGTAGAGATTCAACGAACCATCCAGTTTGAAACAATGAAGATTTTCCTAAATCCCAACATCCAAAAACATAGAGCATTATAAAAAAGGTAGCGTAATCAAAAATTGAACTGATTGGACCAATAAATAAAATAAATTTTGATATTGCACCCATTGACCATGGTTTTGGTTTTTCAATAAGTTCAGGATCAACACCATCGGTTGGAATCGGTACTTGCGAAAAATCATATAAAAGATTGTTAGCTAAAATTTGAATAGGCATCATTGGTAAAAACGGCAGAATAATACTTGCACCGAGAACGCTGAACATATTTCCGAAATTTGAACTGGCGCCCATACGAATGTATTTAAGAATGTTAGCAAAAACTTTTCTCCCTTCCTGAACTCCTTCTTCAAGCACCATTAAGCTCTTCTGTAATAGAATTACATCTGCAGTTTCTTTTGCAATATCAACGGCTGAGTCAACAGAAATTCCAACATCAGCAACTCGCAGAGCCGGGGCATCGTTCATTCCATCACCTAAAAATCCAACTGTATGCCCTCGCTTTTGTAATACTTTTACAATTCTCTGCTTATCCGAAGGTGAGTGCCGCGCAAAAATTGTTGTCTCATCAACAACATTTGATAATTCTTCGTCAGTCATCCGTTCAGTGTCTGTGCCGAGTAAAATTTTATCAGTAGAGATTCCGACTTCTTTACAAACTTTCATTGTTACTAATTCATTATCACCAGTGATGACTTTAATACTGATTCCATGATTTTGAAGAGCAATAATTGCAGCACCTGCAGTTTCTTTCGGAGGATCGAGAAATGCCAGATATCCTATAAGCGTAAGATCTGATTCGTCATCTTTATTGTAAGCTTCTTTCTTTTCTAAATCCTTAAACGCCAACGCAAGAACTCTAAATCCATCTTTACTCAAATCATTATATTCTTCTTTTAAATCAGAGATTAAAACTGATTCGATCGGAAATATTTCGCCATCTAACTCAAAATGTGTGCACCTAGAAAATATTTCTTCAGGTGCCCCTTTTGTAATTATCTGATGCACTCCATTAGGAGTTTCTACTACAACCGACATAATTTTTCGTGAAAAGTCAAACGGAATTTCATCAACCTTTTTGTAATTGGTTATATGTAATTCATCTTCGGCTTCTTTATGAACAAGAATTGCTCTATCAAGAATATTTTTCAATCCGGTTTGAAAATAACTATTCAAATAAGCTATTTGAAGAACACCTTCATCATCTTTTCTCACAACATCGCAGTGTTTTTCCAGAAGTACTTTATCAATAGTTAAGGTTCCGGTTTTATCAGTACATAAAACATCCATAGCGCCAAGGTTTTGAATTGCATTTAATCGTTTCATAATTACTTTTTTCTTAGACATTGCCATCGCGCCTTTAGATAAACATACAGTTACTATCATTGGCAGCATTTCAGGGGTTAATCCAACAGCAACAGCCATGGCAAAGAAGAATGCTTCATGCCAGTTGTGTTTAGTAAATCCGTTTATCAAAAAAACTAGGGGAACCATCACCATCATAAATCTTATCATCAGCCATGTAAAACTTTTCACACCTTTATCAAAACCTGTCTGAACATGCTCTGTAGTAATTGCGCTTGCCATTTTGCCTAAATAAGTATTTGCACCTGTCGTAACAACAATACCGGTAGCACTTCCGCTTTCAACACTTGTTCCCAGAAAACAAATATTTTTTATTTCCAAAGGAGACTTAAAATTGGGATCTCCATTTGTTTCAAATTTCTCTACGGGAATAGACTCACCTGTAAGTGCGCTTTGTATGATAAACAAGTCTTTACTTGATAAGATTCTGAGATCTGCCGGAATCATATCACCGGCTGATAATTTGACGATATCCCCCGGGACTAGTTTTGATAGAGGAATTTCTTCCTCTGTTCCATCTCTAATTACTGTTGCGGTTACATGAATCATTGCTTTCAGTTTAGCCGCAGCATTATCAGCTTTGTATTCTTGAACAAAACGCAGCACTAATCCAAGAAGGACCATTATGAAAATTATTATTGCAGTTTCATAATCATGAGTAAGTATCGAAACAATTCCAATGACAGAAAGTAGAATTACCAGCGGATTCAATACTGCATCTACAATCAACTTTTTCCAAGTACTCTTCTTTTCTTTTACAACAACATTAGGTCTGTAGTTTTCTAAGCGGATTTCAGCTTCTTGATTAGTTAAGCCAAGTGGAGAAGTTTTAAGTCTATCGAAAACTTCTTGATGTTTGAGTTGTGATATATCAATGAGTTGAGAGAAGACATGAATACTTGAGGATTGATTTTTTTTAGCCGGAGGAATTACTTTTGGGAAAACGTTTGTTTGAAAAAAATTTCGCATTAATCTGAAACTCCGTAAAGAAATCTACAGTGGATATGATTTTTAATAAAATTCTACATTATGACTTTTCAAAATTCCATTTTTATAAATAAACTTTGCGGAAAAAAAATTATCTTCCAATAACCATGGAATAAATATTTGATCACCTTCCCATAAATTCAGTTTTAGTAATTGATCGTTTGGAATCCATTCAAGTTTACCTTCATGCGAGTCAATTAATTTTCCTTTAAATTTTCTTGCGGTAAAAAGAAAAACATACCAATCTTTCTTCCCATCAAACATCGGGAATGTAATAAAACCGTGCATCTTTGGATTTCTGATTAGCAAACCGCTCTCTTCTTTTACTTCACGAACGACACATTCCTCCGGAGTTTCACCGTGCTCGAACTTGCCGCCAAGTCCGTTCCACTTTCCTTCATGCACATCATCTTTCTTTTTAATTCGATGAAGCATTAAAGTTTTATCTTTATCTATAACGTAACAAAGAGTTGCTAGTTGCACAGCCTCACCCTTACCCTCTCCAAAGAAGAGGTAGTTTTTTAATGATTAATTGATGATGCAAGTATTGAGGATATATCGTCGAGTTCGTCTAAGAACCATTTTACTTTTTCTGTCTTTGCACGTTTACTATCGCGCACCAATGCAAGCCAAAGCTTTGTTTCATTAGCAAATTTGAGAGATGCGATTGTATAACTAGTTAATTCTTTTTTTGTTGATGCGGCGGTTGCTTCAATAAAACTACTGATTACACTTGTTCCGCTTCCGAATAATTGATCACCTATTCTTTGCGAAACATTATCTTTGGGAAGTGAGTCTATAAACTCAATTAACTTTAATGTGAAAAAGTAGATTCTTTTTCTAAACTCTCCGCGGGATTTTGTGGTTTCAAGCTGCATACTATCCTCTACTCTTTATTCATTCCTAAATAAATATCTTTTAAGAGATAATTTTTTACGTAGTCCGTAACTCCTTCGTTGACGTTTAGAATAGTTTTATCATAACCGGCATTTCTTAAATTTTTCAAATTTGCCTCGGTGAAATATTGATACTTCTCTCTAATCTCTTCCGGCATATCAATAAATTCTGTGTTAACAGGTTTCCCCACTGCATCGAACAACGCTTTTACAAGTTCAACCCAAGTTTGAGCATGTCCGGTACCGATATTAAAAATTCCATTCTTATCCTGATGATCAAGAAAATATAAAGTCATATCAACAGCGTCTTTCACATAAATAAAATCACGCTTCTGTTCGCCGTCCTTAAATTCCGGTCTGTATGATTTGAAGAGTTGGACTTTTCCGGAATCTCTCACTTGTTCAAAAGCTTTGTGAACAACACTTCTCATCTCGCCTTTATGGTATTCATTTGGTCCGTACACGTTGAAATATTTTAATCCTACTACTTTATCAATAAGACTATTTCTCTTGATCCAGGAATCGAAAAGGTGTTTTGAATATCCATACATGTTCAACGGTCTTAACTGGCCAAGAGAATTTTCATCATCGTTATATCCATTGGATCCGTTGCCATAAGTTGCAGCAGAAGATGCATAAATAAATCTAACTCCGTTTTCTAAACAATACTTTGCAAGTTCTTGCGAATAATGATAATTGTTGTCCATCAGAAAGTCGGCATCTTTTTCTGTTGTTGAAGAACAGGCACCCATATGTAAAATAGAAGTTGGTTTGAAAGGAAGACCGCGCTGTAAAACCAATCCCATAAAATCATCTTTATGGAAAAAATCAGAAAATTTTAATCCGGTTAGGTTTTTCCATTTTTCATCTTTGCCGAGTTCATCAACAATAATAATTTTATCATACCCAAGTTTGTTTAACTTCCATACAATCGCACTGCCTATAAATCCGGCACCGCCGGTAACAACTATCATTATCTTCTCTATTATTTATTATATTTGAGTGAAAATATATCATTATTAAAAATGAAATAAAATAGAACTAACGTCCTTATGATTTATTTGATCAATCATAATTATCTTATTTCTAATTAAAAATGGAATTAATGAACAATAATTTTGAAATACTTTCAAAACTTTTATCAGAAAGAATCTTACTCCTTGATGGTTCAATGGGAGTTTTTATTCAGCGATATAAATTAAGCGAAGAACAATTCCGCGGTAATCGTTTTAAGGAACATCCGGTTGATCTTAAAGGCAACAACGATATTCTTGTTTTAACTCAACCCGAAATTATTAAAGGAATTCACCAATCATACTTAGAAGCCGGTGCTGATATAATTGAGACTAACACTTTTAATGGTACTTCAATTTCCCAATCAGATTACAAAACAGAAACTCTGGTTTACGAAATAAATTTTGAAGCGGCAAAAATTGCGCGCGAAGCTATCAATGAATTTAATAAATCCCTTCCCTTTGGGGAGAGTATGGGCAGGACTGTTAAATTTGTAGCCGGTGCTCTCGGACCAACAAACAAGACTTTATCATTATCTCCCGATGTTAATGATCCCGGTTTCCGTTCGGTTACATTTGAAGAAATGTCGGCTTCATTCAAAGAACAAGCACGCGGATTGATAGACGGCGGTGCAGATATTCTTTTAGTCGAAACAATGATTGATACATTAAATGCTAAAGCCGCTCTCTACGGAATAATGGAATTGTGTGAAGAGACCGGAAACAAAATACCAATCATGATTTCCGGATCTATAATAGATCTCAGCGGAAGAACATTATCAGGGCAGAATACAGAAGCATTTTGGAATTCAATATCACACACAAAAAATTTACTGAGTGTTGGACTTAATTGTTCGCTTGGTCCGAAACAAATGCGTCCGTTCATTTCTGAATTATCTCGCATCGCAAATGTTTATATCAGCTTATATCCTAATGCCGGTTTACCAAATGAGTTCGGAGGTTATGATGAATCACCGGAAGCCATGTCTGAAGTTTTAGAAGAATATGCGCGCGAAGGATTTTTAAATATCGTTGGCGGATGCTGCGGTACGACTCCGGAACACATTAAAGCTTTTGCAGAGATCGCAAAAAAATACCAGCCGAGAAAAATTCCAGATGTAAAAAAATATTTGAGGTTAAGTGGACTTGAACCGCTCACACTTCGACCCGACACAAATTTTGTAAATATTGGTGAACGCACAAACGTTACGGGCTCCCGAAAATTTGCACGGCTCATTAAAGAAAATAAATATGAAGACGCATTATCAGTAGCCAAAGAACAAGTTGAAAACGGTGCGCAAGTTCTTGATATAAATATGGACGAAGGATTGATCAACTCTGAAGAAGCGATGACAAAATATTTAAAACTACTTGCGGTTGAGCCTGATATTGCAAGAGTTCCGATAATGCTTGATTCATCTAAGTGGAGTGTGATCGAAGCGGGGTTGAAGTGTCTTCAAGGAAAAGGAATCGTTAATTCAATTTCTATGAAAGAAGGGGAAGAAATTTTTAAGGAACATGCACGGAAAATTTTACGTTATGGTGCGGCGGTTGTTGTTATGGCATTTGATGAACAAGGACAAGCTGATACATTAGAAAGAAAAATTTCGATATGCGAACGTGCGTATAAAATCTTAACCGAAGAAGTTGGCTTTTCTCCGCAAGACATTATTCTTGATCCAAATATCTTTGCAGTTGCAACGGGAATTGAAGGACACAATCAATACGCCCTCAACTATATTGAAGCAGTCAGATGGATAAAGAAAAATTTACCTCATGCTAAAGTAAGCGGCGGTGTCAGCAATGTTTCATTTTCATTTCGGGGAAACGATCTTGTCCGGGAAGCTATGCATTCGGCTTTTCTTTATCATGCCATAGAAGCAGGAATGGATATGGGAATTGTGAATGCGGGACAGCTTGCCGTCTATGAAGAAATCCCGAAAGACTTGCTGGAACGCGTTGAAGATGTTTTGTTAAATAGAAAAACGGACGCGACTGAAAGATTAGTTGAGTTTGCAAATAATTTAACGCAAGAAGTAAAAAGCGAGAAGCAAGAGGATGAGTGGAGAAAAGGTTCAGTAGAAGATAGACTGAAACACGCACTCATAAAAGGTATTGTTGATTATATTGATCAGGACATTGAGGAAGCCAGACAAAAATATTCTAAACCGCTGGATGTAATTGAAGGTCCATTAATGACGGCTATGAATGTTGTTGGAGATTTGTTCGGTTCCGGAAAAATGTTTTTACCTCAAGTTGTAAAAAGCGCACGTGTCATGAAAAAAGCTGTTGCTTATCTTATTCCTTTCATTGAAATCGAAAAAGAACAAAGCGGAGATACAAAAGCAAAAGGAAAAATTTTGTTGGCAACTGTGAAAGGCGATGTACACGATATTGGTAAAAACATTGTAGGAGTTGTTCTCGGATGCAACAATTATGATATCATTGATCTTGGAGTAATGGTTCCATCGGATAAAATTCTATCTACCGCAATTGAGAAAAATGTTGATGTAATTGGTTTAAGCGGATTAATAACTCCTTCGCTTGATGAAATGGTCCACATTGCAAAAGAGATGGAACGGATGAAGATAGATCTGCCGCTTCTTATTGGAGGCGCTACAACATCAAGGCTCCACACAGCAGTAAGAATTTCTCCTGCATTCAGCGGAATAACAGTGCATGTGTTGGATGCATCGAAAAGTGTTAGCGTTGTTAGTAGTCTTTTAAATAAAGATAACAAAGAAATTTTTTCCAAAGGAATCCAAGAAGAATACGGTAAACTGAAATCGGAACATGCAAAGAAGCAATCTGAAAAAGATTTTTTAACAATCGAACAAGCTCGCATGAATAAACTCAATATTGATTGGTCAAACTACCGGATTCAAAAACCGAATAAACTTGGTGTAACAGTCCTACAAAATTTTTCACTGGAAGAAATCCGTAAGTATATTGACTGGACACCATTCTTCATGACTTGGGAATTAAAAGGAAAGTATCCGGAGATATTTAATAACACTGATTATGGTAAAGAGGCAAAGCAAATTTTTAATGATGCAAATAAATTACTCGATAGAATAATTTCCGAAAATCTGCTATCCGCAAATGGAGTGTTTGGTCTCTTCCCCGCTAACTCGTTGGAAGATGATATTGAAATCTATTCGGATGAATCACGTAAAGGAATTCTCGAAACACTCAACTCAATTCGTCAGCAAACAATTAAGTCAAAAGGGATTCCTAATATTGCTCTCTCAGATTATATCGCACCTAAAGAAACTGGCATGAAAGATTACATTGGAATGTTTGCAGTAACTACAGGAATTGGAATTGAAAAAATAATAGAACAATTTGAGAAACAGCATGATGACTACAATTCTATTATGACAAAAGCTGTAGCAGACAGACTTGCCGAAGCATTTACAGAATTACTTCATGAAAAAGTAAGAAATGATTTCTGGGGTTATGCGGCAAATGAAAAATTATCTAACAAAGAACTTATTACTGAAAAATATATAGGTATTCGTCCCGCACCCGGTTATTCTTCTCAGCCCGACCATACCGAGAAATTAAAAATTTGGAAATTGCTTAATGTTAAAAAAAACACTTCCATAATATTAACCGAAAGTTTAGCTATGTTTCCTGCTGCATCTGTCTGTGGTTTATATATTGCTCATCAGGATTCTAAATATTTTACAGTTGGAAAGATCGGCAAAGATCAAGTAGAAGATTACCGAAAACGTAAAGGAATAAGTCTAAAAGAAGCCGAAAAATGGCTTAGACCAATTTTAAATTATGATGAGGAGATTGGTTAAATGGAAAGAACATTCCGCCCCGGTGCTATCGGTGCATTGATGGATGAATACGAGCGTGTAGCTCTCGAATTAAAAAATCTATTGAGCACAATTTCTCAAGAAGAGTTTATTAAAATTTTTGATCCGTACTCGAGAGATGAAAACTGCCGTTCTATACAATCTATAATGAAGCATGTTGTAAGCGCCGGGTATAGATACGCCGATCAAATTTGCGATTTTTTAAAAAGACCGGTTGTAAATCATAATTATCACGTCTATAATGTTGTTCATGCAATAGATGAACTGGAAAATTTTATTTTCTTTACGGCAGGAATTGTACAAGACAACTTAAAGATGACTGACGAAGAAATCTCGGCTACTAAAAAAGAAACTCGCTGGGGTTTATACGATATTGAAATGATGTTTGAGCATGCTATTGTTCATATTCTAAGACATAGAAGACAAATTGAAAAGTTCATGGCTTCTCAAAAATAAATCTGGTACTGATTTATTTTAACAATTTTTAACTGTGATTAATCTCCATATTCTATAATTTAACTTTTATGAGAAACCTTAGTTCTCATTAAAATTTTTCTTTAACAATTCTGTACGGAGCTTTTATGAAACGTAACATTTTACTGTTAATAATCTTCTCTTTTATTTTCTCAATTCAAATTTTGTCTCAAGAAAAAATTGATTATCAAATGATGCAACGTATCCGTCAAGAAGGACTTCAAAATTCTAAAGTAATGGAATTAATGAGTTATCTCTGTGATATATATGGACCCCGACTTGCGGCATCACCACAATTCCGCCAAGCTGGTCAATGGGCTGTTGGTAAACTAAAAGAATACGGTCTTGAAAATGCCAATATGGAATCATGGGGAACACTTGGCAGAGGTTGGGAATTAAAAAAGTTTTATGCTGCTATGACTTCGCCGCAATACATGCCTTTTATTGCTTATCCTAAAGCTTGGACTCCGGGTTTGGAAGGAGTTGTAAAAGGAAATGCTGTGTTAATGGATATTAAATCTGATGCAGAATTAGATGCATTCAAAGGAAAATTAAAAGGTGCGATTGTTCTTTCTAGAGGAGAACAACCGATTACTCTTGGAATGGACGCTGACGGTAAAAGATATTCTGATGAAGACCTAAAAAAATTACAACTTGCTCAAGAAGGAGGCGGACGTAATTTCAATCCTGAACAATTAGCAACTATGCGAGCACAAAGAGAATTACAACAAAAAGTTGCAAAGTTCTTAAAAGATGAAGGCGCTCTTGTTATACTTGAACCTTCAAGAGGAACAGACGGTACAATTTTCGTTCAGAGCGGTGGATCTTACAGAAAAGGTTCTGAAATGTCCTTGCCTTCTATAGTTGTTTCTGCTGAACAATACAATCGGATGGTTCGTATCGCACAAAAAAATGTTCCGGTAACTTTAGAATTTGAAATTCAAGCAAACTTTGTTGATACAGATTCTCTTGGCTATAATGTTATTGCAGAAATTCCCGGTACAGATAAAAAATTAAAAGATGAAGTAGTAATGCTTGGCGGACATTTTGATTCTTGGCATTCGGGTACCGGCGGAACTGATAACTCTTCCGGAAGTGCAATTGCAATGGAAGCCGTGCGTATTCTTAAAGCACTTAATGTTAAGCCAAGAAGAACTATAAGAATTGCTCTTTGGGATGCAGAAGAAGTAGGATTGATCGGATCGCGTAATTATGTTAAGAATCATTTTTTTGACGCAGAGAAAAAAGAAAAGAAACCGGACTACGATAAATTTGCTGCTTATTTTAATTATGATAACGGTTCAGGAAAAATTCGCGGAATATATGCACAAGGTAATTTTGCAGTTATGACTATCTTTGAAGAATGGTTGAAGCCATTTAATGATCTTGGTGCAACTACTGTTACTTTAAGAAATACAGGAAGCACTGATCATGTATCTTTTGATGGTGCAGGACTTCCGGGATTTCAATTCATACAAGATCAATTAGAATATGATACAAGAACACATCACTCTAATATTGATGTTTACGATCATACAAGTAGAGCTGATTTAGTTCAATCGGCAACTATTATGGCGGCATTTGTATATAATGCGGCTATGCGCGATGAAAAACTTCCAAGAAAATATTTTGATCCAAATGCAATGCAACAACGTAGACCACAATTTTAATGAAGCTGCTGAGTGACTAAGTGCCTTAGTTCCTAAATAATTATTCTGAGGCACTAAGGAACTATTCAACCGATGCAAACGATAAAACTCATAGCGGAACAATTTGAAAAATGGAGCGAAGAAAAATTAGTTTGATTTACTCCCCTTCCGGAATCCGGTTCTCCAAGAAAATACTATAGAATTGTCGGTGGAAGTAAAACTGCTATTAGCGCTTTCAATTTGGATAAACGCGAAAACCAAACGTTTGTTTATCTAACTGAGCATTTTCTAAAATACAAATTGAACGTTCCGAAAATCTATGCGACAGATTTACCGAACAATATTTATTTGCTGGAAAACCTTGGCGATCAAACATTTTTTTTCTCGAATAAACACGGAAAGAAAATGAATTGAGTGATGAAGTAATTTCTTTCTACAAAAGAGTAATCGAAAAACTTCCCGGTTTTCAAATCACTGCTGCAAAAAAATTGGATTACTCAAAATGTTATCCAACCGCCAAGTTTGATAAGCAAGCGATGATGTGGGATTTGAATTATTTCAAATACTCCTTCCTTAAACTTACCGGTATCTCATTCGATGAAAAAAAGCTCGAAGATGACTTTAAAACTCTCACCACTTTCCTTCTTCAAGCAGATTGTAATTATTTTATGTACCACAATTTCAACTTGCGCAACGTAATGATAAAGAATAGCGAACCGTATTTTATAGATTATCAGGGCGGATGCAAAGGTGCGCTTCAATATGACATCGCTTCCCTTTTATTCAGTTCTAAAGCAGATATCCCTTTTTCATTGAGAGAAGAATTTCTTGAGCATTACATTGTCTCGGCAAGAAAAATAAAGTCATTCGATAAGCAAGAGTTTCTAAAATATTACTATAGCTACGTTTTAATTCGTTTGTTACAAATGTTTGGCGCTTATGGTTACCGTGGTTACTATGAAGGAAAAACACATTTTAATTATTCAAAATAGCTTTACGAACAAAACCATCTGCTTTTTTTAATCTCAATTGCGCTTCATTATAGTCAACTTTGGCAAGTATCATTACAAGTGCGGTTTTAACGTGCCTTTTGGATTTTATTAAATATTCTTCAGCTCCTTCATATGAAACACCGGTAATAGTCATTACTATTTTTTTTGATCTTTCCACTAATTTTTTGTTCGTCATTTGTAAATCGATCATCATATTCTCATAAACTTTTCCCAGTCGAATCATAGAAGCAGTAGTAAGCATATTTAAAACTAATTTTTGTGCAGTACCGCTTTTCATTCTTGTTGAACCCATAATCACTTCCTGTCCCACGTCAACACAAATAGCCACATCTACGTTATTCAGGTTAAAAGTTTTACGCGGTGTACAAGTGATATATAAAGTTTTTGCACCCAGCTCACTTGCTTTTTTTATTGCACCAATTACATAAGGGGTTCTTCTGCTTGCGGCAATACCGCAAACTACATCTTTACTTTTTACTTTGGCAGATATTACATCGTTGGCACCGTTTTCTTCTTTATCTTCGGCGCCTTCTTGTGCTCTGAACATAGCTTCTTTACCGCCGGCAATATATCCTTCAATTAAGCCGAAAGGGGTTCCAAAGGTCGGCGGGCATTCTGAGGCGTCTACAACACCAAGTCTTCCGCTCGTACCTGCTCCGAAATAAAGTAATCTACCGCCATTCTTCAAAGCAGTAACAATTATTTCAACGGCTTTTTCAATATATGGTAGTTCCTTTTCTACAGCGTAAGGAATAGTTTTATCTTCATTGTTGATAATCTTCAAGATGCCGCTTATGCTTTCATTATCTATATTCATCGAATTGGCATTACGCTGTTCTGTAGATAATGAACTTATTTCTTCAAATAATTTTTTTCTGTCACTCATTTTAATATCATTCCCACAATATTTAACCGTTTATACTAGTTTAATAGTTTCAGACCGTAAGCTACGGACCATTCATATTCTTTGATTATTTTGAAACCGATTCTTTCGTAAAAAAATATTGCATTAGTATTTCTTTTCCCGACTTCTAAATGAAGCGCCTGAACTTCCATTTCAATAAGCTTGTTGCAGAATGTTTCTATTAATTTTCTTCCCATACCTTGTCCTTGCCCTTCAGGTAAAATATCAATGTGTAAATGAGCGGGATATGAGAGGAGTTCTGGTTTTGGTAAATGTCCTTTATGTATTAATCTAATAATTTTGGCATCAGGTGCGTCATCATTTTCATTGGGTAAAGGATATTTTTCTCTGAGTGACGGGAACCATTCTTTTTCAGTTTCAAGATAAAAGAATTCAGAATGATTTGTGCCTATAATATAACCGAGCGGAATATCATTATCAGCTAATATAAAAGTTAGTTCGGGATGTACAACCGCATATGGTGCTGAATAAAAATTGCCAAGTAACAGAGGATCTTTGTAAAGATCGGTTGCATCTTTGCCGCTATTACCTGTCTTTAAGCAAATTTCATATAATTTGGGAAAATCTGATTTCTTATATGGACGGATGATTAAATCCATAAACTAGCCAATTGTTTTTATGAAAAATAATTAAATCAAATCATCATTCAAGTGAAGGAATAATACAGAAATTAATAAATACTTAACAGAACTATCCTTTGGCAAATTATCATTTTTCATCCATATCTAACCACCCAACTGTGTAGTTAGATTATCTATAAGAATTATAGATTAAGAATGTCGAAAAATCATCGAAATAAGCTACTCGTATTTATCAACTTTACAAAGTGTTTTTCATCGTATTTAATATTGAAGAAATGCATTTATGATGATTAAATTGCGAGACATTTAATACTAAGCGATCATGTTTTCTTCAATTAGTAATTAAGATTAAGTTGGGTATGTTAAAAAAGATTCATTTGGAGACCGTATGAAAAAAATATTTTTAATATTGTTCATAGCCGTGGTTCCGTTGCTTGCGCAAAAGGTAACTGTAGTTGAAGACATAGTTTTAACAAGTTTGAGTGAAGGAAATTTTTATTATCCGACTTTAAATCCGGATGGAACCGGTGTTTTGTTCTCAAGTGAGAACTACAAAGGATTATGGTATAAAAACTTTAGCACCGGCAAAACGGTTAAGATAACGGAAGCATTAGGCGCCGGTTACGAACCCGGTTTTGGAATCAGCAATGAAATACTGTACAGAGACGATAAATTTGTACGAGGAAAGAAGTTCTCATCGTTAATTTCGTATGATATGGTTTCTAAAAAAGCCGCGGTATTGGAAGGTGGAATTAGAGATTTAAAGATTTGCAGAAATAACAATAATGCTTTTAATAACTATATTAAAGAAACGGAAGTTCGTTCAACATTGAATCAAAACATGCTTCAAAAAACAACTGCTTCCGAACTAATTGTATTTATCCACGATTCTAAAATTGTTCTTTCGGAAAACAATACTAAGAAAGTTCTTGAACCGCTTGGTTATGGTAATTATATCTGGGCTTCTTTATCGCCGGATAAAAGTAAATTACTGTTTACATTTGCCGGAAAGGGGACTTATGTTTCTAACTTAGAGGGAACAATATTGAAGAAAATGGGTTATGCAAATTATCCTTCATGGTCGCCGGATGGCAATTGGATTTTATTTATGAAAGATATTGATGATGGCGTTAATATTATTTCTTCAGATGTTTACATCGCAAATTTGAATACCGGAAAGTACTTTAACCTAACATCAAGAAGTGATGATATTACGCTTTATCCAAGATGGGGAATCACAAACGCAGATATTTATTACAATACTGATAATGGACAAATCCGAAAAATTAAACTTAAGTACGAATAGCCGAAGATCATATGAAAAGAATAATATTATTAATAATTGGATTATCCTTTTGTGGATTATCAAGTTTCAACGCTCAATCATTAGCCGGTTATAAAATTTATATTAATCCCGGACACGGCGGACACGATAGCAATGATAGAGAAATTCCACTGGGTAACGGAGTCACTTTTTGGGAATCGGAAGGTAATCTTTCAAAAGGTTTGTACTTGAAAGCAATGCTTGAAGACTTAGGTGCAACGGTAATCATGTCTCGCGTTACAAATACATCTGCAGATGATCTTCCGCTTTCTCAAATTGCCGCTCTTGCAAATACAAATAATGTTGATTTTTTCCACTCTATACACAGCAACGCATTTAATGCTGCAAGTAATTATACCTTAATGTTATTTAAAGGCACCGATTCGAGTCCGGCTACAATTGCAGCTAAAGAAATGGGCGCTATAATGGCTCTCAAAATACATGCTGTAAATCGAACTACTTCAACTCAGAACCGCGGAGATATGAGTTTCTTAGGTTATAATTTAGGCGTACTTAATCCACTGTCAATGCCAGGAACACTTTCAGAAGGATCATTTCATGATTATACGCCTGAAAGCTGGAGATTGAAAAACGAAAGCTATCTTAAACATGAAGCATGGGCAATTGCACGTGCATTCTTACAATATTTTAAGGTCGCGGGATTCCCAAATGGAATTGCAGCTGGTATTCTAAGAGATGAATTGGAAACAGTACCTGCTTCATATCAGCCAATTAGTAGTACAAATGATAGATATAAACCACTTAATAAAATAAAAGTAAGGTTAGAACCCGGTGGGAAAACTTACGCTGGCGATGAATTTAACAATGGATATTACTTCTTCGATAATTTGACACCCGGTAATTACAAATTATATTTTGATTATGAAAAAATGAAAACCGATTCGGCTTCTGTTGTTGTAAAAGCCAATGAATCTGTCTTTATTGATAAACTTATGATATTGAATCCAATTCTCGATCCACCGAAAGTGCTTAGCTATTCTCCAGCCGATAGTGTTAATGAAGTGAGTAATACCGCGCCTATTGTTATTGATTTCGATATTCGTATGAACACAATCGAAACGCAGAATGCATTTTCAATATCGCCAGCCGTAACCGGAAGTTTCAAATGGGATACTGATTTCAAAAAACTAACTTTTACACCATCCAAAAGTTATCTACCCGGTGGTAAATATTTGGTTACAATTTCAACATCTGCCAAAACTCATTTTGGAATTTATTTACCTCAAAAAAAATCTTTTAGTTTTACAACCAGATCAAAGCTCATCTTAGTTTCCACATACCCCGTTAACAATGCAACAGATATCTCCACATCCGTATTGATAAGCGTTAAATTCGATAGAGGAATAGATGCCTCAACATTAGCAAACAAAGTTACATTAACAGATAGTGAGGGAAATCGGATATTAGTTACGGCAAATCAAAGCAAATATAGTATCGGGATAATAGATTTTGAATCTAAAGTTCCTTTGAATAATAATACTCTTTATAGAATCACACTGAAAGCAGGGATAGGTGATGTTGAATATGTAACTTTCCCTCAAGAAGCTATAATTGAATTTAAAACAGAAAAGAACTACACATTTACCGGAAATATTTTAGAAGGATTTGAAACAGCCAATGTTTGGCAGTCTCCTTTATTAGCTCCGAATACTACAGGTATAATTAATTCTCAAACCAGCTTTGAAATTTACAGTTTAAGAAAAAAGAGCGGTGATAATTCCGGGAAACTTGAATACGGTTTTTCCGGGAATAACGGAGTAGTTGAATTAGCTTTATTAAATCCAATAGTATTGGGAGAAAGCTCTCCTGCAGGTTTTGGTATATGGGTGTTCGGAGATAATAGTAAAAATATATTGGAATACCGATTTTCAAGGCGGAACTCGAGTGAAGAAAAAGTAAAAATTGATACTATTAGTTGGACAGGGTGGAAATTAAAGAAAATTTTATTGAACGAAATTCTGGGAACAGGTGCAATACAATTTAAGAGTATTGATATAGTTCAAACCGGCGGCGGTAGTTTCAACGGGAAAATATTTTTTGATGAATGCATCTCAAATATAATTACCGATGTTCATGAGGAGAAGATTATACCGGAAGAATTCCATCTTGCACAGAACTACCCGAATCCTTTTAATCCTTCAACAACAATTCAATACACAATTCCCGTAGAGACTCGCCGCGGCGAGTCTCTACAACATGTTATTTTAAAAGTGTATGATATGCTCGGTCGTGAAGTTGCTACTCTAGTTGATGAAGACAAAATACCAGGTAATCATGAAGTAAAGTTTAACGGAAAAGGATTAGCAAGCGGAATGTATATATACAGAATTCAATCGGGTAATTTTACGGATAGCAAAAAACTAATATTGTTAAAGTAGCACTCTATGATAATAAGTGTAAAAAACAATTAAGCAATTACAATTTTTTTTCGCAGTGTAACGATTACAGAAGTAAAAATAAATTTAGAGAGATTTAGATATGCCTAAAACACAAAAAATAGTAGAAGATAAAAACCAAAAACAACCACAATCAAAAGTAGAACAATATTATCTTACCCTATCGGGAAAAGAATTTATCTATGAACCGGTTGAAAAGATTCCGGTTATTCAAGTAGAAAGTTTTCCCGAGCTTGGTAAACTTACGGCATTACGTTTTATCGAATGGATAATTGAAAATCAAGATGGTGTAATTTCTCTTCCAACTGGCAAAACCCCCGAACATTTTATTAAATGGGTTACAAAAATTCTTAAGGAATGGGATACTAAACCGATTCAAAATCTAATTAAAGAAGTTGGTATTAACGCAACAAAAAAACCGACTCTGGAAAATCTTAGATTTGTTCAAATAGATGAATTTTATCCCATTGATAGTAACCAGCATAACAGTTTCTACTATTACATCCAAAACTTTTATTTCCGTCTGTGGGGTCTTAATCCGAAAAACGCATTATTGATGAATATTAATAAAATTCCAACAGCGGAAAATTTATCACTTAATGAAATCTTCCCAGAGCAGAAAGTTGATCTTTCATTAAGGACACGCTGGGCAAGTTCCAGATTAGAAAGATTACAAAAAGAAACAATTGAAATTGTTGACGAGTATTGTTCAAATTATGAAAGAAAAATACGCGCGATGGGTGGAATCGGATTTTTCCTCGGCGGAATTGGTCCTGACGGTCACATCGGTTTTAATGTACAGGGAAGCGATCACTTTTCAACTACAAGGCTGATCCAAACAAATTATGAAACACAGGCAGCTGCGGCAGTTGATCTTGGTGGAATTGAAATAGCGCGTAATCGACTTGTGATTACAATAGGACTTGAAACAATAGCTTATAATAACAATGCTACTGCGATCATCATTGCTGCGGGAGAGGCAAAAGCAAATATTGTCAGAGATTCAATTCAAAATTCATTTTCTAATAAATACCCTGCTACCGCTTTACAAAAACTTAAAAATGCCAGATTCTATTTAACGCACGGTGCCGCATTGAGATTGGGAGAAAGACGATTTATAGAAGCTGAAAATGAATCGCCTATTAGTCAGTATTCCATTGAACGTAGTATTATTAATCTTGTTGTAGAAAAATCTAAAACACTTTCCGGATTGAAAAAAGAAGATTTCAATGACAATAAAATTACAAATCTAGTTTTGAACAAATTGAAACAAACACCTGAACAAATTACCAAAGGAATTGAAGAAAATTTAACAAGCCGGCTTGAAAAGGGAATGAGGGTAATTGAAAATGAAGTAATATTTCATACGGCTCCTCACCATGATGATATTGAATTGGCATATTTACCATATATAACACATTTGGTAAGAACCCCTTTGAACAAACATCACTTTTCATATTTAACAAGCGGATTTACAGCAGTCACAAATTCTTTCATGCTTGAATTGATGGAAAGTTTGTCGGCCTATTTAAATTCAGGTACGTTCGTTAAAAAATTCAGTGAAAATTATTTTAACCGCCAAAATGTTGAAGGTAAAAACCGCGATGTAATGCATTATCTCGATGGTGTAGCCGGACACAGCCGCACTCTTCAGAATGAAGCTTCGGCAAGAAGATTATTACGTAATATTATGGAAATTTATGAAGAAGAAAATCTGGTATATCTAAAAGATAGAGTTAACGAATTGATAAATTATTTTAGAACTCAATACCCCGGGAAAAAAGATATTGCTTATGTACAAAAACTGAAAGGTATGCAAAGAGAATTTGAGAGCGAAATATTTTGGGGATACTATGGTTTTAGTGTTGAGGATGTTTCTCATTTACGACTCGGTTTTTATCAAGGAGATATTTTTACCGAAGTGCCTGAAATTGATAGGGATGTATTACCGATTTTTGAATTAATGAAAAAGATTAAGCCAACAATTGTTACGGTAGCTTTTGATCCGGAAGGAAGCGGTCCCGATACACATTATAAAGTTATGCAGGCAATTGCAGAAGCATTGGAACTTTATGTAAAATATTCGGGTAATTCTAACATTAAAATTTGGGGCTATAGGAATGTTTGGTATCGGTTCCATCCGGCAGAAGCGAACATCTATGTGCCTGTAAGCTTAAACTCATTCGCAATTCTTGAAAACCAATTTATGAAAAGCTTTAGCTCTCAAAAGGGAGCGAGTTTTCCAAGTTGGGAATATGATGGACCATTCAACCGGCTTGTACAAAAAATTCAAGTTGAACAGTATAACGTATTAAGAGAATGTTTAGGGAAAGATTTTTTCTTAAAACATCCGCACCCGAGAATTAGAGCAGCTAAAGGAATTTTGTTCCTTAAAGAACTTAGTCTTGATGAGTTTTATACACATACGAGAGAGTTAAAAAAGGTTACGGAATAGAAACAGAATATTTTTTAATTCCATTATTTGGAAAAAATATTTAGTGCGGTAAAACTTGAGATAATCCAATCCCGGGATTTTCAGTCAGCGTTATTTTACCATTAATAATTTTCGTTCCAATAAATGGATCGTTGTTTATAAGAAGATTACCGTCAAGATCTGCCCATTGTGTTTCCGGAGCTAATTGAGAAACTGCCGAAATACCGCACGATGTTTCAGTCATACAGCCCAACATTATCTGCATACCCAAAGACTTTGCAAGAGTCAACATTTTATGTGCTTCTCTCAGACCTGTGCATTTCATCAGTTTAATATTAATGCCGGAATAAACTCCGTGGGCTTTTACTACATCGGGAATTCTTTGTACAGATTCGTCTCCAAATGTCGGAAGCGGGCTTTTTTCTGTTAGCCATGCCATATCATTTATCATTTCCTTAGGCATTGGCTGTTCAATATACTTCACATTTTTTTCTTTTAACCAATTAATCATATCCAAAGCAAAGAATTTATCTTTCCATCCTTGGTTAACATCAACTGTAATCGGTTTATCAGTAACTGAACGGATTGTGTTTATCATTTCTTTGTCGGTTTCGCGACCCAGTTTTACCTTTAGGATTTTATATTCTTCCGCTTCTTTTACTTTTTGTTTAACAACCTCACTTGTATCAATACCGATTGTAAATGAAGTGTATGGCGTTTTATCTTTATTGAAGCCCCATATCTTATACCATGGTTTTCCAATTAATTTTCCAACAAGATCATGAAGTGCAATATCAACAGAAGCTTTTGCAGCCGGATTTAATGCATCAACACTATCAACATATTCCAATATGCTTTCCATCTCAAACGGATCTTTGAATTGAGAGAGATCTACTTTAGATAAAAACTTTGATGCTGTTTCATGAGACTCCCCTAAATAAGGAGGCATTGAAGCTTCACCGTATCCAGTTATTCCTTCATAGTCTATTTGAGTCAGCATTACCGGTGTTGTTGTTCGGGAACTTGTTGCTAATGTAAAAACATGTTTTAATTGCAGAGTGTAAGGTTTAAATGTTAGTTTCATGTTAGAATTCTTTTTTATGATTTTAATATTTTTTGAAAAAATATTTGTATTTAATCCGCTTGTTAATAACGCTCCACCAATTAATCCGGAGTTAACTATAAAATCTCGACGATTTTGTTTCATTAAATATCTCCCAGATAAAATTTATTTTTCTTTATTGAGAAGACTCCGTTTTTGTCTATTGAATTCAGAATTCTTTTGGCTCGAATAAAATGATCCAGACGAAACTCACTGAAATCTGCCGCGTTTTTATCAAGTGAATTAATTTTTACTCTGCCGGAAGCATGGATAAATTTTAAATCACCAATGCATATTCCAACATGAGTAACTCTTTCTTTAGTAGAATCTGTTGCATGGAAACCGAAAAACAATAAATCACCGGGATGCAAATTATCAAATCCGTTTTGCGTATCCACCAAAATACCAGTGTTTACTTGCTGCGAGGCATCTCGTGGAAGTACAATTCCATTTAAAAAATAAACTGTTTTTGTAAAACCGCTGCAATCCATTCCTTTAGCCGAAGTTCCGCCCCATAAATATGGAATTCCCATAAACAGTTGTGAAGTCGAAACAATATCAGTTTCAGTCGGATTATTTTTATTCAACCATGTAATAAAATTTTCGCAATTATTCTTTTCTATGAAGGCAATTCTTCCATCGGGGTATTTAACTTTGTAAAATTTATTTTCCACACCGAGGTTAATTAAAATATTTCCTGCTGTTAAGTCTGAAACCCGAAGTGATATTTCAGTTGGTTCGGAAAAAGAAAAACCATATTCTTTAGTGTAAATAACTTTTTCCGAATTCAACCATTCATCCAATTGAGCTTTATTCATTGGTGTAATACCGTCTTCATCTACCCATGAAATATAATTATCTGGTGTCTGAATTAGATAAAAACCTGAAGCTTTTTTGTAAACTTTGACTGGTGTCCCGAGTAGTGCCTGTGTTGCTAATTCTGCAGCGTGATCTGGAGTTGACCTGACATTCGCGACGGATATGTTAACGAGACCATATATTTTGTCGCCGAGATTTTGTTCGGGTAACGAATGGATTTCATCGGTAAAATTCAGATTAAGGTTCTTTAGTTTATTCAGCAAATCATGTTTTGCTTCCGGAATATTTGTTTCACCCGATAAAATAAAAATGTTCGCGCTATCCATAGCAGATACATTAAAAATTGCTAATCTTTTATCCGGGGCATATTTGGTTTTTATCACTTCGATGATTTTAGTAACTGGAGTCACTTTCACTTCCTGAGCATGTAAATGAATACACGAGATTAAAAAAAATAAAAAAATGATTAATGTTTTTTTCATAATTATCTCAAAATATTTTAATTAAGCTAATTTCTTTTTAGCGAATTCAGGATCAATTTTCACCAAAGCTGCAACAATAAATCCAGGGATGGTAGAGATTATTACCCATAAAAAGAAATTCTGGTATCCAAACTGTTCTTGTAAAGTACCGCTGGGCATTCCGGATAGCATCATTCCTAAAGCCATAATTCCGGTACAGATTGCAAAGTGTGCTGTTTTATGTTCTCCTTGAGAAATCATAATCATAAACATCATATATGCAGTAAAACCAAAACCGTAACCAAATTGTTCAAAGGCAACTGCAAGGTTTATTAATAAAAAATTGGTTGGTTGATATTGTGAAAGATAAACAAAAGCAAGATCGGGCGTATGCATTATGAATACCATTGGCCATAACCACCACCTCAATCCCTTTTTGGAAATCACATATCCTCCGATTAAACCTCCAATGGTAAGCGCAATTATACCAACTGTTCCATAAACGATTCCCACTTCCGAAGTTGTAAGTCCAAGTCCACCTTTTATTCTTGGGTCAAGTAGAAATGGTTGAACAAGTTTAACAAGTTGAGCCTCTGCAAAACGGAAGAAAAAAAGGAAAGCAAGAATATTCCAAATGTCCTTCTTCTGCATAAATATTACAAAAGCTTTTAGAAATTCTATGAATGGCAGTAATATTTCATTTTTATTTTCCGACTTTTCAAATTTTTCAACATAAGTTGCAATATAAGTTCTGACCAGAATTACAAAAATTATTACTAAAAGAATTGTTGATATAATTGTTTTCCATGGCGTTACAACTCCAAACAAAGAAAGAATGAAGCTAATAAGAAAAAAAGCTAAACAAAAAATACCAGCAAATAGAATAAATCCACCAAATAAAAGACCAATTTGAGAACCATTCATTTTTTTATCTTTCATAGTTCCTTTGTCTTCAAGTGGATATGCAAGAATAAATTTATGATAAACAAATAGAAGTATGAATATTATTCCGGCTATAATAAATACAATTGACCATGCATTCTTAATACCCATCGTAGGAGCTAATTGACCTGCAATAACTACTAGTAATCCCGAACCAACTATAGTAGCAATCCGATAAAAAGTTGAACGAACCCCGACAAATGCAGCTTGCTGGTGTTGTTCAAGACTAAGCATATAAAACCCATCGGCTGCGATATCATGAGTTGAAGATGCAAATGCCATCAAAGCAAAAACAATTAAAGTCAGACTCCAAAACATCGTAGTTTGTAAGCTTAAAGTAATCCCAAATAATGTAATAGCAATAATAAGCTGCATAATTATTATCCAGAATCTTTTAGTTTTAAACATATCTATGAAAGGACCCCATGCAAATTTTAAAACCCATGGGAAGTAAAGTAGACTTGTGAAAAATGTAATATCGGCATTAGGAAAACCTAAGTTCTTATACATAATAGTTGAAACAGACATTACCATTACATACGGTATTGCTTCGGTAAAATATAAAGATGGCACCCACGCCCATGGATTTCTGCTTGTTGGTTTTTGCTTCGTCATTAAAATTTTCTCCGAGATTATTTCACTAAGATTTCTACATTATAACATATTTTTCGCCATGAAAGCCGCTCCAATTTCCGGAGGATTTTCAGCCGATACAATTTTTACGTTTGGTAATTGAACCTCAATTTTTTTCTTAAACATTGCAGAATAATAATTATCAGTTGCAATTGTTCCTCCCATTAAACATAATTTTAGTGTTTCTTCACAAATCATATTATTAATTGATTTGACATGTAGTAATAGCTCATCTGATTCTTCTTCCAAAATTCTATTTGCAATTTTATCTCCATTTTGAGCTGCCTCAATTACTTTTGGAGCGAATGAAGCGGTGTCAAAATTATTTCTGTACACTTCAGTTATTAATTGAGATGAATCTGTAATTCCGAAATCGCGTATTAAGAGTTCAGTTAATAAAGTTTTGTCACCTCTTCCATCGAATTGTTTAGCGACTTGGTTTAATCCACGTCTGCCGATTGTGTTTCCGCTACCTTCATCACCAATTAATCTTCCAAATCCACCAACACGGTGTATTTTGTGGTTTCTATCTTTTCCGAAAATCACGGATCCTGTTCCTGCAATTAACAATAAACCTATTCCACTAGAAAAAGCACCTTCTAGAGCAATTCGTGCGTCACTATCTACGTTAAACGATTTGAATGAATAACCTTTTGACTGAGCATATTGTATAAAATCGGCTTTTAATTTTTCAGCATCACTCTGTCTGCCGGCTCCAGTAGTGCCGATCAATATTGAAGCGACATCACCCAGTGAAATCTTCAAGTATGTTATTGATTCGTGGATCAAAGAAAAAATAGTCTCGGATACTTGTTGAGTTCCTATTAAAAGAAAATTGGATGGACCTCCTTGGCATGTATACAAAGGAATCAAATTAAAATCGGTTATTATACATTTTGTTTTTGTCCCGCCACCATCTAAACCGATTAAGTATTTCTTTTCCATTTTTTCTCTACCGCAGAAATGATAAAAAGGTTACTAATTTTTCAGATCAATCCTTCATGAACTTTAAATAATCAAGAATACCATTATAAATTTTTTCAGCCATTTGCTGACGGAAATTATCATCATATAGTTTTTCTTCATCTTCAGCATGCGACATAAAAGCCTGTTCTACTAATATAGCTGGTATATCAGACATTCTTGTAACACGGTAATTGAATGATCCAACAGAACCGAAAGGTTTGAGATCTAATTCTATTAATCTATGGTAAATTTTTTCTGCTAACGGTGCCCAGAATGGATTATGATAGAAAGTACAAGTGCCAGATGTTCCTAAAAATTCATTTGTCGGTTCACTTGAATTTGCGTGGATACTTAAATGAATGTTTGCATCAGAATTTGTTACGAGATCTCTTTTTTCAATAAGAGTCATATCTTTGTCTGAATCTCTAACTTGCAATACTTCTGCACCATATTTCCTTAAAAGAGACTCAAGCATTTTGCATAGTTTCAAATTAATTTCTTTCTCTTTTAATCCGGATAATCCAACTGCACCAAGGTTACTTCCTCCATGTCCGGCTTCGAGAGAAAACTTTATTCCCTTCAATGGTAAATTGGTTTCTAAATTATAAGTCGGGGGATATTTTATTCTAAAAATTAATTCCTTTCCGTTTTGCTTTAAATCGTAACCCCAAATTTTTGATGTATTTAGATTAACATAAATTTTATAAGTCTCTTTAGATGTTTGCTGCCATGTAATTTTATCAACATAACGAAGATTATTTCTATGAATAATCCAAGTGCTGCTTGTTTTTACACCATATAAATTAATGATAATTCTTTTCTGCCCAGGATCTGGATAAATATCGTATGGTACGCTTTCCAAATATGGTATTTTAATAATATCGGCAGAATCCGTAGGATAACTTGAAATTGGATTAATAAAATAGCTGGGAATTATTGAAGTGGCCGGAAGCTCTTTAACAAATTCGCGATTAATATATCCTTCCTCACTGTCACTCAAATGTACTCTATAATTTTCTCCAAAAATCCCGTTTGATTTTAAAATTACGTTTTTCGGAAGTTCGCTTCTTACCGGAGCGCCTAATCTTATAGGTGCTAATGTGAATGTTAAAATGGAATTATCTGAAATGGTTGTTAATGTTGGAAAATCAGAATAATCTTTAACTGATAAATTAAGATTAAGAATTTTCTCAACTGAATTTTGAGTGGAATTATTTTCAATTGCTTTCAAGATTAATTTGATGCTGTACTTTTGATCATGCGAGAAATTTTTCAAAGGTATTTGAATTTTATATTGACTTGACCCGCTGTAATCAGTTCTAAAACATTCAAAGGTAAAACCACCCGGAATTATTTCAACAAATCCTTTCTGAGATTTTGTACCGTTGAATGAAACTGTTAAATAATCTTCTGGCATAAGGGTAATATTTTCTACTGGCTCTATTGAATTATCATTGATCGCCAATTTCAAATCCATAGTAGATGGATCTTTTTTCTGAAATAAAACCCGATCTTCATAAATGACCGTTTCACCGTTATCTTCCTTTACTTCTGCTCTTAATTTGTTCAATCCATCTTTCAATTTTATCTTTTTGAAGAAGATACCTGTTTTATAAATTTTCACTGAATCGTTATTAATAAACACTTTAGAAGGATATTTAGTTTTGCAAAGTAAATTGTAGAAGTCATTACTTGTAATATTAGCAAAAGGTCTTCTGAACTCAACCCAGGTTTCGTAACGGCTAACTGTGTTGTCTTTCTTTAATAAATAATTGTATGGAATTACCCAATCACTTGTTGAAATGTTGTAAATATTATTCCCGATTTTCAGTTTAAGAGAATCGCTTTTACCCGTTAATATAAAACTTAGCTTCTTACCATGATTAATTTGCTTGGTCTTATTTTCGTTTAATATAATAGCATCAGTATCATTTTTATCAATAACTTCCGAAAGATTTAATGTAATAAAATGATCTGGTGAAAATCTTTTCAAATAATTTTTAAGAATTTTTTCATTTTCGTTGACAGTTATGAACTTATTGTATTTAATCAAATAACCCAATTCATCATCAAATAAAAAATCTATTATTCCTTTTTCCACGTATTTGTCTACCAATTGCGTTTCAGCGTCACTTAATTTACTTGAAATAGAAACAATCAAAAAAGGTTTTAACATCATACATTCTACAACAATATCTTCGAATAGATCATTATCATCTTTTGAAGAAAGATTAATTCCGCTAAAATAAAATCCGTCGAACTCGCAGTTTTTAACAAGCATATTAATATTATTTTTAATGATCATATTTCGGAAGGGTGGAAAGGTTGATCTATTCAATTCGCTGAAATTAATTTCAATAAAAAAATCAAGTCCATTGCTATGTGCAAGATCTCCTGCAAACCGAAGAATATTTATAAATGTTAATTCTGCAATTGAAGAAGTTAATAGCGATTTGGAAAGGTTGTTCGCATTAAATATAACAGCATCAAAATTTTGTTTTGCTGCTGCTGTAATTCCATCCGCAATTTTATTTTTGATTGTGTCGGATTCGGTTAAATTCTCGTTTTCAAAATTCAGAAATAGAATTTTATCTTTATAATATTGGAAGGATTTCGATTTGGTTACTGTCTCTTTCTTTGCAACGTCAACGATAGTAGAACATGCGGTTGCGAGCATAATAATTAATGCAAAATAACCTAAATGTTTTTTCATTTTGTCTCCAAAAGATATTAAGGCATCTGAAAAATCAAATTTGTCCAAGTATTATATATATGATAATACTTTTTACAATATTTAGAAACAAAGAATGTTATTACTGAAATTCAAACAACTTAATGGAAATCGTATGTTATTTTATATTACAAACAGCCGGAATACTTTCATTACTTATTCTATCCACAGCAGAAACCGCAATTACATTTAGTTCGTATTTTTTAACAACTTCTTTATCATTATCATTAATGAACTTGTATTCGGAAATTAGAGGAACTTCATAAGAAAAAGTATCGCTGTTTAAAATTATGTAATCCCACCTATTACCGTATTTGAAATAGACCACCCAGTGAAAAACTGTATTTTTATTTTCGTGTGTCCACGATATTTTAATTTTATCAATTTCTTTTGAAGTAGTAATTTCCGGTGAGGCGAGAGGTGCATTTTTGAACCATGGAGTTCTCGGAACTAAAGCTTGTTTTTTATAAGGGCCATTTACGATAGCATCGGATAGCTCCTTGTAATTAAGTATAGGTGCAACACTCCAACACAAGTTACCCGGTGAATCAGGCAGCATTCCCCTTATAATCATTATTTGATTAATTACTTCTAAGGTATTTAATTCGTTATTATCTCTATCAATATTGATACCTGGCCAAAAATGTCTGCCTTTCAAATTTTCATTTTTCCACCATCCTAAAAGAATTGGAAAACTTTGCGGAATGGTACTGATTTTCCAATAAAGTTGAGGCGCCCAATAATCAACCCATCCTTCATTAATCCATAATTTTGCATCGGCATATAATTTATCATATTGATCAAATCCTTCAATTGATTCCGGATGTTTAGGCCTCCAAATTCCAAACGGACTTAATCCGAACTTCACGTTCGGTTTTATTTCTTTGATGCCTTTATAAATTCTTTGAATGAAAACGTTAATACTTTCACGTCTCCAATCGGCTTTGCTTAAACTACCGCCGTTATTCAAATAATTTTTCCAACTTTCCTCATCGGGAAAATCTTCGTCATTATTATATGAAGGATATGGATAAAAATAATCGTCAAAATGAATTCCATCAATATCATATCTTTTAGTGATATCCATTACAACATTGTAAGAATGATCTTGAACTTCCTTTTTGCTTGGATCAAGCCACCAATAACCTGATTTTAATTTTACAACCCAATCAGGGTGATTTTGAACAATTGAAAATTCGGTGATTTCTCCTCCTTCAATATGATGCGCCCTGTAAGGATTTAACCAAACATGCAATTCCAAACCGCGCTTATGTGCTTCATCTATCCAGAATTCCAAAGGATCGTAATATGGATCGGGTGCTTTTCCCTGTTTGCCGGTTAAATAATATGACCAAGATTCAATATCACTTTTATAAAACGCATCGCATTGAGGACGTGCCTGGAATATCACAGCATTGAAATGATCATTTTTAAGTTTGTCGAGTATTCTAACTGCTTCTTTTTTTTGCTCTTCGGTTGTAAGGTCTTTTCTGCTAGGCCAATTAATATTGGCAACTGTTGCAATCCAAGCTCCGCGAAATTCTCGTTCTACCTTAGGAGTATCCGGCAACGAATTTTCGGATTTATCAAGTTTCAAAGCAGTACAACCTGAAATAACTATTAGTAAAACAATAACAATTTTACCAAATATTTTATTTGCCATAATAATTCCGTATCATATTTTATGTTAGAGGTAAAGTTATTTCACAAAATATTCGTATCAACTAATTGGGAAGATAATTAAGGCAAGATAATTCCAACTACATAATTGGGTAGTTTTAATATTGATTTTAATATTAATTATCTGAGGTTGGTTTTGAGTATTGTTAATTGTCGTATTGATCTTTTTCAAAAGAAATGTATATTATTTTAACATCGAAAAAACATTTATTTTTAACCGGTCTTTTAGAGAATTGAATACCGAATAGGAACATGTGAATAAATTTTTTCTCAAATCATATTTGTATGCTTAATAGACTTAAGAAAATATTGCTTATTACTACTTTATTTTTTCTTGCCTTTTTTAATGTGTACAAAGCGCAATATCAAAAAATCATGTTTGATAGAATTGCGAAAGAACAAGGTCTTATTCCCGGAAATGTAAATGATATTTTGCAGGATAGTATCGGTTTTGTTTGGATGGCAACAGAAAACGGATTATGCAGATACGACGGATATAACTGTGTTTATTATAAAAACGAAGTTAATGATCACAACAGTCTTAGTTACAATCATGTTTTTAGTCTCTTAGAAGACAAGAACGGAGTAATATGGGCTGGCACATTAGGAGGTGGTCTAAATAAGTTTAATAGTAAAACCGGAAAATTTAAACGGTACATACATGATCCAAATAATCTAAACTCAATAAGTAGCAATATTGTTTTTAAAGTGTACAGAGACTCAAAAGAAAGGATTTGGATTTCAACCTTAGGCGGAGGATTAAATCTCTTTGATCCGGTTAAAGAAACCTTTATTCATTACAACCATGCAAAGGAAGATTCAAATTCAATCAGCAGTAATATGGTAAGCGCTTTATATGAAGATAAATTTAAGAATTTTTGGGTCGGAACTTTCGATGGAATGAATTTATTTATTGAAGCTGAAAAGAAATTCATACATTATAAAAATAATCCTCTCGATGAATACAGCTTAAGTCATAACCAGGTAATGGAATTTCTTGAAGATGATAAGGGACGTTTTTGGGTGGCGACTTTTGGCGGTGGTGTTGATCTGTTCGACAGAATAAAGAAGAATTTCCACAATGTTAAAAGTGATTTACATTTTCCAATTAAACCGGATAATATGAATGTCAGAAAATTATTCGAAGATGAAGAATCTATTTGGGTGGGTACTTACAGTGGCTTGTTTAAATTTGATAAAAACACTTTCGCCAAAACCGATATATATTCTAATCCTAACGATCATAACACAATTAATGACAATAAAATAAGATCAATTTACAAGGATAGAACAGGTGTTGTTTGGGTTGGAACAATTGCTGGAGTAAACAAATTTGATTCGATGAAGAAAAAATTTCAAGTGATAAATTTCAACGAGAATTACAAAGCTTCGCTCGATAATCTTTATGCTATTCCTTCAAAATATATAACGGAAAAAATACTTTGGGCAGGACCCGGTGATTCGACCATTTACAAAAGTAAAAACAGAAAAATAAAATTTTTCGGCGAGGTCGTTTCAAAAAAAGGATTCCACACTTTTCTTTCATCAAATTTTTATTTGGACGAGAAAAATTATTTATGGGTCGGCAGCTACAACGGTATACACTATTACGATATTAAAAAAAACGAGTTTATTAATGTTCAGTATGTTGATGACGGAACTCCTTCGCAAGGTAATAATTTTGTCAAATGGTTTTATATAGATAAGAAAAATCGTTTTTGGACTGGAACAATGGCTGGTGGTCTTAATTTGTATAATCCTGAGAAAAACATATTTAAAAAATTTAATCACTTTGAAGAAAATATTAATTCACTCGGCGATTCCAGAGTAATCTCCGTTTTTGAAGATAGCCATGGATTTTTATGGATTGGTACTTACGGTGGACTTGATGTTTATAACGAAAATGATGAAACATTTAAGCACTACCGTGTAATTCCCAACGACAGTACATGTATTTCGAATGATAGGATTTATAATATATATGAATCAAAATCCGGTGATTTATGGATTGGTACTTATCAAGGATTAAACAGATATAACCGGGGAAAAAATAATTTTGAGCAATACAATACTAATCAAGGATTAGGTGATAATACAGTTTATAGTATTCAGGAAGATGAGAAAGGAAATTTGTGGATTAGAACAAACGACGGTATTAGTAAATTCGATCCGATAAAAAAAATATTTAAGAACTATAATACTAAGGACGGCTTACCCGGCATGGAGTTAAACGAAAATATTTATTTAAAAAATAATGATGGAAGAATGTTTTTTGGTTTTTCAAAAGGGCTGATTTCTTTTTATCCAGATGACATTAAAGACAATCCTTACAAACCTCAAATTGCATTTACTAATCTTACAATAATGGATCAAGAAGCTAAGATGGGAGAGAACTCTCTTTTAACAAAACCGCTCAACGAATTAGAGGAAGTGGTTCTTTCTTATAAAGACAAAGTAATTAATTTCGAATTTTCTGCACTTCATTTTGCAATACCTTCTAAAAATAAATATGCGTACAAACTTGAAGGGTTTCTAGATAAATGGGTTTTTGTAGATGCAAATAATAGGAATGCAAAATTTACTAATTTGAATCCCGGTAAATATATTTTAAAAGTGATGGCTTCAAATAATGACGGTATCTGGAGCGATGTTGAACGTTCAATAACAATTATTATCACACCTCCGTATTGGGAAACTTGGTGGTTTAGGATTATTGCCATTTTATCATTTTTGTTCGTGATATTTTTGATTTATGAAATCCGCTTAAATAGACTACTCGGAATTGAACGCACCAGATCAAGAATTGCCCGTAATCTTCACGATGAAGTAGGAGGTACACTATCCAGTATACAATACTTTGTACGAGCAATTGAAAAAGAAATGAATAGTAGTAATTCAGAAAGTACTCCAAAATATTTGAATCTAATTCTGGAAAGTTCAGCTGATGCACAGGAAAAAATTAAAGATCTAATTTGGACTATAAATCCCGATGAAGACGGATTGGGAAAATTTTTAATAAAGTTTAACAGATACGCATCCGATTTGTTAGATGCGAAGGAAATAAATTATAATATTGAATTACCGAACGATAATTTTAATAAGACGATTTCGATGGAAAAGAGACAGCACTTGTGGTGTATTTGCAAAGAAATTTTAACGAATATAGTCAGACATGCTCAATGCAAAAATGTAAGTATTAAATTATTTTTTAACGGGAAAACTTTGGATTTATCTATAGAAGATGACGGAATTGGATTTAATGAATCGGAAAAAGGATTCAGTAATGGTTTGGTTAATATTAAAAACCGTGCCGAAACTTTAAAAGCTAATTATAAATTAACAACAGCAATCAATCACGGAACAAAGTGGTTTTTCTCAATCAAAATATGATATTCTACATTTGTGGGTAGTGCATAGCGCGACAAGTCGCAATGGTTGATGTTTGATGGAAAATGGAAAATGGGAAAAATTATTTAAAAATATCTTGACACAAAAAACAAAAAGTTAACTGACAATACTATATAATTATTAGAATTTTCAATTTCGTAGAAAAAAATACTAAATGATAAAAGTAACAATCATAGAAGATAATGTTTTTGCAAGGACAGCCTGGGAAACAGCACTAAGTTCTGAAAAAGATTTTCTGGTGCTGGATTCATTCAGTTCTTGCGAAGAAGCTATCAAATCAGAATCTATTAAAAAATGTGATGTTATATTGTTGGATATCGGGTTACCGGGTATTTCCGGAATTGAAGGAGCAGAAATATTCAGCAGTATTAACAATAATGTTTTGATAATAATGATCTCAATTCAAGATGATGATAAAAGTATTTTTGGTTCCCTTCAAGCCGGGGCTGTCGGATATTTGCATAAATCTGTTTCACCTGAAGAATTAATTGATTCTATCCGATTGGCTGTAAAAGGAGGATCACCGATGACTCCTCAAATTGCCCGGAAAGTTCTGAAATCATTTCACAAATTTAAACCAAGATATACTGAAGATAATCTTACGGAAAAAGAAACAACAATATTAAATTTACTTTCAGAAGGAAAATCATACAAAAAAATTGCTGAAGAGATATTTCTTTCTGTGGACGGTGTAAAATATCATATCCGAAGCATATATGAAAAACTTCATGTTCATAGTCGGGCTGAAGCAGTTAACAAAGGACAAAAGTTGAAAATTCTTTCAAAGTTGTAATAATTTTATTTCTTCTTTAATAATTATTTGTATTCTATTTATAGAACGCACAAATTCATTTTGTATTGATATTATTGTTTGGTTTTAAAAATTTGTAAAACTACACATTAGTGTAGTGAAAATAAGTTTGATTGTTCACAAATTAATTTTGTATTTCAGTTTTAAATGAATCTTTAAATTTAACTTGCAAAATGAAAAGAATAGTCTATTCAGTTTCTATTGTATTACTATTACAAACGATTACTATTTTAGCGCAATCTTCAAATCCTAAGAGAGAGTTTAGAGGAGCCTGGATAGCAACTGTTGCAAATATTGACTGGCCTTCTACAACCGGATTACCCATTGAAACTCTAAAGAAACAACTCACTGATTTACTTGATGCCGTAAAGGATGCAAATTTAAATGCAGTTTTTTTCCAGGTACGACCCGAATGTGATGCGCTATATAAATCATCAATTGAACCATGGTCATATTGGATTACTGGAACTCAAGGAGTTCCCCCAGCAGGAGATTTTGATCCTCTGAAATTTGCTATTGATGAAGCTCATAAAAGAGGTATTGAACTTCACGCCTGGTTAAATCCTTATAGAGCAAGACAAGTTAGCGTCTATACTCGGGCTGCTAATCATGTAACAAATTTACACCCGGATTGGATTTTAAAATTTGGGAATCTCTATCTTCTTGATCCCGGGATGCCTCAAGTTAGAAATTATAATGTAAGCGTGATTGTTGATATTATTAATAAGTATGATGTTGATGGAATTCATTTTGATGATTACTTTTATCCCTACCCGCCGGATCAAATCTCAAATCAAGATGCAGCTACGTTTGCTGCTTTTCCAAGAGGATTTACAAATATCGGGGACTGGAGAAGAGATAATGTAAATATTCAAATGAAGGCAATTAGCGATACAATAAAAGCAATTAACCCCAGAATTAAGTTCGGTATCAGTCCCTTCGGTATCTGGAAAAATGGTGTCCCATCTGGAATTACCGGCATGGATGCATATAGTGTTATTTATGCAGATCCAATTGTTTGGCTTAAACAAAAAACAGTAGATTATATTATTCCGCAATTATATTGGAGAATTGGAGGAAGCCAGGATTATAATAAACTTATGCCTTGGTGGGCTGATTCTGCAAAACAATATGGAAGACATTTTTATTCCGGTAATATTTATGGAAGCTATACTACTTCTGAATTACCTAACCAATTAAAAGCAAATAGAAGCAATAGCAAAACAAACGGTATCGTTTTATTTAGCGCTAAACACATTCCAAGTAATACATTAAGTTTTACTGACTCACTTAAAAATAAATACTTTACTAATCCGGCATTAATACCGGGAATGGATTGGAAAGATCAAGTAAAACCGAATCCACCAGAAAATTTAAGATACGATAAATTAGCGAATGCTAGAGGAGACGGGTTGTTTTGGAATGCACCTTCAAGAGCATCCGATGGTGATGTTGCCTCAATGTATGCGGTTTATAAGTTTAATTTTCCTTTTGTTAATCCATCTGATCTTGAAAATTCTACTTATCTAAATAATATTGTTGGAACACCATATGCCGCATTAAAGACTAATGATGTATCTAGAACTATGTACTTTGCGGTTACTTCTTTAGATAAAAATTATAATGAAAGTACGATGAGTTTAGTTGTTCCGGTTCAAGTTACTATTCCCGGTAAACCATTGCTTATTTCTCCAGCTGACTTAGCAATTAATCAAAAAGATACTGTTAAGTTGGTTTGGGAAAACACCCTTCATTCGAATTATAATAGACTGCAAATAGCAACAGATAAAAATTTTACAAATTTGATAGTCAATCAGAACAGCATTGTGGATACATTTAAAACAGTAACAAATTTAAATGGACTCTCTACTTATTATTGGAGAATTACAGCATCAAATTTAGCAGGAGAAAGTATTTTTTCTGATGTTCGAAGTTTTTCTACTGGATTTCCTGTTCCTCCTCAATTATTGTTACCAATAGATAAATCATATCTCTCAGCTATAACTACAAAGTTAGTTTGGAAAAAATCACAAACCGCTGTAAAATATAGACTTCAATTAGCGGAAGGGTTGTCAATTGTACCATCAATAACAATTCTCGATACAGTTGTTACCGATACTTCCTTAACAGTCAGCAAATTAAAAGATAAGAAATTCTATACTTGGTCGGTTAAGGCAGTTAATGATTTCGGCTCAAGTGCGTTAGCAAATGTATTCAAATTTAATACTGGTACTTCTACAGGTATAGAAGATGATGTATCAATACCAACATCATATGTATTGAATCAAAATTATCCTAATCCTTTTAATCCAAATACAATAATTTCATTTTTTATTCCCGAAAACGGATTTACTGTTATTAAAATTTACAATCTGTTAGGGCAAAGGGTTGGAGAATTAATAAATAAATATTTAAGTACAGGCTCTTATTCAGTTGAATTTAATGCTGAAAATCAACCGAGTGGAATTTATATCTATGTATTGCACTCGGGTTCCCAAATTTTAAGTAAAAAAATGTTGCTGATTAAGTAAAATTTCGTTTTATTAAAACGATTATTAATAAACATTGATTCTATTTGATAAAAAATGTAATGTAAATCCTCCATTAAGTTAGTTAATTAAATATGAATTATTATTCTGAAATTTAGGAGATTTTGAATATGAGAAAATTTTTACTTCTCACAATTCTTACCTTGTTTTTTGCTTCTCAACTTCTGGCAGGAACTACTGGAAAAATCTCTGGTACAGTTATCGATTCTAAAACTAAAGAGCCTCTTATTGGTGTAAACGTAGTTCTGCAGGGTACAACTTTAGGAGCTTCTACAGATGTAGAGGGCTACTATGTAATATTAAATGTTCCTCCAGGAACTTATACAGTAAGAGCAACTTGCATAGGATATTCAGCGCGTACGATCACTAATGTAAGAATCAATATTGACCAGACGACCAACCTTGACATAATTTTAAGCGAAGAAGCTATTCTTGCAAGCGAAGTTGTTGTTGTTGCTCAACAACCGATTGTTCAAAGAGACGTTGCATCAAGCCGTGTAAATCTAAATGTTGAAGAAATTGAAAACCTACCTGTCGTCAGTGTGCAAAGCGTGATTAACCTTCAAGCAGGTATTTTATCAACCTCCTCTGGACCTGTAATAAGAGGCGGAGGGGCAGATCAAACAGCATTCGTTGTTAACGGTATGACCCTTCGTGATGAAAGAGATAACACACCGTATACGGGAATTAGTTTTACTTCCGTAAAAGAAATTCAAATACAAACTGGTGGATTTAATGCTGAGTTTGGAAATGTCCGTTCCGGTTTGGTAAATGTTGTTACAAAAGAGGGTGATAAGAAAAAGTATTCTGTTTCATTCCTAGGTAGGTACAAAACTGCTGCAAGAAAACAATTTGGAGAAGCTGTTAACTCGCCAAATTCTTATTGGATTAGATCATATATCGATGATGCTGTTGCGTGGACGGGAACCGATAATGGAGTTTGGGATGATTATACAAAACGACAATATCAACCGTTCAGAGGCTGGAATAAAGTATCACAACAATTACTTGCAGATAATGATCCTACGAATGATCTAACTCCGGAAGCTGCGCAAAGATTATTTTTATGGCAGCATAGAAGACAGTTGGATATTGTAAAACCAGATTATGATGCAGACTTTAGTTTTAGTGGTCCAGTTCCATTTATAAGCGAGGCATTGGGTGATCTTACTTTTATTACTTCTTATAGAACTACTAGAGAAATGTATGTGATTCCTTTATCACAGGATTCTTATAATGATTATAACTTCCAATTCAAAGTGATTTCTGATTTGAAATCCGGCATGAAATTATCTCTTGAAGGTATAATGGGTAAACAATGGGGAACAACAAGTTCAAGAAGCGGGCTTGCCGGAATTTTTAGGTCGGCAGGCGGAATTGCCGGTGAACTCGATAATCGATCAGGTGCAAGCTATCTTGACTCCAGAGTTTTTGCAACGGATTATTGGGCGCCGACTCAGAAATTTATCTCAGGGTATGGCTTAAAGTTTACACATGTAATAAACTCAAGCACATATTATGATGTAACTATAAATCAATTTGGAACTCGATATGATACGAACCCGGGCACTCCAAGAAATACTGCAAAGGTAAATGAGTTCGGACAACTATTTTTTGATGAAGCTCCGTTCGGGAATTATAGCGGTACAAGCAGTGGAATTGGTTCTTCTATGAATATGGGTTTGGGTTTTAGTAATTCAAGAGACAGTAGTAAAGTAAGTACATGGTCGGCAAGATTTGATATTGCAAGTCAGCTTGATAAGTATAATAATATAAAAGCCGGATTGGAATTTATTTATACGGATAATGCAGTGAATTATGCTTTAGTTGAACCAGCTCTTCCGAGCAACAACAGTCAATCTTCATGGCGAACATTCCCTATTAGAGGGGCTTTTTATGTTCAAGAAAAATTGGAATTTGAAGGAATGATAGCCAATATTGGTGTTAGAGTAGATTATAGCAATGCTAATGGTGACTGGTTCGTATTAACAAATGCGTACGATAGAGCACTATCCGGCGCTCTCTCCGCGGGAATTGATACACTATTGCAAAAAGACGCAACCAAAGCCAAAATTAATGTAAGCCCAAGATTAGGTATAGCTTTCCCTATTTCGGTTGATAGCAAGTTATATTTTAATTACGGGCATTTCAGGTCTATGCCTATTCCCGAAAATCTCTACTTATTGCGTAGAAGTTCAGTTACTCAAGCAGTTACAAGATTAGCCGATCCCAACAATCCGCTTCCCAAAACTGTTGCTTATGAATTAGGCTATGAGCATAATTTATTTGATGAGTATTTAGTAAGAGTTGCCGGTTATTATAAAGATATTACTGAACAACCCAGACTTGTAACATATACTAGCAGAGATAACTCGGTTAGTTATTCAATTCCTGAACCAGAGAGTTACGAAGATATTAGAGGATTTGAAGCTACCATTACTAAAAACAGAGGAAATTGGGTTAGAGGTTTTGTTAATTATACTTATCAAGTATCCACAAGTGGAAATTTTGGATTAAGCAGTAATTCAGAAAATCCAGCAATCCAAAGAGAGAATCAAAGGAATAAAGCTTTTTTTGAACAGAGCAAACCAATACCAAGACCATATGCAAGAGCTAATGTAGATTTATTCACTCCGCTTGATTGGGGTCCGGAAATTTTTGGTATAAAGCTGCTCGAAGATTTGAGAATGAATATATTAGCTTCTTGGCGGGCAGGCGTAAATTTTTCATGGACCGGTCCGGGCGGTGTTAAACCGGGATTTGAAAATAACATTCAATGGACAGATAATTTCAATGTTGATCTAAGAATTTCCAAAGCATTTGATTTTGGTCCATTTAATATCGAGTTCTTTGCCGATATTATTAATGCTTTCAATATTAAGACATTCGATTATAAAGCCGGTTTTGCTGACTTAAATGATTATGATGATTACATGAGATCACTTCATATGCCCGAAGAGTTTAGGCAATTTGGTAATAGTTATAAGTTCATTGCCGGTAATGATAAACCCGGCGATATTAGAACCGGTTCTTATATTCCTTGGGATGAAAACGCTAGTGAATCTCAAAAAGAAGAATGGGAAAAAAATAAATCTTATATAGACATGCCTAATTTGGAGTATTCGGCATTCTTAAACCCAAGATCAATCTTTTGGGGAATAAAAATTAATTACGATTTAAATTAATATTTATTAGAAAATTTTGAGGAAATAATGAACTCAGTTTTTTACAGAATTAAAAATTGTCTTCCGCTCCTTCTAGCAATATCAATCGGTATCCAGTTTGTAACTTATGGACAATTCAAAAATGTTTGGATGTCTGCGGGTTCGCTGCACAATTGGTATTCCGAAATAGGTTCTGAATTAGAAGAAGCTGGATTTATTAGAACCCAGCAATTTGGAATGCAATGGCCCGCAATTTATTCTTACCAGGATATTCAGGCAGCTAGGGGAATGTGGATTGGGGCAAAAGATTTTACAGATGAAAACGGTCAATATTATCCGTTCAAAGTTGTTACTGCTGGTCCCCGACCACCACAATTCTATCCTTTCTATCCAATCAAAATGGAATTGACTTCCAAGTTTACTGCATCAAATGTATATGTAAATGGAGCTTTGTCTTTTCAAAAAAATGTTGAAATAGACAAAGTTGATAAAACAATTCTTTACGATAGAGTAATAGAAAATGTAATTAATTCACAACTCGGAATTACAGTTAAAAGAAAGATATTCCAATTTGCTCAACAGTATAATGATAACTACATTATTTATGAATACACTTTTACCAATACAGGCAATACCGATTCCGATAGTGAAATTGAACTTCCCAACAATACTATTAAAGATGCATTTTTTTGGTTCACTTACAGAAATTCTGTAAATAAATCTGTTCGATATGTAATCGGAAATGCTGCAGGTTGGGGCATTAATACTATGAATGATGCTCGTGGGGATGGTGTAAAAACCGATCCTACAAATGAAAAGTATAGAGCACAATTTTCATGGCACGGATATTTTCCAGGTAAAGATGTAAGCTATGATAATATTGGCGGGCCAATTTGGGCTCTTAATAGTACCGCAGCGGCTTATAATAATCCTGCTGATACAGTTGGGAGATTAGGTGGTACACAATTTATTGGTCTGCTAACTATTTATGCAGATAAAATTGCAAGGACTCTTAGTGGAACTGTTCCATTTGATAATGATGATATAACTCAACCAAAAACTACAGACTATATAAATTCAGATCACCCAATGTTATTGGCCGGAGCTAATGCATTAAATAAAGATAGAATGACTCAAGAATACGCATTGATGTCAGCCGGGCATAAATCACCAAGACATGCAGATGCAGTTGAACCAAGCGGGGATTTTGCAAAACAACTACTCGCACCTAATGTTGGCAATGCCTCCGGCGGTATTTCTTTTAATAATGGATATGGTCCTTACACACTCAAACCTGGCGAAAGTGTTAGAATAGTTATGGCCGAGGCTGTGAATGGAATAGGAAGAAAACTTCAACTTGATGCCGGTATTAAATATAAAAAGGGACCCAAAAATAATAGAGACGTAGATATAGAAAAAAATAGAATTGTAATGCAGGGAAAAGATTCTCTTATGTTAACGTTCAAGAGAATTACTGAAAACTTTAATTCCGGATGGAAAATACCTCAACCGCCAATGCCCCCATCTACTTTTGAAGTTAATTCAGGCGGTGATAGAATTTCTCTTAAGTGGGATGTAAGTTCAAGCGATCCTAATCCACCGGTTGCATTTAGAATTTATCGTGCTCTTGGTAATGTTGACAGTAATTATACAATGATTTATCAAACCGCTAGTGCCAGCGAGAGAAGTTACGATGATAGAAATTTAATTCGAGGATTCAATTATTACTATTATATAACAGCAGTCGGAGCTCCAACACCTAGCGGACCAGGCACACCTGCAGGAAGGCTTGAAAGCGGCAGATATTATACTCAAACATACGACCCTGCCACTCTTCAAAGAGAAGCAGGTAAACAAATGAGCGATATAAGAATTGTACCTAATCCTTTTAATGCTTCCGCAATGGGTAGCGTTCGTTTTCCGGGTGTGAATGATCAAGATAAAATTGCATTCTATAATATCCCCGGTCAATGTACAATAAAAATTTATTCTGAGCTGGGTGAATTAATTAAAACTATTGAACATACTAACGGTAGCGGTGATGAGTATTGGTACCAGGTTACTTCATCTAGTCAAATAATTGTAAGCGGTATTTACATAGCTGTTATTACTGATATGACTACAGGTAAAAACCATATAGCCAAATTTGTTGTTATCAGATAAAAAAATTTTGGGTAAATAAATGAGAAACTATACAATTATTACAATGCTAATTTTAGGATTACTCACTCATTCCTTAAATGCACAAGATAAAAAACTTGCGCAAACAGGTATGAAGTTCCTTAGTGTATCCACCGATGCCAGAACAAGCGGCTTTTCGGAAGCGGTTACTGCTGTGGATTTAGCTTCGGCGTCTGCTATTTTTTATAATCCTGCAACCATGGCTTCTATTAAAGAGTTTACTTCATTTTCATTAGGAAATGTAAACTGGATCGCCGATATCAATTACATCCACTCTGCAATTGCTTTTAATCCTTTTGATGGAGATTACGGTGTATTCGGAATTTCATTTCTATACGTTAACTATGGTGAATTTATGGGTACAGTTGTTGACCCAGGTGCCCCCAATGGTGCAGGGTATAGGGATGTCGGTACATTTTCACCTAAAGCGTATTCGATTGGTATCGGATATGCTAAAGCTCTTTCCGATAAATTCTCTGTTGGTGGGAATGTTAAATATGTTAAACAGGATTTAGGAAGCGGCGTAATTGATATAGATGCAAATGGTAATTATGTTAGTGAAAATAACTCATTGGGTGCTTATGCATTTGATTTTGGTATTCTTTACAGAACTGGTTTTAAGAGTTTGAATTTTGGAATGAGTGTTAGAAATTTTTCAACCGAATTAAAGTATAAAAAAGAAACCTTTCAGTTACCATTAGTATTCAGAATTGGACTAGCCATGGATGCTATGGATTTATTTAATGTTGATAAAAACACTCATTCATTATTAGTTGCTGTTGATGCATCCCATCCGCGTGATTTTAGTGAACAGATTTATGTCGGTGCCGAATACACTTTTATCAATACGTTTTCTATTCGTGCGGGATTTGTTTCTCCGGCAGATGAACACAATTTCTCGGCTGGATTTGGTGTTAAGAAAAATATTTCGGGCATGAATATGGGAATTGATTACGCTTATCAGCCGTTTGGAATTTTTAATAACGTCCATAGATTTTCATTTAACTTTTCTTTTTAACTAAATGCAATATGTTCATTTAATTGAAAAATAAAATTTATTGGTATCGAAATATGAAAAAGCAAAAACAAATTTTTTATTTAGCGATGGTAATAACTCTTGCTGCAATAATTAGTAGTTGTAACCAAGATGCTGCACCAAGTTTATATCAAGTCGAACCTAAAGGAGGCACACCGGTTATTTCCACTATTCTTCCTGCAAATGATGCATTAGCCGGAGTAACCGAGATTACAATAACCGGATCAAATTTTTCTCGTCTTAAAGAAGAGAATCTCGTTTTTTTTGGAACGGCGCAAGCTACGGTATTACAGGCTTCTTCAACTCAACTTGTTGTAAAAGCCCCTACGTTAATTAAAAATAGTCTTGATCTTAAAATTTCTGTTCAAGGTGTTGAAAACTTCAGCAATGTTGTGAAGTATAACCTTTTGGAAGCTGTTGGCGTTTACTTCGCTTTCGCAAAAGGTATTGATGATCCTTATACTGTCGCTGTGGATAACGTTGAAAACGTATATGTTTACCTCAAAGATAAAGGAATTAAAAAAATATCTTCTACTGGAACCCTTAATGACTTTGCACCCAAAGGAGGTGAATCTTTCTTCTTTGATATGAAAGTAGGACCAAAAGAAGGAAATGATAATGTTATATATGGTGCAAGAAAGGTAAATGCACTATTTAAAGTAGTTGAAGGAAAGTCGACCTCCACTTATGTTATTTTTCCTTCTGGAAAAGCGGTTGAGACTTTAGATTTTGATGTGAACAAAAATATTTGGGCTGCCGGAAGCGGAGGAAATATATATAGTGTTACTCCCTTAAAAGTATTTACACCTTTTCCAATTGATTACACAGTTTCAGCATTAAGAGTATATAATGATTATTTATATGTTGCCGGTAAAAATAGTACTGAAGAGGCAATCTTTAGATATAAAATCAATTCAAACTTATCTCTAGGAAGCAAAGAAAAGTATTTTGATATTGGCGCTAAATACGGTCTGAATAAAGTGCTAGTAGGTGCCATGACATTTTCTGAAAATGGTGACTTAATAGTTGGAACTGATTTGATTGATGCATTTTTAATAGTTAATAGCAGCGGCACTGTTTCAAGTTTATATCCTGGGTTGATAAGCCCAATTGTTAAATCTCTTGCTTGGGGTACTAAAAAGAATTTATTCTACATTAGAGAATATACAGATGCAGGAACTATTCTTCACTCGTTGGTTCGCGTAGATATGCAAAAATTAAGTGCACCTTACTATGGAAGACAATAATGTTGTTTATAAAAAAAATTATTGAACTCATAATTGATTTAACTAACTTAATTTCTAATAATAAAAAGGAGTCACTATGTTAAAAAAAATTACATTATTGCTTTCAGTAATTTTAATTACTGCGGGTACAATAAATGCTCAATGGTTTAATGCAGGCCCATACCCAAATGGAGATGCTATTTGGAAAGCCCAGAACAATTCAATTGCAGTTGACCCGGATGGAAAAATATGGATAGGTAAATATTTTAATGTTCCAACTACAGGTTTTATTAATCCAGGGACTGGTAAGCCTCTCCGTACTTCTTGTTATCTTACCTATGTCTTTAACCCAGATGGTACACAAGCGCCTTTCTCTCCAATTTTTCAGATTATGGGGGATACAATGTATAGTACAACCCAGAGGGGTATGAGAACAAATATTGATGGCAATATTATTTTAACTACAGGTTTTCCATCAATGTATATTATAAACTATAAAACTGGTATAGGCATTAAGAGGGTTTTATTACCTAGCACCAACGGTCCAACGGCACCGGCTGTTTCTGCAAATGGAATTATTTTTGTTGGTTCGGTTTTCGAAGGGCAAAGACCAGTGGAAATGTACGACCAAAACTTAACATTGATAGGAAGTGCAATAACTAAGGCACCAGGCTTTTCCAGGGGTTTTGATGTTTCAAAAGATGGAAATACTATTTATTGGGCTGGATATACTCTTGGTAAAGTTTTAGTTTACACAAGACCAGATGTATTCTCCAGCTTTGCTCTAAAGGATTCCATGATGATTGGAGCTAAAGTTGAATCATTTGCATGGCATCCGAAAACCGGATATCTCTGGATGTCTGGGGGATCTAATAACGATAAACCAAGTCCCCCATATACAATGGGTACATGGTATGCTTATAGTTTTACTCAGAAAAAAGTTGTTGATAGCCTAAAATGGACATTTACTAATCCGGCAGCACCTGATGAAAGACCAAGGGCAATGGCTTTCAGCAATGATGGAAGACAAGCATTTATTGGCCAATTTGGTACATCGAATTCAATGGTTCAAGTATTAGTTAATTTGGGAACCGATGTAAAACCACTAGCTGAACTACCAACCGGATATGATTTATCACAGAATTATCCAAATCCATTTAACCCAACAACTAATATTAAGTTTTCAATTCCTGAACAAGGATTTGTCAGCTTAAAGATTTATAACACACTTGGACAAGAAGTAGCTACTCTATTAAATGAATACAAGAGTGCCGGTACATACCAGGTAGATTTCAATGCTTCGAAATTATCAAGTGGAATGTATGTATATACACTTACTTCTGGTAAGATTCATATTTCCAAGAAAATGTTGTTGATGAAGTAATACGTTGAAAGTTGTTTGTTGTTAAACTCATATTCCCCTCTTGATAGTTTATTAAGAGGGGAATTCTTTATAAATGAAATTGCGGATACAACTCTCTTCAGAGCGTGTTGCACAACGCAAATTCTGTAAAACACAACCTTCGAGGTTGACACATCGTTGGTGGTATTACAACCTCGAAGGTTGCTTACCGACTTCTGCAACAGACTCTAAAAGTCGTGGCTATTGGAAAAGATGTTGTGCGTAACGTGAATTATAAAAACTGTTTAATTCATTTTAGTTGGAAAAAAATAGTAGTGTTACCTAACTGGAGATGTTTAATAAATGATTACTGTGTTTCTTCCTTATAATGGTTTACAGCATAGCCAAGATACAATTAATGAATTGCTTGATTGTGAACTCGTTTCTAAAATTTATTTATTAGTTAACGATGAAATAAATGAGTTTCCGAATAATTGTGAAATTCTTAAAGTGAACGATTTGACCGGCTCAGCAACTGTAGATCTGATTATTAATAAAACTCAAACGAAATACATATTGTTATTTACGCAAGACAACAAATATCAATTCGGCCAGTTTGCCGTTGAAAGGTTTTATAATGTAATAGACTCCACAGGTGCCGGATTAGTCTATTCAAATTATCATATCATTAAAGACAACTTAATCAGTCGGCATCCGGTAAATGATTATCAGCTAGGAAGTTTAAGAGATGATTTTGATTTTGGTTATCTGATGCTTCTAAATGCCGAAATACTAAACACATTTAAAAATGAAAACGAATATAAGTATGCAGGAATATATAATTTACGATTGCATCTTTCCAGAGTAAGTGAAATTCTAAGAATACCAGAATATTTATATACGACAATCGAAACGGATTCAAGAAAAAGCGGCGTAAAACAATTTGATTATGTGAATCCTAAAAACCGTGATGTTCAGATTGAAATGGAAAAAGCCGTTACGGATCATTTAAAAAAAATTGATGCTTATCTCGCACCAAGATTTAAAGAAATCGAGATTGATAATAATGATTTTGAATATGAGGCCTCGGTCATCATTCCGGTGAAAAATAGAATAAGCACAATTAGCGATGCAATAAAATCCGTCCTTACTCAAAAAACTGATTTTAAATTCAACCTTATTGTTGTTGATAATTATTCGGATGATGGTACAACAGATAAAATAAAAGAGATCGCCAAAAAAGATTCTCGCTTAATTCATATTATCCCCGAAAGAAAAGATTTGGGAATTGGAGGATGCTGGAACGAAGCTGTTCATAATAAATTATGCGGCAGGTTTTCAATACAGTTGGACAGCGATGATGTTTATACAAATGAAAATACGGTTCAAACTATTGTTGATACTTTTAAGAAAGAAAAATGTGCGATGGTTATTGGTACATACAGAATGACCAATTTTAAGCTCGAAGAAATTCCGCCGGGAATTGTTGATCATAAAGAATGGACACAGGAAAATGGCAGAAATAATGCGCTTAGAATAAACGGACTTGGTGCACCAAGGGCTTTTTATACTCCGGTTCTTCGTGAATACAAAATTCCCAATGTAAGTTATGGTGAGGATTATGCTATCGGTTTAATGATATCTAGAGATTATCAAATAGGTAGAATTTATGTACCGATCTACCTTTGCAGAAGGTGGGAAGGTAATTCGGACGCGGCTTTGGATATTGATAAACAAAATTATTACAATGAATATAAAGATAGGTTAAGAACGATCGAAGTGCTTGCGCGTCAGAGGAAAAATAGAAATGCAGATAGAGTTTCCTGATACTAAACTGTATTTAAATAATGATGATAGTTTAAGCGGATTAGCCGAAAAAGCTGAAAGGTTATTTGAACATCAACTTAAGAATTGGCAGCTTGCCTCTGAAGGATATAGAAGTTTTACTGCAACTCAAATTAAAAAATTCGAATTTGATAATTTTACCATCGAGGCGCACTTTAATTCTGGTAGAATTATTTCTTCCTTGGCTAAAGTCGATGCTAATATCTGTCGGACAAACTTAAGGATAGGTAAGAGTTAAGGTTTAATGATTATGAATCTAAGTGCTATTCATCAAATAGAAAAATTAAGAGAGAAGTTTGAAGGTGATGTTCTATTAGATGAATTATCTAAAATCATTTATGCAACAGATGCTTCTGTTTATAGAGAAAAACCACAAGCAGTTGTTCTTCCCAAAACAAAAGAAGACATAAAGCAAATTGTAAGATTTGCATTGGAGAATAACATTTCGATTATTCCCAGAGCTGCTGGTACTTCATTAGCGGGACAAGTAGTAGGCAATGGTGTTGTCGTGGATATATCAAAATTCATGACTAATATTCTTGAAGTTAACCTGAAAGAAAAATGGGCTAAAGTGCAACCGGGTGTCGTTCTGGATGAACTGAATATCCATCTGAAGAAGTACGGTTTATTTTTCGGCCCGGAGACTGCAACCAGCAACAGATGTAATCTTGGCGGAATGTTCGGTAATAATTCTTGCGGAGCGCATTCTATTTTATACGGTTCAACACGAGATCATGTTCTTGAAGCAAATGTAATCTTAAGCGATGGTTCTGAAGTCTGTTTCAAATCAATGAAAAAAGAGGAGTTTATTAATAAATGCAACGGTACTTCTCTCGAAAATAAAATATATAAAAAATTAAACGAGATATTATCCGACCCCCAAAATCAAGAAGAAATAATTAATGAATACCCGTCTCAGGAAATTAATAGAAGAAATAACGGATACGCAATTGATCAGCTCCTTAAATGCAATGCGTTCGGTATGGGTGATGAAGATTTTAACGTTTGCAAACTGTTAGCCGGTTCAGAAGGAACATTAGCGTTTACTACCGAAATAAAGCTAAACTTACTTCCCCTTCCGCCTAAAAACGTAGGTGTCATTCCGGTTCACATGAATTCTTTGGAAGAATCATTTAAGGCAAATTTAATTGCATTAAAATATAAACCAGGCGCGGTTGAATTAGTTGATGGAAAGATTCTTGAATGTACTAAAGTTAATATAGAACAAAGCAAAAACCGTTCTTTTATCAAAGGTGATCCGGCAGCATTGCTTGTTGTAGAATTTGCAAGAGAGACGGAATATGAAATAAAGCAGATTGCTATCGAACTTGAAAAAGAATTGAAAAATGAAGGTTACGGTTATCACTATCCGCTTTTATTAAATGATGAGGCAAATAAAGTTTGGGCTATTAGAAAAGCCGGTTTAGGGCTTTTAGGAAATATCCCCGGTGATAAAAGAACTGAACAGTTTATTGAAGACACTTGTGTACGTCCGGTTGACTTGCCCGAATTTATAAATGAGTTTCAACAAATATTAAAAAAGAATAATCTGGATTGTGCATATTACGCACATATCGGTTCGGGTGAACTTCATTTAAATCCTATGCTGAATTTGAAAGATTCATTTGATGTGAAGTTATTTTATACGATTACAAAAGAAGTTGCTCATCTTGTAAAAAAATATAAAGGATCATTAAGCGGTGAACATGGCGATGGCAGATTAAGAGGCGAATTTATTCCAATTGTGATAGGCGAACATAATTACCAACTATGCAAAGAGATTAAAAAAGTATGGGATCCTAAAAATCTCTTTAATCCTGGTAAAGTTGTTGATACTGTTGCGATGAATTCGAATCTTAGGTATGAAGTAGATAAGAAACCAAAAGATATTTCTACCATTTACGATTTCTCTAGTACTAAAGGAATCTTAAGAGCAGCTGAAAAATGTAACGGTTCGGCAGATTGCAGAAAAACCGACTTGATCGGTGGCACTATGTGTCCAAGCTATAGAGCAACAAGAGAAGAAAAAAATTCAACAAGAGCGCGTGCCAATACATTAAGAGAATTCTTAACTAGATCTCAGAAAACAAATCCATTCGATCATCAAGAGATTTATGAAGTAATGGATTTGTGTCTTTCGTGTAAAGCATGTAAATCCGAATGTCCTTCCGGTCTTGATATGGCGAAATTGAAAAGCGAGTTTTTACAGCATTATTATGATTCGAATGGAATACCTTTAAGAACCAAGCTGATTGCGTATTTACCAAAAATCAATTCCATCATTTCGAATTTTTCTAGCGTTGTAAACATCTTTCTAAAATTAAAGTTAACAAATCAATTAATCGGATTAAGTCCGAAGCGTAATCTTCCTCTACTATCAAGGAAAAATTTTTCAAATTGGTATAAAAAAAATAGAGATCGGTATAAAAAAGCAAATTATCCAAACGGAAAAGTATTTTTATTCATTGATGAGTTCACAAATTATAATGAATCCGAATTAGGCGTAAAAACTTTTCTTCTTCTTACTCATTTGGGCTATGAAGTTTTGGTCCCAAAACATTTAGAAAGCGGAAGAACATTTATTACCAAAGGTTTATTAAGAAACGCGAAAAAAATAGCAAATGAAAACATTAAATTGCTAAAAGATGTAATTAATCCGGCTACTCCATTAATAGGAATTGAAGTGTCTGCAATTCTATCTTTTAGAGATGAATATCTTGATCTTGCCGATTCTGACTTAAAAACTTCAGCTGAAAAAATATCGGAATCAACTTATACATTTGAAGAATTTCTTTCTTCTGAAATCAAAAAAGGAAAAATTTCATCTGCATCATTTACAAATGATTTCAAGAAAATTAAACTTCACGGTCATTGCCAGCAAAAAGCGATAGCATCAACAAAGGCAACAATTGAAGTACTTTCATTACCTCGAAATTATATAGTTGAAGAAATTCCATCCGGGTGTTGCGGAATGGCCGGCTCCTTTGGTTATGAAAAAGAACATTATGATTTGTCTATGAAAGTCGGGGAATTAGTTCTGTTTCCTACAATAAGAGAAGAAGATTCTGATACTAGTATTTGTGCACCCGGTACAAGTTGCAGGCACCAAATTAAGGATGGAACGGAAAGAACTGCATTCCATCCTGTAGAAATAATTTACGATGCTCTTATAAAATAATTATTCCGATGAAAACTAAAAATCTTGAAAATATTGAACAGCTTTATTTAATGAATAGTGCCCCAGGCGCTATAACAAAAATTAACGGTAAAGAATATTTCTATTTTGGAGGCACAAGTTATTACGAACTGCATAAGAATGAAGACGTAATCAACTCAGCTATTAATGCGTTAAAAAAATATGGGATTAATAGTTCGTCTTCCAGAAATAGTTTTGGAACAACACAGCTTATATTGGAAGTTGAAAAAGAAGCGGCAGAATTTTTTAATTGCGAGGATGCCGTTTATTTATCTTCCGGATTTTTAACTGATTTAGCCGCAGTGCAATCATTTATTAACAAAAACATGTTCGATGTTGTATTTATTGATGAAGTTTCACACTACAGTAATGAATATGCAGCTAAATTAAGCGGGAAACCTATTTATAAATTTTCACATCTGGATGACGCTGATCTCGAAGAAAAAATTTTCCATAATCTTCAACCCCATCAAAAACCATTGATAATAACTGACGGGATTTTTCCGGTATTCGGTAAGATTGCACCGATCCATAAATATTTGAGTATTATAGAAAAATATAACGGAATTTTATGGGTGGATGATGCACATGCTCTTGGCATTCTTGGACTTAACGGAAGAGGAACTTATGAACATTATGGTTTAACTTCGGAAAGATTTTATTTCGGAGGAACCTTTTCGAAAGCTTTTGGAGGATTTGGTGGAATCATTCCCGGAAATAAAAAATTTATTGGAGAGATTAAAAATAATCAAATACAAAATGGATCTACGCCGCCGCCTTCTTCTGCTGCAGCTGCAAGTTTAACGGGATTAAAATTGGTTAAATCAAAACCAGAGATGAAACTCAAATTGTGGGAGAATGCCAAAAGATTGAAAACCGGTTTAAGGAATTTGGGTATTGAAGCGGAAGATACAAATGTACCTATTTCGGCATGGACAATGAATAGTAAATTAGAAATGCTAAAACTTCAGAATGAACTGATGAAAAAAAATATCGTGATACAGTACATTCAATATATTGGAACTGGAGAAAAAGGTGCGTTAAGAATTGTCGTATTTTCTTCACATACTTCCGAGCAAATTGATAATCTGATTTATGAGCTCAAAAAAATTATTTAATTTTATAAAAAAGTACTAAAGAATATCGAGCTACTAAAAATTTATTTAGGGAAAAACGAAAACGATGGAAAAAATTACTTCTATTGATAAGAATTTGTTTATTAGTTATGCAGAAAAATATGGTACGCCCCTATACGTTTATAATGCTGATTTAATTGTTAAGCGTTACAAAGAGCTTTATAAGTATATAACATGGCACAAGCTAAAAATATTATATGCAATGAAAGCGAATTATAATATCGGAATCTTGAATTTGTTAAAAAACAATAATGCTTATCTTGATACGGTTAGCCCAGCAGAAATATATCTAGCATTAAAATTGGAATTTTCAAAAGAAGATATATTATTCACAGCGAATAATATTACCGATGAAGAAATGCACGAAATAAAAAAAACCGGCGTGCTCTTTAATATCGGCTCATTGAGCAGGTTACAAAAATATGGCGCGGCTTATCCGGGAAGCGAAATCTGTATTAGATTTAATCCGGATGTTTACGCAGGAGCACATAAGCATGTAAAAACCGGCGGTGAGATTACTAAATTCGGAATATTGTTGTCAGAAGTTAATTCTGTAAAAGAGATTACTAATAAGTATAATATTAAAGTCGTTGGGCTTCACGAACACACAGGTTCGGGAATAGGTGAAACAGATAAAGTTTATGAAAGTATGACCAACTTGCTTAAAATTGCTAATCAAGAGGATTTCCCGCATTTAAAGTTTATCGATTTCGGTGGAGGATTTAAAATTCCTTATAAACCCGCAAGTACAAGAATTGATTACGCCGGCTTTGGAGAAAATATCAGTTCTATTTTTTCCGATTTTTGCAAACGATACGGGAGAGATTTATATATGTATTTTGAACCCGGTAAATATATTGTTGCCGAATCGGGATATCTTTTAATGGAAGTGAATACCATAAAAAATAACAGAGGAAGATTGATTGCAGGTACCAATTCCGGATTTAATCACCTTATACGTCCGATGCTCTACGGTTCATATCATCAAATAGAAAATATAAGTAATTCTAGCGGTGAATTAAAAATTTACGATGTATGCGGGAATATTTGCGAAACGGGCGATTGCTTTGCCGAACAAAGAGAATTACCCGAAATACATGAAGGGGACAAGCTTATTATTAAAAATGCCGGGGCTTATTGTTATTCTATGGGCAGTATTTATAATTTAAGATCGATGCCGTCGGAATTGTTGGTTGCCGACGGGAAAGAATTTTTAATTACTAAAAGACTTTCCAACGAAGAATTAGCAGAATCAATAATTTCTTCTGCTAATGAAGTAATTACTTCTTAATAATTTAAGAATATTCTAAATATTCTAAAAACATCTTTATCATGATGAAAAATTTTTGTTTTCTAGTTGTTTTAATTCTTCTTGGAATAAATAATTCCCTCATCCATTCTCAGACACTTAGAGAAAAGATTGGGCAGATGATTTGGGCAAGTTTTACCGGGACAAGACTTAACGATACAATAAAAGTTGATCTGCAGCGGAGAAATCTAGGCGGTGTAATTTTATATGCGGGAAATATTGTAAATCCAAATCAAATAAAACTTCTAAACGACACAATTAAACTGTTTTCTAAAACTCCATCTTTTATTGCAGTTGATCAAGAAGGAGGTAAAGTAGCAAGGTTAAATAGCACTAACGGATTTAAAAATTCTTATACAGCTTACACACTTGGAACAGTTTTTAACCGAGAAGATTCAACAAGAAAATCCGCAAGCACAATGGCTTCTTGGTTAAAGCAATGCGGTTTTAATGTTAATCTTGCACCGGTTGTTGATGTAAATGTTAATCCAAACAGTCCGGCAATTGGTAAATTAGAAAGAAGTTTTTCGCAAAACCCCGAGACGGTATCTCAGCACGGTGCATGGTTTATTGATGAGTTCAACAAAAAAAATATTTTAACATGCCTTAAACATTTTCCGGGGCATGGTAGTGCATTACAAGATTCTCATTTGGGTTTTACTGATATAACCAATACTTGGTTAAATTCTGAATTAGTTCCATATCAATCATTATTTTCTCAAGGGTATAAGGATTTATTAATGATTGGGCATCTTTACAACGCGCATCTTGATTCAGCTTATCCAGCTTCACTTTCAAAAAATGTTACAACAGATATTTTAAGAAACCAACTAGGCTTTAACGGAGTGACAATTACAGACGGCATGGCTATGCAGGCAATAACATTAAATTATTCTTTTGAGGATGCAGTTGAATATGCAGTAAATGCTGGTAACGATATTTTACTCTATACTTCGGTTTTAAGGAATGGATCATCACTTGTTAGAAATGTTATTGGTATCATCGAAGAAAAAGTTAATCAAAGAAAAATTTCCTTAAATAGGATTGAAGAATCATACAACAGAATTATTCAATTAAAAGCTAAGTATGGAATAATCACTTCAATTGATCAAATAACAAAGGCAAGCATTCCAACCGGATTTGTACTTTATCAAAATTATCCTAACCCATTTAATCCCGCAACAACTATTTCTTTTAGTCTTCCATCTAGATCGTTTGTATCATTGAAAGTATTTGATGCTTTGGGCAAAATAGTTGCTACTTTGGTTAATGAAGATAAATCGGCAGGACATCATCAAGTACACTTCAATGGTAGTCAATTAAGTAGTGGAGTTTATTATTATCAATTACATGCTGAAAATTTCATCCAAACAAAAAAACTAATATTAATTAAATGAAGAGAAATTATGTTGAGTGGGAGAAATCAAAGAAGTGAATTCGCATCCATCAATGGAGAAATTGTTATGAAAAAATTGCTGATTATAATTCTAATCTTTGCTTCATCGCTGCAATTTGCGCAGGGAGTGGAATGGATAAAAGAGAATTACTTAAAAAAAGATTATCGCATTCAAATGCGTGACGGTGTTACACTTTTCACTTCAGTTTATTCTCCTAAAGACACTACAAAAAATTATCCTATCCTTATGGTACGAACTCCGTATACCGTTGCACCATACGGCGAAGATAAATATCCGCAGAATCTCGGACCCAACGATACATTCGCAAAAGATGGTTACATTTTTGTTTTTCAAGATGTACGTGGACAATTTTTGAGCGAAGGAAAATATGATAATATGCGGGCATACATACCGAACAAAAAGAGCAATAAAGATATAGACGAAACTACGGATACATACGATACTATAGACTGGCTTGTTAAGAATTTAAAACACAACAATGGTAACGTTGGCATTTGGGGAATATCTTATCCGGGTTTCTATGCGGCAATGTCTCTTATAGATTCTCATCCCGCACTCAAAGCGGCATCGCCTCAAGCACCGATTGCAGATTGGTTTATTGGCGACGATATGCATCATGGCGGAGCTTTAACACTATCTATGTCGTTTAACTTTTTCAAAGGATTTGATCAACAGCGCGATTCATTAACAACAACTTGGAAGCCAGCACCCAAATATGATTCACCTGATATGTACAATTTCTTTTTAAAACTTGGACCTCTATCAAATGCTAATGAAAAATATTTAAAAGGCAACCTTCCATTTTGGAATGCAATGTTAAAGCATGGTTCTTATGATGAATTCTGGAAATCACGCAGCAATCTTCCCTATTTCAAAAATGTTAAACCGGCTGTACTGCTTGTAGGCGGTTGGTACGATTCCGAAGATTTATACGGACCACTTAATATTTACAAATCAATCGAAGAGAAAAATTCAAAAAACCAAACTCATCTTGTGATGGGTCCATGGTCCCACGGCGGTTGGTCTCGCGGCGATGGAGGTTCATTCGGTGATTTTAAGTTCGGAGAAAATACAAGTGAGTACTACAACAAAAATATTCTTCTTCCCTTTTTCAATTATTATTTGAAAGGAACCGACGCACTAAATTTACCCGAAGCGATCACATTCAGAACCGGTTCTAACATTTGGGTTAATTATGATAAATGGCCGCCAATGAATGCGGAAAAAAAATCTATCTATCTCTCGCCAAACAATAAACTGAGTTGGGATAAGCCGATTGAGAAGAAATATTTGTTCGATGAATATTTAAGTGATCAAAATAAGCCAGTTCCTTATTCTGGGAAATTCCATGATTCTGGATTGCATTACTTCCGAACTTACATGAGTGAAGATCAACGTTTTGCATCTGCCCGCCCCGATGTTCTTGTTTATGAAACCGAACCGCTTGAAAAAGACATAACTGTTGCCGGACCAATACTCGCAGATCTATTTATTTCCACCACTGGAACAGATGCAGATTGGGTTGTAAAAGTGATTGATGTATATCCTGATGGCGCTATTGATCCGGATCCAAATTCTAATAATATTGAAATGGGCGGTTATCAACGATTGATACGTTTCGAGGTTTTGAGAGGTAAGTTTAGAAACAGTTTTGAAAAACCGGAACCATTCATTCCTAATAAAATAACCGAAGTGAAAATTAATTTGAACGATGTTGATCATACTTTCCTTAAAGGACATAAGATAATGGTGCAGATTCAAAGCAGCTTCTTTCCTTTTATTGATCGAAATCCACAAAAATTTGTTGATATTTATAATGCTAAAGATGAGGATTTCACGAAAGCATTTCATCGTGTTTATTTTTCTAGGCAGTATCCGTCTAACATCTCATTTGGTGTTATGAAATAAATTTTATTCTATAAATTTTTTGATTAAGTTATAATAACTAAACTTGAAGGTTAGAATGAAAAAGCTGCATTTCATAATAATATTAATAATTATTGCTGGAACAATTAACGCTCAAAGTATAGCAATCGGAGCTCAGGGCGCTTATGTAAAATCACAAGATGCTGATGCAGTAATAATGCCCAGTGCTGCAATTAGACTTGGTTTTGGAGGATTAAAAGTTGAAGGATCAATTGGATATAAATCCGATAAATTTGATGGCGGTGCAATCAAAACAACTACCTATCCTGTAATGCTTACAGGTTTTCTAGGCTTATTGCCTTTTTTACATTTAGAAGCAGGAATCGGTTGGTATAATACCAAAGTTGAATATAGCATACCAAACCTGTCAATACCTTCAGAGACATATAGTGATATTGGCTACCACGCAGGTGCAGGAGCTGAAATACCATTAGGAAACATTATCTTGACCGGAGACATTCGCTACGTAATATCAAAGGAAAAATTTAATAATGCTAGATCTACAAAAGATTTAAATCCCGATTTCTACATGATTGTTGTAGGATTAATGTTTAAGCTTTATTAAACAACACATTATTTTTTAAAAATAATTCTTGAGGTTGTATGGTATTCGATCGTCTTAAAAATTCTAGCCAATTTTTTCCACTTGGTGAGAGAATTACTAAAGCTCTTCAATATTTATCTCAGACAGATTTTACAAATCTTGAATCCGGCAAATATGAAATTGACGGCGAGAATATTTTCGCGTTGGTTCAGACATATAATACAAAACCGTTTAGTGCCGGTAAGTGGGAAGCGCACAAAAAGTATATAGATGTTCAATACATTGTTTCCGGTAAAGAAAAAATGGGATTCACAGAGACAACAAAAGTTATTATTATGGAAGAGTATGATGAAGAAAAAGATTGTGCTATTTATAAAGGTGAAGGAAATTTTCTAATTGCCGATGAAGGACATTTTGCAATATTCTTTCCATCCGATGTACATATGCCTGGCATGGCAATCAATATTCCGAAAGAAGTAAAGAAAGTTGTGGTTAAAGTAAAGACTGAGTTTGCAGTTAGCGGTTTGCAGCCTGCAGTTGAAAGTATAGAAAAAACCATTGAAGAACTAAAACCGATTGAAGAGATAAAACCGGCTGATGAAATTACACTAACAGAGGAAACAGACACGCAACAATCTAGTGAATGAAATACACATTAGTATTTTTTTTGTGTGCAAGTGGTTGGTTATTAGTAAAAACCAACCACCAATAACTAATCACTATTTTAGAATATCAAGCAACTCAACTTCAAAAATTAAAACAGAAGCAGGCGGAATTGTTTCCCCTCTTCCTTCTTCACCATAAGCAAGCTGATAAGGAATATAGAATTCAAATTTGTCACCGACATGCATTAGTTGTAACCCTTCCGTCCATCCTTTTATAACCTGATTAAGAGGAAATTCTGACGGTTGATTGCGTTTATAAGAACTATCGAATTCTTTTCCGTCTAATAGTTTTCCTGCATAATGTACTTTTACTTTACTTGTATCTTTAGGTGATGGTCCTGTACCGCTCACAAGAACTTTGTATTGCAGTCCGCTGGCTGTAGTCTTAACACCTTCTTTATTTTTATTTTCAGCAAGAAATGCTTCTCCATCTTTTTTATTTTTTTCTATTATAGGAAGGAACATCTCAGCTTCAGCTAGTTTCTTTTCATTCTCTACTTTTTGCATTGCAGCCTGTCGTTCTTGTCCTCTTTTATTGAGTGCAGTTAATACTTCCATAACCTTTTCCTGGGTCATATCGGATTTACCTTTCATTGCATCTTGAATAGATTTTATTAGAACATTAAAATTCATTTGTAAGAATGGATCAGCCAAATTTTGAAATATATTTTGACCAATGGCATAACTTACGGAATCACCCTGTGTCTTTAATGCTACCGATGATTGAGCTTTCGATTTCGATGGTGATTTTTCTTTTGTTTGATTCTTATTTTGTGCGAATGTTACCGATAATCCAATAAGGATAATTAAAACAACTTTTAATGACTTCATTTCTTCTCCGATAGTTCAAATTAATAATTATGGGTTGTGAAAATATAGGCAATCGCTTAGAATAGCAAATTGAAATTAGGAAAGAAATGTAGATGGTGTACAGAGACTATTTATAATAAAGACATAAAAATTTACTTTCTAATTAAGAATCTACAATTTCCTTATGAGCAAAAGTATTAATCGAATACAATTACCCCCAATCTACAATGGGAGTATTGTTATAAATGTTATGTTAGTTTCGGTTGCATGTTATCTCATCAAAACCATCTTCTTTGTAGAAGTGAAATTTCCAGCTTGCAGTTTATAGAAGTAAATACCACTGGTAAGTTTCGAAGCATCAAAATTTACATTGTAGTTTCCAGCTGGTTTATATTCATTCACAAGCACTGCCACTTCTTTTCCAAGAACATCATAAACTTTTAAAGTAACGAAAGAAGATTTGGGAATTGAAAATTTAATATTTGTGCTCGGATTAAACGGGTTTGGGTAATTCTGCGACAAGGCATAGTTCTCCGGCAGACCAGCAGTTGTTTGAGAGATGCCGGTAACGATAATATATTTCCATAATTCCATCCCATTCGTGCTATTATTTGCAGCAAAATATAAAGTGCCATTGACATTGGTGAAATCTTTAAGAGATGAACCGGCTCCACCTGTCCAAATATCTTTCACCATTACTGTTCCTGCTGTCGTGCCATCGCTCTTCCATAATTCTTTTCCATTCGTAACATCGTATGCAGCAAAATATAAAGTATTATTGATATTGATTAAAGAAGAAGGAGGGATATCGTTGGAATTATTACCTGTCCAAATATCTTTCACCATTACTGTTCCTGCTGCCGTGCCATTGCTCTTCCATAATTCTGTTCCATTCGTTCCATCAGTTGCAGTAAAATATAAAATGCCATTGACATTGGTTAAAGAAGAAATATTTGAAGCGCCAAATACACTGGGATTAGGATCTTTCACCAACACTGTACCTGCTGCCGTGCCATCGCTTTTCCATAATTCCTTTGCACCGTCTGCACTAAAATACAAAGTGCCATTAACATCAGTAAATCCGGAAGGGTCTGCAACGCTTTTGACAATGACGGTGCCTGCTGTAGTGCCATCACTTTTCCATAATCCGCTAAAATATAAAGTACCATTGACATTGATTAAACCTGAAACGCCTGAACTGCTGACTATGACGGTGCCTGCTGCCGTACCATCGCTTTTCCATAATCCACCGTCTGTACTAAAATATAAAGTGCCATTGAAATTGATAAAATTTTTAGGAGATGAACCGGTTGAACCGGGCTTAATATCTTTGACCATTACAGTTCCGGCAGCCGTACCATCGCTTTTCCATAATTCTTCTCCATTAGTTCCATCGTCTGCCCGAAAATATAATGTACCATTGACATTAGTAAAAAGCGGAGATTGACCCCAAGACATTGAACCGGAAGAACCGGGCTTAATATCTTTGACCATCACAGTACCGGCATCCGTGCCATTACTTTTCCATAATTCTATGCCATTTATACCATCGGATGCAACAAAATATACAGTGCCATTAACATTGGTGGGGGCATAGGCAGAATATATTCCAAAACCTGAACCGGGAACAATATCTTTCACCATTACTGTTCCTGCTGTCGTGCCATCGCTTTTCCATAATTCCGCTCCATGCGTGTCCTCGTATGCATAAAAATATAAAGTGCCATTAGCATTAACTAAAGAAGGATAAACTTGTATCGAACTGCCTGGACCGGGATTAATATCTTTCACCATCACCTGTGCATTTGCAATGTTGCTCAAGCCAATCAAGGCGAGCAAACCGATTAAGATCAATTTTGTAGTTTTCATTTTTTTGCCTTTTTTTTAATGATTTGATTTTATGAGTTCACTTATCGTCATTTTGTCAAAACCATTTTCTTTGTAGAATTGAAATTTCCAGTTTGCAGTTTATAGAAGTAAATACCACTAGAAAGTTTTGATGCATCAAAATTCACATCGTAGTTTCCAGCAGATTTATATTCATTCAAAAGTGATGCTACTTCCTTGCCCAGAAGATCAAACACTTTGAGCGACACAAAACCGGAACCTGAAATCTCAAACCGAATGTTTGTTGTTGGGTTAAATGGGTTAGGATAATTCTGCGACAAGGTATAGTTTTGCGGCAGATCAGCAGTGGTTTGAACGATGCCGGTAACGAGAGTATATTTCCATAATTCCCTTCCGTTTATTCCATCATCGGCGGTAAAAAATAACATACTGTTGGATATTGCAAATCCGCTTGGATCCGAGCTGCCTGCACCAGGATTAATATCCAGTTGAAGGGCTGTTCCTGCTGATGTGCCATCACTCTTCCATAGTTCAATTCCATTACTTCCATTATTGGCATTAAAATATATTGTGCCACCTACATTAATCAGTTTGTAAAAATATTGATCCAATGAGCCGTTTGATCCAGGATTAATATTTTTCACCATCACAGTCCCTGCAGTCGTTCCATCGCTTTTCCATAATTCACCGCCATTGGTACCATCATCTGCCCTGAAAAATATATTTCCATTAGCAAAACAAAACTGAGAATAGATATAAATACCATCGCTGAGTCCCGGATTGATATCCTTTACCATTAAAGTTCCGGAAACCGTTCCATCGCTCTTCCATAATTCTCTTCCATTAATTCCATTGTCCGCATTAAAATATAATGTACCGTTCAAATTAGATAATGGACCCGGATTGGAACCTCCAACAGCCGGACTAATATCTTTCAGAATAGAGGTTCCTGCAGTTGTGCCATCGCTTTTCCAAAGCTCTATTCCGTTGGTTCCATCGCTTGCAACAAAAAATAAATTACCATTCAATGTGTCGAACCTTCCGGGATATGAACTGATTGAACCGGTATAAATGTCTTTTAGCAAAACGGTTCCGCTGGCTGTTCCATCGCTTTTCCAAATTTCTTTTCCATTGACTCCATCGTCCGCCACAAAAAATAAATTGCTTCCCAAGACCGTAAAATCGTTCGGATATGAAGCACCCGAACCGGCTTTGATATCTTTCACCATTACGGTTCCGGCAGCCGTGCCATCGCTTTTCCATAATTCTGTGTCATTGACTCCATCGTCTGCCGGAAAAAACAAATTGCCATTAAAATTAAATAATAAATCAGATCCTGAACCGCTTGTTCCGGGAAAAATATCTTTCACCATTACTGTACCTGCAGCCGTACCGTCACTCTTCCATAATTCTCTTCCATTGCTTCCATCATTGGCATAAAAAAATAAAGTGCCGTTGATGTCAAGAAACACGGAGGGACCTGAGCCGGTCGCTCCCAGATTAATATCCTTGAGCATCATTGTTCCTGCCGAAGTGCCATCGCTTTTCCACAATTCCTTTCCATTGGTTCCGTCATCTGCATTAAAATACAAAGCCCCGGTTCCATTCGTCAAACCAAAAGGAGAAGACGCGTTTGCACCCGGATTAATATCTTTCACCATAACCTGTGCATTTGCATTCTTACTCAAACCCATCAAGGCGAGTAAACCGATTAATATTAATTTTGTTGTTTTCATTTTTTTAACCTTTTTAAAATAATTTGATTTTATGAGTTCACTTGTCGTCATTTCATCAAAACCATCTTCTTTGTTGAAGTAAAATTTCCCGTTTGCAGTTTATAAAAGTAAATACCACTAGAAAGTTTTGATGCATTAAAACTCACATCGTAGCTTCCAGCCGGTTTATATTCATTTACAAGCGCTGCCACTTCCTTTCCGAGGACATCATATATTTTTAACGATACAAATCCGGAAGTTGGAATCTCAAACCGAATGTTTGTTGACGGATTGAAAGGATTGGGATAGTTTTGTAGCAAAGCAAAGTTTATTGGGATCTCGCCTGGCATCTTCTCTATAGAGGTTACTAACTCCGACAAAGGTCGTTTCCAGACGCCTCCATCTTGAATCCCCGCAAAAAGTTCTGTTCCGCTGATAGCTAATGTATAAACATTCATTTTTGTCAAACCAGTATTAACAGCTGTCCAGGTACTTCCATTGTTGGTTGATGCAAACACACCTGCAAGCCAGCTTCCCGCAAAAATTGTTGATCCACTTATAGCATATGAATAAACGAAGTTGGATGTTAATCCGGTATTTTTCAAGGTCCAGGAACTTCCGTTATTCGTTGACAGATGCGCACCACCATTATGTATACCAGCAAAAATATAAACCCCACTGATGACAATAGATCGAACATCAGTACCTTGCAAACCAGTATTGCTCGCTGTCCAATTGCCTCCGTTATTGGTTGAGATATACAGTCCTCCATTAGTACCCGCGAGAATAGTGGTCCCTTTTATAGCTAATGCTTTAACAGTAGTCCAAGTTAAACCGGTATTGACAGCAATCCAGGAACTTCCACTATTGGATGAATAAAATATTCCCGCTTGAGTCCCCGCAAAAATAGTACTCCCATTCACGGCTAAAGCAAAGACTTGCAGACCTGTTAAACCACTATTGACAGCACTCCATGAACTTCCGTTGTTAGTTGATAAAAAAATACCTCCACCACCTGTCCCGGCAAAAATATTAGTCCCGCTGATAGCTATTGAATATACAAGCATATTTGTCAAACCGGAATTAATCGCGTTCCAGTTACCTCCATTATCGGTAGATAAAAAAACACCTCCATCATTAGTCCCTGCAAAAAGGTTGTTACCGCTCGCCGCTAATGTAAACGTATTCGTAACAACAGGGAATCCGGCATGACGTGCATTCCAAAGCCCTCCGTTGTTAGCTGTTGAAAACACACCACCATTAGTTCCTGCAAAAATGGTTGTCCCGCTTATGGCTAATGACCTGACAGTTGTAGCTGTTAAACCTGTATTTATCGGAACCCAATTACTTCCATTATCGGTAGATAAAAACGCCCCATTCACAGTTCCAAGAAAAATATTTACTCCACTAATAGCTAATGTATAGTCTAAATTACTAGTTGTACCAGTATTTGCTGATGTCCAATTGCTTCCATTGTTGGTTGATAAAAACACACCACCAAAAGTTGCCGCAAAAATATTGTTACCACTAATAGCCAGAGCCATTACAAGTTTATTTGTCAATCCCGTATTTACTGCAGTCCAGGTACTTCCATTATTCGTTGATAAAAACACACCACCACCGGAAGTTCCTGCAAAAATATTAGTTCCGCTGAAGACTACAGACTGGACACTCCCACCCACCAAGCCTGTATTAGCCGCGGTCCAATTCCCACCGTTATTGGTTGACAAAAACAAACCAAGTCCGGTTTCAACAAAAATATTTGACCCGTTAACGGCTAATGCATTGACATTCTTGTTTGTTAAATTCCCATTAATCGCGGTCCAAAGTACTCCGTTATTCGTAGATAAAAACACACCGCCACCATTCGTAGTTCCTGCATAAATGTTTGTTCCGCTGATAGCTATTGATTTTACTGCAAGGTCCGTCAAACCATTGTTTACCGCAGTCCAAAGTACTCCATTATTTGTTGATAGATATATCCCTGTCCCTCCCGCAAAAATGCTGGTTCCATTAGAAACCACGCAGTTAATATCCCCGCCGGAAGCAGAAGGCCCATTGGTTTTTTGCCATTGGGCATACACAGCACTGTGGAATGAGCAAAAAGTGAAAAGAATGAGATATAGTATATAGCGTTTCATAAATTTTTCTCCTAAAGTTAATGATCATATAATATGTTATTTAATCAGCATCATTCTTTTTGATACGACATTGTTACCAGAGCGAAGTTGGTAAAAATATGTTCCACTAGAAAGTTTGGATGCATCAAAATTCACATTGTAGTTTCCAGCCGATTTATATTCATTTGCAAGCGTCGCCAACTATCATCAAGAGTGAAGAAAATGATGAAATGAGAATTACACATTTTGTTTTTTTATATAATTTATCATGGAGTAAACTCTTTGAATCCGATGGTGCCATCCAATCGTGAAATCGAAACGCGATATTGAACACCCGCAGTGAGCGTTCGTTCCGTGACCGCAGTTTCAACTGATCCGGTGGGAGCGGTTCCATTTGTTACGGGCGATGCTACCCCATTTTGTCCCGGAGTTGCAAGTCCCCACACCACAACTGTCGCTGCAGCGGTGCGGGTGATGCTGAGACTGAAAACATTCCCGCCGCTCCACGAGTATTGCGGCTTTGTTCCGCTGCCGATGGTGATCGCTATTTGAGATCCTCCGCTACCAGTATCAACGGGGTTGCTCTCGTCCTTCTTGCAACCACCGATCAGCAACAGAATGGTAACCGAAGAAATCAAGATATAAAACGACGAAGTAAATTTTTTGTTAATCATATTTCTGTCTCGTAAATTATTTTATGAGAATCATTTTTTTTGTTTGAATAGTACTTTCTGAACGGAGTGTATAAAAATAAATTCCACTTGTTAAATCGTGCGCATCAAATGTTGTTTGATATGTTCCAGCATCCAAACGTTCGTTTACGAGCGCCACTACTTCCCTGCCGAGAATATCAAACACTTTAAGCGACACGAATCCGGAACCTGAAATCTCAAATCGAATTTTTGTTGACGGATTGAAAGGATTGGGATAGTTCTGTTGTAACGCAAAATGTATTGGGATTTCGCCTGGTATCTCCTTTACGGAGGTGATCATATCCGACAACGGTCGTCTCCATACGCCGGCATAAGTCCCAGCAAAGAGATTCGTTCCACTCACAACTAGAGAGAAAACAATAGTGCTCAAGCCCGAGAAGCCGGTATTGACCGCCGTCCAACTTGTACCGTTTTTCGAAAGACAAACGCCGCCGCCATAAGTTGCTACAAAGACATTCGTACCGCTCACAGCGAGAGAAGTAACAGTAGCGCTCGTCAAGCCTGAATTGAACGCCGTCCAACTTGTACCGTTGTTCGTGGAAAGATACACACCGATGGCAGCAGTCCCCGCATAAAGATTCGTCCCGTTCACAGCGAGAGCGTTAAGTTGATACACCGCGCCTGAATTGGCTACCGTCCAACTTGTCCCGTTGTTCGTGGAGAGAAAAACGCCGTTATTAGTCCCCGCAAAGAGATTCGTGCCGGATACTGCAAGAGCACTGACTTGAGTGTTCGTCAAGCCGGAAACGACCCTCGTCCAGCTTGTACCGTTGTTGGTGGAAAGAAACACTCCGCCGAGACCAGTCCCCGAGGTCCCCGCAAAGAGATTCGTACCGCTCACAGCGAAAGAGTAAATATCTGTGTTAGTTAAGCCAGAATTGACCGTCGTCCAACTTGTACCGTTGTTCGTGGAAAGAGACACGCCGCCTCCAGTCCCCACAAAGAGATTTGTCCCGATCACAGCGAAAGCCCGAACATTAACGTGAACCAAACCGGAATTGACCGTCGTCCAATTTGTACCGTTGTTCGTGGAAAGAGATACGCCGCCGCTACCAGTCCCAGAAAAGAGATTCGTCCCGCTCACAGCAAAGTTATTGACAAAACCAGGTCCGTTGGTTTGCACCCATTGTGCCTGCACAGAACTGCTGAATGAGTAAAAAGTGAAAAGAAATAAAAGTAAAAATATGTTTTTCATAATTTGTCCTTATTTGTTTTTAATTAATGTGAAAATTTTTCTTGTAAGATGGTCTTAGTGTCTGTTTATATCAATACCCCAGATGGGGCATATTAGTTGAAAGAATTTTGATTGGAATGATATTGGGGATTAAAATTTACCGAGCCATGCTCTTACAGCTTCGGCTCTAGTATGAACGTGCAGTTTTTTATATATGTTTTTAATGTGTGTCTTTACTGTATGAGGACTAATAAACAGATCGGTTGCAATAGTTGTATAAGTGCCTCCATTTACCAATCCATTAAGAAGTTCAAGTTCTCGTTTAGACAGAACCAATTCAGGATGTATTGAACTATTGTTTTTACTTTCTTCATGATTTGAAGTAATTAACGACAATACTTTTCGAGCGATAGATTGAGAGATTGGTGCACCGCCGTTATGCAATTCATGAACAGCATCCAAAATTATTTCGAATGGTTCATCTTTAAGCATATATCCAGAAGCACCAGCCTGTATCGAAGCAAAAATTTTTGTATCATCTTCAAAAACAGTAAGCATCATTATATCAATATCCGGATATTTTTCTTTTATTTCTAAAGTTGCCTCAATCCCGTTTTTCTTCGGCATTTCAATATCCATTAAAATAATATCGGGTAGGTTTTCATGTTTACTTTTTTCCAAAGAATCTATAATGCTTTTTCCATTAGAATATTTCCCAACTACTTTGAAGGAATCATATAAAGAAAATCCTTCCGCAAGCCGTTCCAGCAATAATTTTGAATCCTCTACAAGAGCAATTTTAATTTTTTCCATGGTTGATAAATAAGATTTAAGTTTTATTATTGATATACCCCATATGAGGTATAATCAATATCTCCGTTTAACATGTAAAAAAACATTAATACTAATGCCTGCATTTTTTTCAGAAATCAATTTAAATTCTGCCTCGATTTCCTCAGCTCTTTTTTTCATATTTTCAATTCCGCTTCCATTTAGCAAATCAGAATTTTCTTCATTCATTCCGGAACCATTATCTATTATTGATATGGATAACATTTCATCTTTATAAGAAATTTTTATGTTTATATTTTTTGCACCTGAATGTTTAATGCTGTTCGTAATTGCTTCCTGAATTATTCTAAATAAATGTAAAGATTGAAGCGGCTTCAACATCATATCATCTTTTGAATCATTATCTACATTTAGAACTATTTCTCCGGAATAATATTTTGAACGTCTTTCAATAACCTTTCTTAATTCGATAACAAAATTTTCAAAACTCATCTCATTGGATTTTAAAGCCCTGATCGTTTCGCGAAGCTGAGTCATTGTTTCCCTTACTTCATCTTTTAATGAATGCAAAAGACTATCGGCTTTTGGTTTCTCTGTTTTATAATAAATTTCTGCAAGCCCGATGCCGGTTATAATATTTGTCAATTGAGACCCAACATTATCATGAAGGTCGCGTGAGATTCTTTCTCTCTCTTTCTGAACGGCCTTCTCCTTTTCCAGTTCGTGAATCTGCTTTTTAAGTTTCTTTGTTGAATAATATCTTACCGTCCCGATTATTGTTGATAAAACTGCAATACCTAATAATGTTAGAAACCACCATTCTCTCCAAAAGGGAGGCATAATTGTTACAAAAACTGCGGCGACTTCAGACGATTGAACGCCGTCGGGATTGATTGCGATAACCGAAAATGTGTATTCACCGTCAGCCAGATTTCTAAATCTAACGACTCGCTCTCGTGTCGGTTCAGACCATTTGGTATCTTCGCCACTGAGTTTGTACCGGTATCGGACTTCTTCTTCACGCGCAAAACTGGTACTGGCATAACTGAAGGAAATATTATTTCTATTGTATGGCAAAACGAAACTCTTCAATTCATTCCCGGAAGAAATCGTGGCCAGTTCATCATACAACAAGATTTCGTCGTTAAACACTTGTGTTATATGAATCAATGGAGCGATGTTGAGTCTTCGTGCAGCGGCGAGATCTACCCTAACCGCACCGTTAGTTGTGGCAAGCCATAATTGGTTTGTAGATGCCTGATAGGTTACTTGATTGATGCTGGTTTCTTCTGAAGACAAAATAGAAAAAGATGCATACGATTGCAGTTTGTCGTGCTCGAAGCGATGCAGCGCGCGGTCGGACACGATCCACAGATTAGAGGAACCGTAACTTGAATCTTTGATGATTCCAAGAACAAATGTACCTACAAGTCCTTCCTCATTTCCATATAGCCGGAACGCATTCTTTCTCATTCGCACAAGACCTTTATTAGTTCCAAACCAAACTGTACTGTCATTATCTTCCTGAACGCAAAAAAGCATTTTAGAAGGAAGCCCTTCTGCGTCAGAATAATTCCTCAACGTTCCATTCCGATAGAAAGTCGCTCCGTTGTTGCGGGAAAGAAACCAGAGTTCATCCCGTGCTGGCGTAATATTCTCGATCATATCCGATACTAGTCCATCGCTTGTCCGGATCCGTAACGTTTTTCCTTTTGCAAGATTCACCACACCTTCCCCGTAGGTACCCAGCCAAAGTTCGTTGCTCTGCGGTGGAGAACTGATTACTGCAATACCGCTGTAGGCACCCCGAATTTCCGGAATGCGTAACGCCTGATAGGTTGACCGAGACGATTGTACAATTTTAAACAAATAATTGAATGCCCCAAGATATACTGTTCCGTCAGCTTTTTCACCGAACGCACGCGTTTGATCATTCAAGTATCGTTTTTCAAATTGAACAGAAAAAACCGAATCGCGTTTGATCACATTAGCAAGATTTTTTGTTCCGATCCAGATTCTGTTTTTTGAATCCGGGAAAATAGTGTTCACGTTATCGCTCAACAATCCTTCGCGGCTGGTAAAGATGCGGAGATGATCGCCAATCAGTTTTTTCAAACCACCGCCAAAAGTCCCGATCCAAATCACCCCTTCCCTGTCAACAAGTAATGCCTGAACAAATGGTGGGTCAACACCATTCTCGATTCCAAACAAATTCGCGCGTCCACCAAAAATGTTTGCCAGCCCGAATTGCCCGCCAAGCCAAAGACTTCCAGATTTATCTTCTCCAATACCTAATGCCTCTGTGTATGTTCCTTCCTTCTGCCGAACACTCCAACCGGATTTCGTTCTCTGTAAGAAAAGGAGTCTGTGTGCCGCCGCCATTACAATTTCCCCATTTGCCCGTTCAACCGCTGCAGTGGAATTCATAAAATAGAAGTTAATTTTGAGAGAAGAATCAATTGGTATAATTTTTTTGAGAATGCAGTTGTCATTGGTAGGGGTTATTTCATACAACCGGGATGAATCGGGCACTAAAATATTTCCGTCTCTAAGACGTAACATAGGCCGTGCAGTGCCGCCTTTGTAATCAAACACATAAACGAATTTGTTACCCCGTTTCATTACTGTGCCACGGCTCGTTTCAAAGTACATCCTACCGAATCGATCTTCAGTAATTGCGTTTACCGAATTGCCCGGCAATCCCTCTTTTGTTGTAAAAGTCTGAAACTTCTTGCCATCAAACCTGTTGGTTCCTCCTTCGTATGTGCCAAACCACATAGCTCCATCTGAAGATTGGAAGATGCAGTAAATCATATTGCTGGAAAGTCCGTCTTCAGTCGTAAAATTACGGAAGCTCACACCGTCATATCTGCTTACGCCGCGGTCAGTACCAATCCAAAGAAAACCGCGATTATCCTGATACAACGATAAGATATAATCAGAGGCAAGTCCGGTTCCGCGCGTGTAGGTCTTGAGCGCAATTTGTTGCGCAGAAATAGGAATAATTGTTAATAAAAAAAATATGAAAGCCACGGTAATATTCTTCATAAATATAAAATAGAACAAGCAATAAGAAGAAGCAACCAGAAAAAAGGGTGTTGGAGATATCGAAAAAATGATCCGAAATTTTATAATTTTTAATCTGTGTTGTTGTTGGTTGATAAGAAATAATTTAATTTGATTAAGATTTTTAATGGAGATAAAAATGAAATCGAGATTTCTATTAGTATTATTATTCATTCTACAATTCGCAATTCTCAATTTGCAATTCTCAATTATTAACGCTCAAGTTTATAAATCAGAGTCCCCTTTCGCACACACATATTCCATCGTTGCTTTTGATGAGAAGACCGGAGATATGGGTGTTGCTGTTCAATCGCATTGGTTTTCTGTAGGGACAATTGTTACCTGGGGCGAAGCCGGGGTTGGTGTTGTAGCAACACAATCATTTGTTAATCCATCTTTTGGTCCGAGAGGATTGGAATTGCTGAAACAAGGAAAATCTCCTCAAGAAATTATTGATGAATTAATTAAAAGTGATGAAGGCAGGGAATTCCGCCAGCTTGCAATTCTTGATTCAAAAGGAAACGCTGCATCGTTCACAGGTAAATTATGTATTCAGCCTGCAGGAAATATTGTAGGTAAAGGTTTTTCTGTACAAGCAAATTTAATGTCGAACGATAATATCTGGCCCGCAATGGAAAAAGCGTTCATAAATTCTAAAGGATCCTTGGCGGAAAGAATGCTTGTTGCACTTGAAGCTGCTGAGAAAGCCGGCGGTGATGTGCGCGGGAAACAATCGGCGGCACTTCTTGTTGTGCGAGCTAAATCAACAGGAAAAGTTTGGGATGACCGTTTGGTTGATATCCGCGTTGATGATAGTTCAGCACCACTTCCTGAATTGAGGAGACTTCTAAAAGTTCACCGGGCTTACCAGCATATGAACAACGGTGATCTTGCTGTTGAAAAAAATGATATGGATAAAGCAATGGTGGAATATTCTTCAGCTATGAAAATGTTTCCTAAAAATCTGGAAATGAAGTATTGGACAGCGGTTGCTTTAGCAAATAAAGGAATGATGAAAGAAGCAGTTCCAATGTTTAAAGAAATTTTTAAGAAAGATAAAAATTGGAAAGATTTGACTCCACGACTTCTTCCAAATGGTTTGTTGAAAGTTACACCGAAACAATTGAGTGAGATTTTAGAGAATAAGTAAGACGGCAAGTAAAATGCAACGATAAACGGAAAAAGGGTAACGGGAAACGAAAAGATTAATTCCGATGATTGCAAACAGTGATTAAATCAAAGTCGTTTTACGTCTTCCGTTTCCCCTTTCACGTTATTAAAACGGAAACTCTTCTTTATAATTAACCTTCTCTTGTTTTTTCTCTTCAACATTTTTCTTAGCAAGTTGGTGAACACGATTCCCTTCAACATAAATCGCTTTATGAGGTTTGGTAGGACAAGCAAACTCGCAAGCACCGCATCCGATACAATAATCATCGCGAGTTTCGGGAATAAATAAATTCCCTTCGAACGGAATCATACGCACAGCTTTTGTTGGGCAATGTTCCGAACAAGCGCCGCAATCTGTTTTCTGTGTTTGAACAATGCAATTATCTTTTACAAATTTTGATTTACCAATCTGTGTAAGTTTTTTCTTTTCCAGATCAATAGGAAGAATTGCACCTGTGGGACAAACATCGCTGCAAATTTTACATTCGAAATTACAAAAACTTGTAATGTTATCCATTCTCGGCTGCATCATTCCTGTAAATCCGTATTCTAAAAAAGATGCCTGCAATACTTGAGTCGGGCATGCGCTCACACATAAATGACACGCTGTGCATTTGCTGTTAAATCTTTCAACACTGATTGAACCGGGAGGTGATGTTGCACTCTTTCTAAAAATTGGAATCATACTTGGTTTTGTAACTACAATTTTCTTTTTAACTTGTGCGGCAATGGAGGAAAAAGATAGAATGTAAAGAGAAACTTTAACAATAAAGTCGCGCTTTGAATTATTAGTTATTGGTTGATTGTATGTTTGGATGTTTGGTTGCTTGTTATATGAATAACTGTATACAATACCATCTGTGGGGCACGAAGTAAGACAATCGAAACAAGCAACACACCTGCTCATATCAACAATTTTATTTTCACTATCAATACAACCTGCTTTACATTCTTTAGAACATAATCCGCAGCTTAAACATTCGTCTTGTTTAATTTTTATTTTGAAAAAAGAAAATTTAGAAATGTATCCGAGCAATGTTCCAACCGGACAAATAGTGTTGCAATATAATCTTCCCATTTTCCACGACATGAAAACAACAACTACAAAAAAAGTTACAGTTATTATGAATGGATAAATGTTGAACGCTTTTAATTCATAAGGATAAACGATATAAAGTTTGAATGACTTAAAAATTACAGCGGCAAGATTGTTAGCACTGACTAATACAGGTCTGAAAAAGTTTCCGGCAAATCTTCCATACATACTAAACGGATCTAAAAAATTTATCAGTGTTACACTGCCAAATACGAAAAATAATACCGGGATTATTAGTAATACGATTCTTAAGATTTTTTGTTCATTCAGAAATTCAAATTTGAATTCCTTTTTTCTCTTAATCTTTCTTGAGAGCCAATTCACAACATCTTGTAAAAATCCAAGCGGACAAATACTGGAACAATAAACTCTTCCAAACATTACTGTTAACAAGAGTACTATAACAAATCCAATTACAGTGAATGATATTGCAGCAATGAATTTTAAAGTTGAAGGAACAAATTGAAGAAATAAAATTTTTTCTGAAATGACAGGCGGGATTAAACTAAATATATCAGCAAACAAAAATGTTGTTGGAACGATAAAAATGATCGAAACAATTATTCTAATATTCCGTAATAGAGAACCGCTCATTCCTTTACAAGATTATACGTTTAATGTTAAGCGAACTTAGATCTTTTTTGCCTACTCCCATCGAATCAGCAATTTTGATGTATGGTATTTCATCAGGTTCAACTCCGAATAGTTTTGCTGCGGCGGCATCGGCTGAAACCATATTAGTAGAAATCAACTGTGATTTCATTGTTACCACATCATTGACTGAAACACCGCGCGGACCGTTGCGCTTCATAACAAAATATGCATCAACAATATTTAAATCAGGTTTGCGGTATGTAGCACAATCTGCTATGCATTGGTGAAGATCATTACTGTGCCAATAACGGCGGTCCCAAACTATGCCCATTAAATTTTTCATCGAAACAGTAATACGTGTGGAACTGTGACTTTTTAATATTGGAATATTTATAAACACATCGCTGTTGAGAAGCACTTCATGAATTTTTGCCTGAGTTAACACCTTGCCGGAATTAACCGTTACATCTTGATAATAATTTTCTGTGTCAGCCGGAACCATAATTCCTCCGGCATCTTTAACTGCTTTTTCAATTCCACTGTTTGTGTAACAGCGTTTCCAATCATCACATGTATGATCGAAGACATAAACTTCTTTTGCACCGGCTTCTAAACAATGTTCTACTACTCTTTTAACTAATTTTGGATTTGTATTACCACCGCGTTCGGGAGTTACATCCCAACCGACATTCGGTTTCAAACAAACTTTCTGATTCTTTTTAACAAAAGCTTTCATTCCACCCAGCGTCTTGATCGCTTCATCAAACATAGTTTCCGGCTCACCGCCTTTAATAGCTACCAGATCATAAGCGCTTGGTAATGTTCTGCTGCTCTTTGCAAAATAATTTCCATAAACTCCGGGAAAAGTCATTGCTGCACCGGTAAATAATCCTGCTTGAAGACTTTTTCGAAAAAAATCTCTTCGATTCATTTTTGTCTCCGTTAATTTTGTATAATAAATTTACCAGGTCAAAACTAATCAATATATTATATTGCATCCAAGATAATTTCCAGGGAGTGAAAATGTTTTCGATTTTTGAAACAGAAATAATTGTGCGTCCGGATGATATTGATATGAATAATCATGTTCACAATTCAAAATATTTAGACTACTTACTCACCTTACGCAAAATTGTCATTCTGGAACGGAGTGAAGAATCTCGACACCTCGATTTCAAACTGTTTTGAGATATTTCGCGGAGTTTACACTGAACAAAGTGAATGTGCTCAATATGACAATTACAATACTTTGCGTAAGGTGAGTTACTTGTTGATGGCTCGTTATGATTAAATGAGAAAAGATTATAAAGTTCCGATGGAAGTTTTTGTTGAACGCGGATATTCCTGGGTAGCTTCTACAACGCACATTGATTTTAAGAGAGAGATAAAATTAGGCGATAAAATTGTAGTAAGAACACAGGTAAATACTTTTGAAGGCGCTCAAGTAAAAGTAAATTTTTGGATTATGAAAGTAGAGACAAATAAAGTAGCTGCGGAAGGATGGTCAGTTTACACCTTAATTTCTGTTGCAAATGGAAGACCGGCTAGAATTCCCGAAGATATAATTCAAAAATATACTGTGTAAAAATCCAAACAGAATAATTTAGAAACTTAATCCAACCGATAAACCAAATCCTTTTTCAACAAGTATAGGCATCACATTTAATTTTTTGCCTGCAATTGAGTTTGGTATTCCTTCAGGATGTGCAGCAATCATTCCAAATGTATAACCAAGAGCAACTGCTAAAGGATAATCGCTATACCAATGAATTCCTGTTCCTACCATTCCCCAAGCTACTAATCCTGTTAAAACATATCCGACCGGTCTAATCCACCATATTTCTGGATAATTCTCAGCAATTACTATTACTGTTGCTAACGTTGTTGTTACGTGACCTGATGGAAATGCATCATAAGTGGAAACATGCTTTGCATATTCAATTTGATTAGGAAAAAATCTCCATACACCGGTTGGTGTTGAAGCCGTGTTGGGAGTTTCTCTGCCAGTCATATGTTTAAATATCTGCACAACAGTTCCTGAAGCTAAAACTGTCTGAACAATTTGGCTTGCAGTTCGTAATGCACGAGCATCTTTATTTATAAAACCATATAATCCAAATGCAGCTGCAATACCGAATTGCGTTCTACCATCTCCAAACTCTGAAAAGAATTCATCAAACTTAGTATTAAAACTACTGGCATCGTGCCATTTGCGTGTTTCTTGCCAAGTTTTATCATCTGTTACAATAGTAGCTGCTGTTAATGCGGCAATTGTAAGATAAAGAGGAATTTTATTTTCATTCCAAGTAACAGAAAAATATTTAGCCCAGTCGTTTGGAATGTTAGTAAACATTGCATGCCATTTGGGAATAAAGTGTTTACTTGATGAAACATCAGCTGAATCAACAAACATTTCACTTTTTGCTTTTGTTGAATCCAATGAAGACACTAATTGACCTCGAACATTTTCTGCAGCAGTTAATTGAATGATAAAAAATATCGGAATAATAGACTTTGGAATTTGTTTCATCATTAACTCTGGATTTATATCGGTATTTTAGGTTGGAATCCGTAGATATTGGGAATTTTTTTCCTGTCTTTTGAAAATATAATTGCCTTTTATTTTTCTAGCTAATCCGCGCACTGTTGTATTGGGAAATATTCCAATCCTTCTTATTTGAAAAAGATCTTCGTGCAAACCAAGAGGTGCATTGTCAGTAGCATAAACCAACTTATATTCAGTGTTGCGAGCGATCTTTTTTACTTCTTCATTACAATTTCCGTATGGATAAGCAAACGATTTTATTTCTTTCCCCAATTTTTCTTCAAGTATTTTTTTTGATTCTGCTAATTCCTTTTTAGCTTCTTCATGTGATATTTTTGTTAGATCAGAATGTGAAAGAGTGTGAGAACCAAATTCGATTCCATAATCTTGCATTTCAAGGATTTGCTGCTTGTTCATCATTTTCAACTTCGGCTCATTATTTTTCGAATCCCACGAATTGTATTCCAACCCGGCAACCAAAAATATAATTGCTTTGTAACCATATTTTTTTAAGATCGGGAATGCCAATCGGTAATTATCTTCATAACCGTCGTCAAATGTTATAATTACATATTTCCCCTCTGCGCTACTTCTTTTAATCTCTAGAGCTTCTTCAAAAGTAATAGTTTTGTAGCCGTTGTTCTTAAGATATTTCAAGTGCTTATCGAATTGTTCTGCAGTTATAAAAATACCATGTTTACCTGCTTCGCCCAGACTTTCAACTATTCTGTGATAATATATTATTGGGATTTCTTTTTTATAATAACGAACTATCACACTCTGGAAAATAAATTCGAGACGGCTAACATTCTTTTTTAGATCACATTCCTCTCGAACTTTATCAAACACTTTTTTGTCACATTCGTTCAGATCGAGTGATAGTTTCAGATCGTTGATAATTTTTTCTAAATCAAAAACTTTTTCAGTTGCATTCATATCACCAAAATTAGTTTCAAGAACAAAATTAAGATTATCTGCTTTTACCAAGCCTATCGTGCAAGCCTCACCGACTGCAATCAATGGCTTATTCAGCAGGATTGTTTCAATGGCAATCCGACCCGAGCCCATTACAACCGAGGATGCGTTAATTACTTTTTCTAAATTTTCTACAAATCCTCTAAACTCAAATTTATCGGAAAATTTTTGAAATCTTTCCGGTACTACTTGTCCGCCAATAACTTGAAACTTCACATCCTTAAATTCAGTTAAGCGGGTTGAAATATATTCAAGCAAATTATATGCAAGATCACCTTTCGGTCCGGAAAGACGAGTGATAAATGAGACTGTTTTTTGTTTCGTAGTTCCTTGCGACGGTTTGATAATATCTAAATCAAAACAGTTTCTAAAAACTTCCATTTTATCCGGATGAACATTGAACACATTACTCAACTGCTCTTGTAATTTCTCGCAGATTGGTAAAGTATAATTACCATAAGCATGGAAGATTTTCCTTGATAAAAAAGTTGCCTGTCTTCCGTGGATAAAAATAACTAATGGAATTTTTGTAAGCCTACATGCTAAAGAAGAAACCCAAGCGCTTGCTCTTGAATGTGCATTTACAATATGAATATTATTCTCACGAATAAATTTTTTAAGAAATAAAACATTCTTAATTCTAAATAATAAAGTACGTTTGGATAATGGTGTGGAAATATACCTCGCTTGAGTTTTCTTAGTTAATGTATCTGATATGATAAATACTTTGTGACCTCTGGAAATTAACTCATCGGCAATTGATACTGCAAACACCTCTGCGCCGGTAACTTCAAGTTGAGAAAGCGTCATCAAAATATTCATTAAATATGTTCTACCTTAGATTCTTATTCGATTGTTGAACAAATACTATCCGGTGTATCACGGTAATAGATATATGAAGGAAAATCTACTTTAGCAATTTTATATTTTTTTTCAGCGCGCTCAAAAAAATCCGAGTCGTCGCTGTAAACTAAATTTTTAAATCCATCCAATTCAAAAAAAACATTCCGTTTTCCGAAAAAAGTTCCACCAATAACACATTCGGAAAGATGGATCTCTTTAGTCAAATCATTTTTATCCTTCACAAACGGGTGTCCAATAATTTCAACGCCTCCATGTATGAGATCAATATCCGGATGTGCTTGCAAAAATTCAATCCGTTCTTTCAAATAATCCGCCTTCCATTCATCATCACTACACAAAAATGTTATAAGCTTTCCACACGATGCTAACAAGCCTGCATTTATTGTTAATGGTGTTCGCCGGTTTGAATGTTTCATGTATCGAATATTTTCATACTTAAGCAAATATTCATCAATGATCTTAAATGAATCGTCCAGGCTTCCGTCATCTACAATTATTAATTCCCAATCTTTATAAGTCTGATTTAGCACAGATTCAATAGATCTTTTTAAGTAGCATGCACGGTTGAAAGTGGGCATAATAATGGAAACAAACGGCTTATATAATTTGTAAACCTGCATATAAATTTTCTTGAGTATTGAAATTAAGTGAGTCAAATATAGTTTTTTATTGAATGATTTTTTGATTAATTTCATCAACCAAAATTCAAAAAACACAAGATTTTTTTGATGAGTTCTCGCGAACAAAGAGATTATTTTAGCATACTTAAACGCTATGAACGAAAATTCGAAACGGATGAGTTAAACGATTACAAAATGCTTGTCAAACGCCATAAAGATGACGAGGATCTTGATAAACTTTCAATGCATCGGCTAAAAAAACTTTACGATAAATATCACGTTAATAGAGATAGAAAAAATTTCGATCAGTTCTTTAAGACTCCACAAACAGATTCCGAAGACCAATCTTCATAATTGATAATTTTTTGGTGAAATAATGAATCAAAAACTATTACACAGAATTTTTGCGGCAGTTGTTTTCATAATTGCCGTTTTAACCTACTTTGCTACAATGCAGCCTACGGTTTCATTTTGGGATTGCGGTGAATTTGTTGCTTCTTCATATTTAATGCAGGTACCTCATCCTCCCGGAACTCCATTCTTCCTTTTTCTCGGCAGATTATTTTCAATGATTCCATTTGGAGATAATATTGGATTTAGAGTTAATATGGTTTCTGTCTTAGCAAGCGCATTCTCTATTTTATTTTTATATCTGGTTGCGGTTAAGGTAATTCAGAACTATAGAAAAAAAGAATTAGAAAATTTATTTGATGCATTTGCGCTTTACATCTCTGCTGCAATCGGTGCACTTTCTTTTGCTTTCAGCGATACATTCTGGTTCAATGCTGTAGAATCTGAAGTTTATGCAACTTCAACTTTTTTTATTGCCTTTGTTGTTTGGTTAATGGTTGTGTGGAATGAAAAAGCAGATGAACCCGATAGTGAAAAATATCTGGTCTTTATTTTTTATTTGATTGGTCTATCAACTGGCGTTCACTTAATGTCGGTACTTGCAATCGTTCCGGTAATGATGACTGTTTACTTCAGAAAATATGTAACCGATGAAAAAACACTTGAGAAAACTGGAATAATATTTGTTGTACACACTGTTATTATTCTTGTAGTAGCAGCAGTAATGTGGGCATCACAGACAGATACAACTAATCCAACACCTGAACAATTTGGAGAACTTGACTCACGTTTTCTAATGATCTTAGTTGCTATCACTGCACTATTTATGGGAGCGCTGTATAAAAAAATCTTTCAAAGAAATTCCTTTTACATACCAATTGTAGTTGGTGGAATAGCATTGATTGTAATTTATCCCGGGCTTGTAAAATATTTACCAAAGATTATTTCAAAGCTTGGTCAAAATGATTTTAAGATAAATATCATTGCCGGTATTGCAATTCTTGCCGCAGTTGGCTTTGGTGTTTATTGGTCTAGTAAAAAGAGTAAACCAGTCCTTAATTTAATTTTCAAATGCTTATTCTTTGCAATTATCGGTACATCAAGTTTTGTTATGATAATCATCCGTGCAAATCAAGAACCGCCGATAAACATGAACAGTCCTAAAACTTTTACAGAACTTGAATCATACATCAACAGAGAACAATACGGCGACTTTCCTATTTTTAAAAGAAGATATTCAAACGAACCTCATCAACAAAATATTTATACCGATTACTCAAGCGATCTCGATTTCTTATTGCGCTATCAATTGAATCACATGTTCAATCGTTATTTATTTTGGAATTATATAGGTCGTGAATCATTCTATCAAGATAGTGACTGGGTTTTAAGTAAAATGTTAGGAATTCCATTTTTGATTGGAATATTCGGTTTGTTTTATCATTTCAGAAAAGATTGGAAAATGGCATCTGTATTTATCATGATGTTCATCTTTCTCGGCTACCTAACTGTATTCTATCAAAACCAGCAGCAGCCCCAACCGCGAGAGAGAGATTATTTTTATGTTGGTGCTTTTTTTGTTTTTTCATTATGGATTGCAATTGGGGGAAATGCACTCATTAAAATTTTAAAAGATAATATTCTACAAAAAAAGATTTTGAAACCAATAATTATAGGATTTCCGATATTATGTTTCATTGCAATACCTTTTATTATGCTACTAACAAATTGGTTTGAGCATAATAGAGCACGCAACTATGTGCCATGGGATTATGCATACAATCTTTTGCAAAGTGTTGCGCCAAACGCAATTTTATTTACTAACGGAGACAACGATACATTCCCGCTTTGGTATATTCAAAACGTAGAAGGAGTCCGGCGTGATGTTCGTGTTGCTTGTTTGAGTTTAGTTAATACACCTTGGTACGTTAAGCAATTAAAAAATACCACCCCGTTCGGATCACAAAAGGTTGAAATGAGTTTAAGTGATGAAGAAATTGATCAAATAGGTCTTCAACGTTGGGATCCTACTGAAGTTTCTGTTGATGTTCCGCCTGATGTTATGAAGGAATGGAATATTACCGATAGCGCAACAGTTAAAGACAAAAAAGTAAAATGGCTCATGAAAAATACCGGTCAATCCGGCGATATTAAATTTATACGCGGACAAGATATTGTTGCATTAGATATCATTATACAGGCAAAATGGAAAAGACCGGTTTATTTTGCAGTTACATGTTCCGATGACAGCAGATTAAGTTTGGATGATTATATCGAGATGGAAGGAATGGCAATGCGTGTTGTTCCTAAAAAGAATGACATACCTCGGATAGAGTATATCAATGAACCGATATTAAGAAAACAATTGTTTGATCAGCCGACAAATGGATTTAGTAAAGATTATCAGCCGGGATTTTTATTCCGCGGATTAAATGATAAAACAATTTTCTTTGATGAAAATCATGAACGCTTAACTCAAAATTACCGTAATGCATTTATGAGGTTAGCTCTTCATTATTTATATAAAGAAAAGAACAACGGAAAAACTATTAATGCAATGGAAGAAATGGAGAAGAGAATACCGCGTTCGGTAATTCCTATGGATTATAGAATTAAACACGATATTTCTAAAATTTTATTTTCCGCAGGTGATACGAAACTTTACGAGATATATGCACGTGAAGTTATTGAAGAGACAAAAAAACATTTGGAATTAAATCCGCGTGATTTCTCAAGCTGGTATAATCCTTATGATCTCCTTCTAACTCATTACGAAAATCTTAAAATGTATAAAGAAGCTGTCGGAATTCTCTTGCAGCTTCAGAGTTACGCACCGGGCGACGAAAGTGTCCGTAATTTACTAAATGAATTTAGAACAAAAGCGGGAATGGAAGTTTCTGAAGTCGTTCCTAAACAGCTTGATAAAAAATAAATAATCTTTGAGACGCCCAGTCGGGCGTCTCAGTTTTTAAATAATAATTCACCTTACGCAAGGTGTCATTCTGAACGGAACGAAGTGGAGTGAAGAATCTCGGAATCGAGCAAAAAAGAAATTATTCGATTCTTCTCCCGATGAATCGGGATCAGAATGACAAATAATAATGTCTTTTCGTAAGGTGAGATAATAATTATAATCTAACCTCTATGAATATTCTTATTATAGCGCTTTCCGGAATTGGTGATGCTTTAATGTTTACCCCTTCGCTTGTTAAACTGAGTGAAGAAATTCCATCTGCAGAGATAGATGTTCTCGTAATGTTTAAGGGTGTAAAAGATATCTACGAAAAACTTCCGCAGATTTCAAAAGTTAGATATTTCGACTTTCTTAACAGTTCTAAACTTAGCTCTCTTTCTTATGCTCTTAAGCTCAGAAATAAATATGATGCAACAATAAATATTTATCCTTCTAATCGTAGAGAGTATAACCTTATTAGCCGAATTATCGGAGCCGAAAAGCGATTAGCAATAAAATATCTTCGTAAGGACTTTTTGAATTTTGGGTTCTTAAACAATACACGTCTGTTAGAAAATGATAATCTTCACAACGTTGAAGAAAATTTCTTCCTATGTGAAAAATTAATTGGTAAGAAATCAGATTCTATTCCGCCGCTCAAACTGAATTTATGGAATGATGATATAACTTTTGATAATAACTTCTTCAAGAATAAATCGATTTCCGATAGTGATATAGTAGTAGGATTTCACCCTGGCTGTTCAACTTTAAAAAATCATGAAAAGAGAAGATGGGAAGCATATAAATTTGCCCTGTTGGGAAAAAAGTTAATTCAAGAATACAATGCTAAAGTGCTGCTATTTGGCGGCGGTGAAGAAGAAATTTTGAAAGATGTAATTTTTGCAAAAATTGATTCTCAAAATGTTTATTCGGTCAATGCACAAAGTTTATCAAACATCGCGGCTGTTATGCAACGGTGCAATTTATTTATCACTAACGATTCAAGCTTGATGCATATTGCAGCGGCATTAAAACTTAATATTGTCGCTATTATCGGACCAACAAATAAGAATTATATCTATCCTTGGCAGACAAATTATAAAGTAGCTTCTCTCGATCTTGACTGCTCACCATGTTTCTATTATTCACCAAAACCATTAACATGTTCCCGCAGTGATTTGAAATTCAAATGCATAAAAGATCTATCTGTTGATCTGGTGTATGAAAAGGCAAAAGAATTTCTTGCTGTAAAAATCTGATTGTTAATTGTTCTTGATAATTATTTTATTGTACTGATAATAAATTCCGCACACTCATCTATTTCATCAAAACATTTAATTAAACCGGTTCTTCTTTTTTCTTTTTTAATTTGTTCTTCCATCAAAGAAATTATTTTTGTCCACATTTTTCCGTGACATGCAATCGGTTTTTGATCTATCATTCCTTTGTTCAAATATTCCCAGACAAGTGAAAGCTCCAGCATAGTTCCCGTTCCGCCTTGAAGAATAATATAAGCATCGCCTATCTCAACAAGAGTTTTCAACCTATCAAATAATGTATGAGTAACAATTTGCTTGGTAAGATGTTTGCTCGCCAAGACGTTATAAATGTCTAATGTAACTCCGACTGCTTCCGCACCCTTCTCATTAGCTCCTTTTGAAACTGCATCCATAATACCTTGAAAACCGCCGGAACAAACATTGATTTTATTTTCAGCTAATTTTTTACCAAGTAAATAGGCGATTTCATATTCATTATCACCTTCACGGGGTATAGAACTGCCAAAGACTGTTACGAATTTTTTCTTTCCGTACATCAGTTTTCCATAACCGGTTTTCCGGCATCAACCCAAGCTGTATAAATTAGCGAAGACAAACAGAGAGCCGCAGAATTAATTTCGGAAATTGTAACATATTTAGTTTTGAACCAGAGTAATTTGTAATATTCTTTATCGAACGTACCGCCGGTTTTACCTGAAGCATATTTGTCAGCAGAAAGAATCATCTCAACATAATCGTTTGCTTCAACGATATAATCGAAAATGTAATCTTTGACATAATTTATGTAGTATGGCTTATTCTCTTCAAAACTATATTCTATCACATTAAAATATTTATCCACCATATCAATTTCATAACGGGAATGAATCCCTTTCTGCGAAGTTAACTGTCCGTTGTAATTCACGGTTGCATGAAGCGGCTGATGTCCATCTGCAACATAATGTGCTAAGTCGGAAGCATAGAGAAGTACGTTGTCTTTATTTTTTTCCTTGAAGGCATTTACCAAATTGTAAAATGTTTCTTCCGTTGCCCAAGGAAGAATTCCTTGTTTTGTAACAACTTCCTCATCATATAATTTATTAAGTGTATCACGTGATGTAATTACAACTCCATCCGTAAATTCTTTATAGTAATCAATATCAATAAAGTGTTTAGGACCTTCTGATTTATCATCTCTTTTT
>JBBAAM010000003.1:0-123709 GCA_041658245.1 Melioribacteraceae bacterium
TCTTACTACCGGTAATATGATGAAGCATTTGAACAAAGCACTCAGAAAGAAAAAAGTAAAATCAATCCACTTTCACATTCGCGAAGCATTATCTCTCTATTTACAGTACGAAGAAATAGAGAACTCAGTTATTCTTGTAAAAGGTTCGCGCGGAATGAAGATGGAAGAATTTGTTAACGCATTGGAGAAAAGGTTTGAATAATGTTTTACTATTTGTTTGAATACATAAATAAAGTTTTTAATCCGCCCGGATTTGATGTGTTCCGCTTCTTAACATTTCGTTCTGCGTTGGCAGCTATTACAGCTTTATTGATCTCATTCATATTCGGACCGAAGATCATCGGACGGTTAAAGAAAAACCAAATTGACCAACCAATTCGTGATGAAGGACCGCAGACACACAAGAAGAAACAAGGTACACCTACAATGGGAGGTTTAATTATTCTTTTATCAGTAATTATTCCGGTTCTATTGTGGAGCGATATTAAAAGTATATATATCATTTTGGTTTTGTTCGGGACAGTGTTTTTAGGAGGTGTTGGTTTCTTAGATGATTATTTGAAAGTTGTTAAAAAAGTTCCTCAAGGATTAATTGCACGCTACAAATTAATAGGACAAATTTTTGTAGGATTAGTAGTTGGATTTGCAATTTACTACTTACCGGAATTTGCGCAATATAATACACAAACAACTTTGCCGTTCTTCAAAAATCTGAATTGGGATTTTTCCTATCTATATATACCGTGGGTCGTTTTCATTATTACCGCACTTTCGAATGCAGTTAATCTCACAGACGGACTTGATGGACTTGCTATCGGATCAATCATTATTGTAATGCTTGCACTTGCAATAATAGTTTATGTAACCGGCAACATTATCTACGCAGACTATCTTAATATAATTTATTTGCCCGGCAGCGGTGAGTTAACGGTTTTCATTGCGGCATTGATAGGAGCGGGACTAGGATTTCTTTGGTTCAATTTTTATCCGGCTCAAGTTTTTATGGGAGATACAGGTTCTCTCGCACTCGGCGGTGCTTTTGGTGTAATGATGATTCTTGTTAAAAAAGATTTACTGATTCCAATTCTAGGCGGAATATTTTTCATTGAAACACTTTCTGTGATCATTCAACGTCTTTATTTCAAATACACAAAGAAAAAATTCGGTGAGGGAAGAAGAGTTTTTAAGATGGCTCCGATTCATCATCACTTTGAACAATTGAATTGGGCAGAGCCGAAAATTGTAATCCGGTTCTATATCATCACAATAATTTTAGCATTAATGAGTTTAGCTTCATTCAAGATTAGATAATGGATATACGCGGGAAAAAAATAGCGATCATCGGCGCCGTACGCAGCGGATTAGGTGCAGCCAAACTTGCAAAGAAACTTGGCGCAATTCCGTTTGTAAGCGATAGCGGTTCCGAAAATGATTTAGTTGATTCAATTTCAATTTTGAAGTCTGAATCAATTGCTTATGAATGCGGCGCTCACTCAGAAAAAATTTATGCTTGCGATCTAATCGTAACAAGTCCCGGAGTTCCGACTAATTCTGTTGTACTGACTAATGCACATAAAAAAAATATAAAAGTAGTCGGCGAAATTGAATTTGCATCATGGTTTTGTAAAGGCAGTATTATTTCCATAACCGGTACAAACGGGAAAACAACAACAACTGCATTGATGAATTACACTTTGAATCAAGCCGGAATAAAATGTTATTCAGCGGGAAATATCGGCGAAGCATTTTCCGAGATCACTCTTGATGTGAAAGAAAATGAATTTGTTTCTCTCGAGACTTCAAGTTTCCAATTGGATTTTATAGATGACTTCAAACCACACTTTTCAATGATATTAAATATCACTCCGGATCATCTTGATAGATACAACAACAGTTTTGATGAATACATATCTGCAAAAATTCGAATTGCAAAGAATCAAAACGAAGAAGACTTTTTTATTTATAACGCAGATGATGTGAGCATTAAAAATAATTTGATGAACAAAAAAGTTCAGAAACTTGCCTTCTCGTTATTAAGCGAAGTTCCAGCCGGCGCTTTTTATAAAGAAGGCAAGATCCTCTTCTCATGGTTCGGAAAAATTAGTGAGATCTGTTCTGCAAGCGATCTATTTATCAAGGGCGAACATAATATTGCAAATGCTCTGCCTGTTCTGATCATAGCAAAGCTATTAAACGTACCGAATCAAAAAATTAGAGATGCATTTTCTTCATTTAAGGGTGTTGAGCATAGAATTGAATTTGTACGCGAACTTAACGGTGTAGAATATTATAACGATTCAAAAGCAACAAATGTAGATTCTGTTTACGTAGCTCTAAAAAGTTTTGATAAACCGTTGTATTTAATTCTCGGTGGAAAAGATAAAGGTAATAACTACGATCAGATTAAAGAACTAGTTAAGCAGCATGTAAAGAAAATTTATGCTATCGGTTCATCGGCACAGAAAGTTTATGATTATTTCAATTCAGTAATATTAACAGAAATAAAAGAATCTCTTAAAGCTTGTGTAGAAACATCGAGGATAGAAGCAGAACCGGGTACAGTTGTTTTGCTATCACCGGCTTGTGCAAGTTTTGATATGTTCAAAAATTATGAACACAGAGGAAAAGTTTTCAAAGAAGAAGTAAATAAATTGGTTTGATGAATACATCGGTTAAAATATTGATCGGGTTAGTTGTGGGTTTTATTGTGCTTGGCGCAATTATGGTCTTTACTGCCAGCGGCACTTACAGCTTTTCCAGATTTAACAGCTTTTACTTTTTGTTCAAATCACATTTATGGAAAGTAATTGCTGCAGTAGGGATGATGATAATTTTTTCCTACCTCCCTTATGATAAATTCCGTGAGTACAGTAAGTGGGCATTAATACTAATTATTGCCGTATTGATTTTTACTTTTCTATTTGCACCGAAAGTTAAAGGCGCTCAACGATGGATTGATCTTGGATTTATGCAATTCCAACCTTCGGAAGCAGCTAAAGTGATTTTGATTGTTCACTTGGCTGTAATGTTAGAGAGAATGGGCGACGAAGTAAAAAATTTTAAGAAAGGATTTCTTCTACCATTGTTCTGGGTTGCGATTGTTAGCGTATTAATTTTTATTCAACCGAATGTAAGTACAAGTCTGATTGTAGCTGTTACATCTTTTGTGATCTTATTTGTCGCCGGTGCAAGAATGAAACACATCTTTGGCATTATTGTTCCGTCAATATTAATTCTTGGATCCGGAATGATGATTTTCAGACACTCACGTGAAAGAGTTATAACATTCATTGAAAGTTTGATAAACGGCGGTGATATAAATATTCAAGTGAAACAGGCAAAAATTGCTTTAGGCAGCGGTGGTCTTTTAGGTGTTGGATTAGGACACAGCAGACAAAGCGATTTATTTCTTCCTGAATCATACGGCGATTTTATTTTTTCAATCCTTGGCGAAGAACTCGGTTTTGTCGGCGCAATAGTAGTTCTTTTCTTATTTCTTTTCTTGTTCGCTGTCTGTTTAGTCATCGCCAAAAAGGCGCAAGATAGATTCGGTCAGCTTCTCGTTTTTGGTTTAGGATTCAATATAATAGTCAGCGCTTTTATTAATGCATGTGTGATTACAGGATTAATTCCAACAACCGGAATCACTTTTCCATTTATCAGTTTCGGCGGTACTTCAATAATTCTTTTTGCAGTGTCAATAGGAATTATTGTAAATGTTGGAAGGCAAACAGTTAAGACAACAGAATTAAAAATTGCTCAAGTGTAATGAAAAATAGAACTCCATATAGTTTTGTATTTGCAGGCGGCGGAACCGGCGGTCATTTATATCCTGCACTTGCCGTTGCTCAGCAAATTCGATTGATGAAACCCGAATCGGAGATTTTATTTGTTGGCGCAAAAAATAAAATTGAAGAAAAAATTGTTCCCGAATACGGATTCAATTTTAAGACAATTTGGATCAGCGGGTTTTCAAGAAAATTATCATTAAGCAATTTATTATTTCCGTTAAAACTTTTTGTATCAGCAATTCAATCACTAATGATCAATTTTAGTTTTAAGCCGCGTGTTGCTGTTGGAAGTGGAGCTTATGTTTCCGGTCCGGTAATTTGGGCTGCCTCAGTGCTTGGTTCAAAAGTAATTCTCCTTGAGCAGAATAGTTACCCGGGTATTACTAATCGGCTGTTGGAGAAGAAAGCAAATGAAATTCATATCACTTTTGAAGAATCAAAAAAATATTTCAGAGACGAATCAAAGTTGAAATTAACCGGTAACCCGATAAGAATAGATTTGATGTTGAGTGATAAATCAGAAGCAAAGAAAAAATTCGGATTGAATAAATTGAAAAAAGTGTTACTGGTAATTGGCGGGAGCGGCGGCGCGCGTTCGATCAATCAAGCGGTTGCCGATAATATAAATCAATTAGGATCGAACAACATTCAAGTCATTTGGCAGACAGGTCAATTTTATTATGAACAGTATAAAATATTCTCAAACGAATCTGTAAAAGTATTTCCGTTCATCAGTGATATGTCAACAGCATACTCGGCATCAGATATTGTACTTGCACGTTCCGGAGCTACAACAATAGCGGAAGTTTCATTTCTATCGCTGCCGGTTGTATTTGTTCCTTCTGCAAATGTTGCTGCAAATCATCAGTATATGAATGCAAAAGCATTGAAAGTAGCAAACGCAGCAGAATTGATAGAAGATAAAAATTTGAATGACGAATTCTTTCCCGTGGTGAATGAATTAATCTTTAACGAAGCACGTCAGGAAATTTTGAAGAAAAATATTTCATCATTCGCAAAACCTTATGCGGCAAAAACGATTGCCGAAAGTGCAATCAAATTTGCCGAGATAATATGAGAATAAAACTATGATGATGATGACAATTAAAAATGTTCACTTTGTCGGTATCGGCGGAATAGGAATGAGCGGCATCGCAGAAATTTTATTAAGCCAAGGATTTAATATTTCCGGTTCCGATCTAAATAAAACAGAAGTAACTGAACGTCTGGAAAGTTTAGGTATCAAAGTTTATGAAGGACATTCACCGGAAAACTTGAAAGATGCCGATGTAGTTGTTTATTCATCCGCGGTTAACCTTGAAAATCCGGAAGTGAAAGAAGCAATAAAGAGAAAAATTCCTGTAATCAAACGTTCTGAGATGCTCGCCGAATGTATGAGAATGAAATACGGAATTGGAATTGCAGGCACACATGGAAAAACTACAACAACGTCTATGGTCGGATTGGTATTAACAGAAGCTGGAATTGATCCGACAATTATTGTCGGCGGAAAGTTGAGCGGACTTGGCGGAACAAATGCCCGTTTAGGTAAAGGCGATTACATTGTTGTAGAAGCTGATGAATTTGACAGAACATTCTTAAAACTGACACCGATTATTGCAGCGTTAACTACTCTTGAAAGAGAACATTTAGATACATATAAAGATTTGAATGATATTAAATCTGCATTCGTAGAATTTGCAAACAAGGTTCCATTTTTTGGGTTTGTAGTCCTTTGTCTTGATGAGCCTGCTCTACAGGATGTTATTCCACAAATCAACAAGAAAATTTTTACATACGGTATAACTCCGCAAGCAGATATTCGTGCAACAAATATTTCACATTCGGAAAATCATTCTGAGTTCAGTGTAATTTATCTTGGAAAGGAACTCGGAAGAATTAGAATTAATATTCCGGGATTACACAACATAAAAAATTCTCTTGTAGCTGTAACAATTGCTAAAGAAATGGGCGTTGAGTTCGGTGTAATCAAAAAAGCTCTTGAATCATTCAACGGAGTTTACCGCCGATTCGAAACAAAGTACAACAAAGAAGTAATGGTCATTGATGATTACGGTCATCATCCGACAGAGGTAAATGTAACATTAGATGGAATTCGCCGCGGATGGAATAGAAGATTGGTTGCAATATTCCAGCCGCATTTGTATTCCAGAACAAAAGATTTTTATGTTGAGTTCGGACGGTCATTCCTGAACTCAGATGTATTTATTTGTACCGATGTATATCCGGCAAGAGAAAAACCGATTGAAGGAATTACTGGTGAACTGATTGCCAATACAGCGAAAGATTTCGGTCATAAAAATGTTTACTACGAACCTGATAAGACCAAAATTCCGGAACTGCTTCAAAAAATTTATAAGCAAGGAGACCTAATTATAACAATGGGAGCTGGTGATATATGGAAATTCGGAGAGAAATTTGTTGCATTCTTAAAAGAGAAACAGAAATAAAATAATGACAAAGACTACAAAAATATTGAGTACTATGTTTTTATTTCTTGCGATCGGGCTGATGATCTACTTATCGGTTGGGTTAAAAAACGATATTGATTATAAGATAAGTCTAATCTCACTTGACGGAAATATTCATCTTTCGAAAGAACAGTATTTAAGTTATGCCAATCTGCTCGATAAGAATAATTATGAAAAGCTAACGCTTCAAATCATAAAAGATAGGATTGAAAAACATCCTTACGTTCAACAAGCAGAAGTACGTTATGACGGTAACAGCAAGGTCTCGGTTAAAATAATTGAAAAAACATTTGACTCAATATTATTAGACAGTACTAATCAATATATCATAACAGAAAACCTTCAAATACTTCCTGTATTTCCTCAGACAAAGAAGATTGATTACCCGATAATTTCTAATCCGGTTCTTGCCGACGGAATGAAAATTTTATCATCTCTAAAAAATATTAACGACATCGTGTTAGCATCGAAAATAATAACTACGGTAAAATTGTTAAATCCGGAATTGTATGACAGCTTATCATCAATTGATATGCAGAATGGGAACGATGTCGTTCTCTATTTCTCGAGTTTGAATTATCCGGTAATTATTGGCAGAGGAAGTGAAATTAGAAAAGTGATCTACTTCAATACTTTCTGGACGTATTTGAAAGGGAAGGAAATAAATAATTACATGGAGTATGTGGATTTGCGCTACGGCGGACATGTATATCTCGGTATTACAGAACAGAATAGCCAGGAGGGTCAAAAGAAATCATGAAAAAAAATATTATAGCAGGACTAGATCTTGGAACAACAAAAGTTTGTGCGATAATTGCCGAACAGGTGGACAATCATCTGAATATACTAGGATTTGGCGTCGCTCCTTCGGAAGGATTGAATAGAGGATTGGTTGCAAATATTTCTAAGACAGCTGAAGCGATTACCGAAGCAATGCATATTGCATCCAACAGAGCGGGCCTAACCGTGAAAGAATTAAATGTTGGGGTTGCCGGTGAGCATATAACAAGTTTACGCCATAGAAATTATGTAACAATTAATAATCTGGAACGAGAAATAACAGAACATGATTTAGATCGCTTACGCGCGGATGTTCAAACTATTCGCATTCCTTCCGATCGCCAAATACTTCACATAATTCCCGAAGAATTTTCAGTTGACTATCAAGGTGGAATTGATGATCCAATTGGGATGTGCGGTTCACGATTAGAAGCTGTGAATCATGTAGTTCTCGCTTCGATACCTGCTATTCAAAATATAAAAAAATCCGTTGAACGTGCAGGTTATATAGTGAAGGATTATGTGCTTCAACCAATTGCATCAGGTTTTGCAGTACTTGATGAAAACGAAAAAGATTTAGGTGTGCTGTTGATTGATATAGGCGGTGGAACTACTGATATAGCAGTCTTTCACCGTAAAGCAATTAAACACACAAAAGTAATTGGAGTTGCAGGCAATCAGGTTACAAATGATGTTCGCGAGACTTTAGGTATTGTAACTGCAGATGCCGAGAAACTTAAAAAAGAATACGGCTACGCAACCGAACATGCAATTATTAAAGATGAAGATATTTTTATTAAAGGTGTTGGCGGAAGAGGAAATGTGAAAATTCCTTTATCACTACTAACACAGATCATAAGCGTCCGTATGAAAGAATTATTCGCTTTAATTGATAATGAACTTCGCCAAGCCGGGTTCAAAAATAAAATTAAAGCAGGTGTTGTACTAACCGGTGGCGGATCTTTACTAAAAGGATGCACGGAATTAGCAGAAGAAGTTTTTGGAATGCCTGCTCGAATCGGTGTTCCTCTTGATCTTGGTTCAGGATTATCGAATGAAGTTGAAAGTCCAGAATTCGCAACTGTCGCAGGATTAATTAGAGGTATTCCGGGAAAATCATCTTCAGAGCAGTTTACTACAGTAAAAGCAAGTGGCTCAGAATATAAATTAAATGTGATCAAACTATTCAAAAGATTACAAGAATTTTTTGATAAACTATAAATAAAATACCACAACAAGGAGGAGTTATGTCCACAATGGAAAAGAGACCGCGATTCTTCACTCTTGAAACACAAAGACCAATGTCAGCACAATTAAAAGTAGTTGGTGTAGGCGGAGGCGGTTGCAACGCAATTGACAGCATGATCGAACGCGGATTAACCGGCGTTGAATTCATTGCTGTAAATACAGACGCTCAAGTTCTCGAAGAGAGTTTGGCTACTCATAAGATTCAAATCGGAGCAAATGTAACGCGCGGACTTGGAGCAGGCGCAGATCCCAATGTAGGAAGAAAAGCAGCTGAAGAAGATCGGGAGAAGATCACACGCATGCTTGAAGGAAGCGATATGGTTTTTGTTACTTCGGGAATGGGCGGCGGAACTGGAACAGGGGCAGCTCCTATTGTTGCATCTATTGCTAAAAGTCTTGGTGCACTTGTAATCGGTATTGTTACAAAACCTTTCACATGGGAAGGTAAACAACGAATGAAAAATGCAGATGAAGGAATTAATGAACTGCGTCAATTGGTAGATAGTTTGATTGTTGTTCCAAACAGCAGAATACTAAGTATTATAGATACAGCTACAGCTGCAAAAGCTGCTTTCAACAAACCGAATGAAATTTTGTATGAAGCTACAAGAGGTATTGCAGAGATCATTACAGTGAAAGGAATTATTAATGTTGATTTCGCTGATGTTAGAACGGTAATGAGAGAAAGCGGGCAGGCATTAATGGGATGCGGAATTGCAAGCGGAGAAAATCGTTCGGTTGAAGCCGCACAAAAAGCAATTTCATCACCGCTGCTTGAAGGTATTTCTATTAAAGGTGCAAAGAACATTCTTCTAAACGTTACCGGACCAACTAATATGACAATGGCAGAAGTAGAAGCCGGAAATAATGTGATCTTTGAAGCTGCCGGAGAAGAAGCTAATGTAATTTTCGGAACGGTTATTAAAGATCAGATGAATGAATATGTCTCTTACACAGTTATTGCAACCGGATTTGAAGCAAAGGCAAGCGCAAATCCAATTAGCAATTTGAAAACTGAAAAAGCAGAAAGAAGACGCGAAGATAAAAAAGTTGTTGGTATGGGAGGATTTCCTACCAAACGCGGAACTATGGAATTAGAAAATAGTGATGATCTGAATGTTCCTACGATCCTTAGAGTGAAGAAATCCGGTTTCGATCTGTTTGATCAAAGCGGATTGGAAGCCGGATTTAAGGCAGATAGAAATGATTATACAGAGAACGATTATTACAGCAATAAGAATAGAGATGAAGAAGACAGTTCATCATTCTTAAGAAAAATTATGGATTAAAGTTTTTCCTTTATAGTAATATTAAAATAAAGGAGTACTATGAACGGAATAATATTATTAGGTGCAATGATACTTTTTATAGCGCTCTTTACTACAAAAGTTATCAGGATTATAAGATATCTAAAATCCGATAGCGAATAGTTCGGCAAAATTAAAGGCCGTTATTGGTTTTCTCCTTGTTGTGGTGAACAGATATGAAAATCAGTGCGGCCTTTATAATTTAGATTGAATAGAACAGGTAGTTACAAATAGATCAAGGAATTCCTACCCTTTGTAAATAATGTGCAAAACGGTCACTTATCTGAATAAAATAGAAATGGTCTAAAATATATGATGGATTATTAATAGACACCAGTTCGTAAATCACACTTAGTGGCATAGTAAAATAATGTTTAAAATCGATGATTAAATTTGGTAATCCATCATGTTGAAATTTACTTTCAATGTAATGATATCTGAAATCCTTAAGATCTCTTAATTTTTCGAATTCTTTCATTTTCATCTGATCAAACTTGACAGAGTATTGGTCGTATAAGTGTGTACCCTCTATAAATTTTTCTTGATCGAACGCTGGACATAATAATAATTGAAAAATGGTTTGTTTCGGATATTTTTTATCAAGATTAATATCTTGTTCATATTTTTCTAAAGAAGTGAAGTGGCTTTCAATATCGCATGGTTGAGTAATAATTATGCTGTATGGAAAATACTTAAATCTTTCTTTAGAAGAATCATTAGGGATCAATGTTGGAACATTTTTTAATAACATTCCAGCTCTGATAATTTTTGAACTATTCTCTTTCCACATCTTTAGAAGATAAGAATAATTCTTCAAATTCTTGAAAAGTGAGGCCGGTCTTTTTAGGTATGTTATAGACGGAATCGTCTAGCTTCTTTTTTTCTTTTTCAACTTTAGAAGGATATGCATTTTTATCGTTATTTAAGTAATCACCTTCAGTATTATTATCATCAGTTGTCTCTTCAGAGATTTTATCTTTATAATCATCGTTCATTGGAAGTTCCTAAAATTGTTTTTAATTCATCTGTTATTATTGAATCAAAAAATTGATAAGCAATATGATCCATTTCTTCTGGCTTTGATAATATTTGTTCTTTCGAAATTATTGAACGTAAATAACAATCGAGATCAACAATAAATTCTTGCTCAGTGATTATACTTGGAAACTGAGAATTCCAAATGCCATTTTTTAAATGAAGCAAATAATTTCCATTCCCCCAATAAAAATCATTTGTATTTCTCCTAACTTGAAAATTGTTTTCAAGAAATGAAATATTTCTATAATTCGGAATATAATCTTTATGAATAAATTTGTCCCATTCTTGAATATTTTTGATCCCTAGATCTCGAAAAATATTCACAAAACGCAATCCTACTCGATTATAATCTTCAACATTGGTTAAACTATCAAATGCCCTAAAGATAATTTTAAATTTGTCAAAAAAGTTTTTAAAACTGGTATACTCGCTTGATTCCAGAATTAATGCATTGGGCTCAATAATAAACCTTTCTTTTTGTGTATCAAAATTAAATGTCCCTTTAACACCTTGTGTTTCAATTTTTAAAGTCGGTGTAGGTTCAGAAATATTAGCTTCAATACTTTTTATATAATCAATTTTTAATTCAATATTAGTGAGGTCACTAGTTAATGTTGTTTTAACTTTGTTTAAAAAATCCGGAGTTGTTCTAAAAGGCACAGCAAAATCAAGTCGCAAAATTACTCTGTTGATGAAATTTTTTTTATACATGATTAACGCTGTATATATGATGAGATTAATTTCTCGCTCATAAAATAATGTATTTTTTTTGTAAATACTGTAATAATTTAACTAAAATTTATACCCTCATTTCAGCATGAAGTTCCAATAATATTACTAGTTAAAGTTGATGAATATGATAATAGGTTGATTTTTAAATCAATATTAAATTATTCAAAGCAAGACACAATTAAATGTTTTAGTTTTTGTTTTGTTAGTGGAATTACTAATTTTATCCACCAAAAAGACATGCAAATAAATCCTATGAAAAAATTACTAATCTTTGTTTTGATTCTGATTTCACTGCATACAGCATTTGCTCAAGAAGGTGAAGATGTTGGATGGGTTGCGCGTTTTGGTGCAGCCGGCGGATTTTCTCCTGCATTAGTTTTTCCTAATGTTGATGCTGTAAATATTCAAATAAAAAATATGGGATTGGAAAACCTTTCCGGTAAAGGAATGTTTGTTTATGGCGGCGGCGGTTATGCTTACATAATGCTTGTGGATAATTTAAGAATCGGTGGAATGGGATTAAGCGGAACTCAAAGTTCGAAAGGAACAATTAACGGATTTAATAAAGAAGTAAAGTATAATTTCGGACTTGGAGGATTTACTGCTGAATATACTTTACCGTTCATAAAAAATATTGCAGTTTCGGTTGGAGCTATTATCGGCGGCGGATCATCAAGCATCGAGATCTTTCAGAATCAAAATAATTTTACTTGGGGCGGCATTTGGAATGATGTTTCTGATAAAAGTAAAACTACTCAGAACATCTACAGAAAAATTACCAATTCCTTCTTAACAATAACGCCAACACTAAATGTTGATATTCCGTTAAGCAGATTTATTGCTTTCAGAATTGGTGGAGGATATATTACATCACTTGCTAACGGTTGGAAGGTTGACAATGAACAAGATATTGGAAACATTCCATCGGATTTAAGCAGCAGTTCGTTCTTTATTCAAACCGGTATTTACTTCGGATTAATAGCATTCTAAACTGATGACAACTAAAAACATACTTGTAACCGGCGGTGCCGGATTCATTGGCAGTAACTTTATCAATTATATTCTTTCCAAACATGATGATTATTTTATTGTCAATTTAGATAAACTTACTTACGCCGGTAATCTTGAAAACCTTAATACGGTTGAGAAAAACAAGAATTATAGGTTCATTAAAGGTGATATTACAAATAATGAGTTGGTAGATTATCTTTTTAAGAGATTTAATCTAAAATTTGTTATAAATTTTGCAGCAGAATCTCACGTTGATAGGAGTATACTCGGGTCGGAAATTTTCTACCGAACAAATGTAATAGGAACAACAGTTTTGCTAGAGGCTGCTCGCAGATATCAAGTTGAGAAATTTGTACAAATCTCTACCGATGAAGTTTACGGTAGTTTAGGTTCTACAGGTTTATTTACCGAAAAAACTCCGCTTTGTCCCAACAGTCCATATTCATCAAGCAAAGCAAGTGCAGATATGGCAGCTTTGTCATTTTATCATACTTATGGTTTGCCGGTTGTTATTACAAGATGTTCAAATAATTACGGACCATTGCAATTTCCGGAAAAATTAATTCCATTGATGATTATTAATTCTCTTAATGGGAAAAAACTTCCGGTCTATGGCGACGGTTTAAATGTTAGAGATTGGATCTATGTTATTGATCATAACAAAGCTGTTGAACTTGTTTTTGAAAATGGCAAGACTGGAGAAGTATATAACATCGGTGCAAGTCGTGAGATGAAAAATATTGAGATCGTTAAATTAATTTTACAGAAACTCGGTAAAAGTGAAGAATTAATTGAGTATGTAAAAGACAGACCCGGACATGACCGGAGGTATGCAATTGATTCCTCTAAAATTCAAAATGAACTTGGATGGAAGCCGACATTCAAATTCGAGCAGGCAATTAGCGACACAATTGATTGGTACCTCCAAAACAAAAATTGGTGGGAGAGAATAATTTCCGGGGAATATCAAAAATATTATGAACTTCTATATGAAAATCGTTAAGTTTGTGGTGTTCAAAAACCAAGATGGAGCAATATACAACTGCCTCTTTTTACCTTTCTTTAGATCATTTTTAATTTTACAACTATTATATATCAAACCTATATGAAAAAAATAATTATTTTCCTCATGACCGTTATTTCAGTCAATATTTCTGCTCAAGAAAACGATCAGCAAAATAACAGGCAGATAAATCCACTTTCACTCCAACCAATAACTGTAACTATTGGTGGTGAGTTTATCATTACCGGATCATTTGCCGCATCAAAACTTCAGCGCTTAGATTTCTTGATATCAACAATTTATAATCAGGCTTCACAGCAAGCACTTGGAGCTCTAAATCAAATTAATGTAATTGAGAAGGTTTCAAAAGAAATTAAAAAATATCCACTGAGAGATATCACTTTAAAAAGGACTAACGGAGAGATTAGAAAAATTGATTTAATGAAATTTCGTCTTACAGGAGATTTTGCCAATAATCCATATCTGCTGAATGATGACATGATAATTTTTCCTGCTTATGATTTGAATACAAATTTTGTAGAAATTATTGGCGCAGTAAATAAAGAAGTCAAATTTCAGTTTGTTGATGGGGACGGTCTTGCTGATGCATTGCTTTTTGCCGGTGGAATTAACCAAGCTTATGAAAATGTTAAGACTGCTGAAATATCTCGGTTAAATTCTTCCGGGGATAAAGAAGAAATCATTCATATGGATATTAGTACAAATTTTCCTCTTAAACGGGGAGATAGAATTAAAATATTGGCAGATCCAAATCAGAAAAGAATTTTTAAGGCACTGGTTCTTGGTGAAGTTAAAAATCCCGGGTACGTTTATTTAAAACAAAGTGGAACAGAGCTCAAAGAAGTGATTGAGAAAGCCGGCGGTTTTAAGGAAACAGCCGATCTATCGCGGTCTGAAGTAATACGCGATTATTCTTCATTTGAAATGTTGAAAAAATATAAACTATCTGAAGAATATTTAAATAGCCCGGAGAAAATTCTTTTACCCGAAACACAATTAAAAATGCGTCAAATGCAAGATGCTCTCTCTTTAGCCCGTACAAATAATCTTCAATTGGAAGACACTTTGTTTTTCAATGTTGATAATCAATTGAGAGTATTGCGCAGTGAAAGTATTGTTGATTTTACTAAACTGTCCGACTCAAATTCTGATGAAAGCAAATTTTCTGTAAAGGATGGTGATATGATTCTTATCCCCCAACCATTCGATTATGTTTATGTATTTGGACAAGTCTCCAAATATGGTTTTATAAAGCATGTTGAGGGGAAAGATTATAACTACTATGTAGAAAAAGCCGGCGGTAAAACTGAAATGGCGCGTGAGGATGATGATGAGATAGTGGTAATTAAAGGAAAAGGAAAAGATTGGATTACAAAAGAGAAAGAAAAACTAAAGTTAGAAGCAGGCGATTATGTTTACATCCCTAAAATTATTCCACGAAATTTTAACTACTACTTATCAAGGATAGGAAGCATTGCAAGTGTAATTGGCGGTATTGCAACGTTAATTCTACTGTTAGTTCAATTTGGAAAATAAAAATTAAAGGTTTATAAATGAGCAGTCAGAATGTAAATCAACAGACAGTCGGTAATACTTTTTTTGAATTTCTGACAATAATTGTCCGATACCGTTGGTTTTTATTTTGGTTTGTGTTTATAGTTACAATAAGTGCCTCCATGTATGCAGTGCTTTCTCCCAAATGGTATCAATCAACCGCTTCTGTTTTGCCTGCAGAAAAGAATGATTTATTATCATCACTTTCCGGTCTTACAAGTTTAGCAAAAGGATTTTCATCCGGCAAAGGCCTTGCCGCATTAGCTGGAAACAGTTCAGAAACTGATAAATATGTAGCAATACTAAAGAGCGCAACAATTACTGATGATGTCATTAAAAAATTTGATTTAAGAAAAGAATATGAAAGAGAAGATGATTACTATGATAAAGTAGTAAAAGATTGGCAATCGAATTGTGAGTTTGAAATTCAGGATGAAGGTAATTTAATTATCTCTGTTTACGATAAAAATCCACAGAAAGCCGCAGACATTGCTAATTATCTTGTTAAACGTCTTAATGATGTTAGTACTGAATTAGGAGTTACAAACGCAAAAGCTAATAGAGAATTTGTTGAGAAGAGATATTTTCAAAGTGTAAATGATATTAATAATCTTGAAACAAGCATGAAAATGTTTCAAGAAAAATATGGGGTAATAGCTGTACCTGAGCAACTTGAAGCCACAGTAAAATCAATGTCTAATATTTATGCTGAGTTATATAAAAAAGAAGTAGAATTCAATGTTTTGAAACAAACTTATGGAATAGATCATCCAGTAACAGCAAATGCTAAAATTGAGATGGATGAATTACAGAAAAAAATTAATTTGCTTAATACCGGTAAGGATAATTCCCAGAAGGAGATAAAACTACTTATTCCATTTAAGCAAGCTCCTGAACTTGGTAATCAATATTTAAAAATTTATAGAAATCTAGAAATTCAATATAAAATTCTAGAATTTATTCAACCGCTTTATGAACAAGCAAAAATTGAAGAGGTAAGAAATACACCTTCTGTACTTGTTCTTGATAAAGCCGGACCTGCAGAAAGAAAAGCAAAACCTAAAATTTTACTCTATCTCTCCTTATCCTTGGTTATCTCTATATCCATCGGTCTATTAATAGTTTTATTGCTTGAATCTATGCATCGTTTCCGGAATATTGATAGTAAACGTTTTGATCAACTTGTAAACACGGTCAAATCCGATTTCAAGTTCTTCCGAAGAAGATAAACACGATTGAATAATTTGATGCAAAATGGTCGTGTTACCATATGGAAAAATTCTCTGTTTGTTTTTTTTTCCCAAACCATCCGTCTGTTAACCAATTTTTTAATTGGTATTGGTATTGCGCGCTTATATGGTCCCGAAGCATTTGGTCAGTTTACCATTGCATTTACGGTAGCAAATATATGTATAGCATTTGCAGATTTTGGATTTGAACTATTACTTACAACTGAAATAGCAAAGAATAAAAAAGAAGCTGTACTAATAACCCGAAAGTATCTTTCCATGAAACTTATTTTTGTGGGTTTGAGTTTTTTATTAATGTTAATAATTCCAAGCTTCCAATTATTCAGCCAAAACAGCAGGACGTTAATCTATTTTTTAACTCTTTATGTTGTATTTACAACGTTTAGCAATTTTTTCTATGCTTTATTTAGAGGATTTGAAAAATTTGAATATGAGTCAAAGATTTCTTTAATAACAAATCTTACACTTCTGATTTTTCTGGCCATTTTCGGATTTCTTAAAACACCACTTGAATATTTGATGTTACTATTTGTTGCAGCTCGTTTTTTCGGTCTTCTCATTTCTATCAAAACAGCATCTTTGTTGATTGGTGCCAGTATTTATAAAATTGATTTTACAGATTGGGAAAGCATTATTAAACAGATATTAATTTTTGGTACCTACTTTTTGCTTGGTAGTCTTTATTTTCAGTTAGACACTATTCTTTTAGGAGTCTGGAAAGGTGATCATGCTGTGGGGATATACCAATCGGCTTATAAAGTTATGCTGCTTCTTTTACTGATTCCTGATATTCTTAGAAGTTCTGTCTTACCATTTCTGTCCCGACTCAGTATTGAGAACAATGAATATTGGATTCGTTTTAGCAGACTTTTATATAAGCTGCTTTTGCTTACCGTTCTTCCGATATCTTTAGTTTTATTTTTTTACTCCGAGCAAATCATTACTTTAATTTTTGGTTACGAGCAATATGGCAATGCTGCCCCAGTCCTAAAAATCTTTTCTTTCATTATACTGGTTCGGTTTGTTGGCGACGTTTTTGTTTCTATGATAATCACATCGCAACGCCGGATTATTTTGGTTGTGATAGTAATAATTGCAAATGTTATTAGCTTTATCGCCAACTATCTTCTCATTCCAAAATATAATCTGTATGGTGCAGCTATCGGTTCACTATTTGTTAATATTATAGTTGTAATCGGATATATTTCAGCTTACCGTAAATCCTTTTTCAAATGGACTTTTGAGGTAAGAAATTTAGCTGTTCTAACGTTCGTGCTTTTTCTAGCATTTTTAATATGGTACAATAATGCTTCACTATTTATTCTTCCTATAATATTATTGACATACCTGTTATTTGCATTTTTCATCGGGTTATCAAAGGATGATAGAAAAACAATTTTTTCCAAGCTTTATTTCAAAGGCGTTTAATTTTTATTAATAATGAGTTGGATTTCCCTAATATCGTTTATTATTTGTGCTACAATCATCATAGCTTCTTTTAGATCAAAATCAGATATTTTTTCTCCAGGGAGAGTATTCGGATTTGTTTGGGCATTAACTCTTGGTTTAACAGATCTAAAACTTAGCGGGTTACAGCATGAATGGTCACTAGAGATTTGGATTCAGGTGTTGATTGGTCCAATCGCTTTTCTGATTGGAGTTGCAGTTGTCTATGTTATAAATCTTAAGACTGAAGTTCATTCATTAGACTATCTTCGAAACAACGAACAACTCTATGAAATTGATAAATCAAAATTGTATAAAGTTGTTATAATACTTTTTTCCCTTTTTCTACTAGGTTATATAATCATCTATCTTAAGACAAACGAAATACCTTTATTTAGCAGCAAACCGGGCAAGGCACGTGCTAACTTCACAATGTTTGGAATCGGTTTATTCCTTCACAACGTTGTGCTTATTGTTTTTTTTTCTTGCGTGTATTTTATTACTGAGAAGAAAAACAAACTCCGCAAAAGTATCCTTGCTCTACTTTCATTGTTGGCTATCGTTTTATATGCTCTTACTCTTCAGCGTTATCAAATATTTATGGCTATTTTAATGGTAACTACTTTATTCTATTATACAACTCATCGAATCAAATATAAAACTGTATTAATTTCCGGTCTAATACTTATTATATTTTTCTATTTAGTTTCATCATTTAGGGCGGGAGAGATTGTTATTTTTGTTTTATACAAAATGTCAAAAATGAAATTTTCACAAGACTATGCAATATTTACTGAACCATATATGTATGTAGTAATGAATCTGGAAAACTATGCTAGATCAATAGCAAAGGTAGAACATTTTACTTATGGGTATTATACATTCGATTTCATGACAGCAATTACAGGATTAAAACACTGGATTGATGAGTATTTCAGCTTGGTTGAAACACCTTTCCTTACTAGTAGTTATAATACTTACTCTGCCTTTTGGACATACTATAGAGATTTTGGAGTATTAGGAATTTTCATGATTCCCTTGATAGGAGGTATGACTCTAAGTTCGATGTATTATTCATTCAAGGTGAAACCAACTTTAATGAAATTAGCCATTTTCGGAATGTTTTTATTCGCCGTAATATTTTCATTCTTTAACAACGCGATCAGCTATCTTTGGTTCGTTTATAATTTATTTGCATTGATAATTGTATTAAAATATATATCCCTTAGTAAGACTAAATAACTCACCTTACGCAAAATTGTCATTCTGAACGGAGTGAAGAATCGCGACACCTCGATTTCAAACTGTTTTGAGATATTTCGCGGAGTTTACATTGAACGAAGTGAATATGCTCAATATGACAATTACAATACTTTGCGTAAGGTGAGTAAATAATTATTTAAATATTGATCTCAATTAAACTTACTAATACAATAACAATTAAGAATATGTATAGTTGCCACTTTTGTCAAAGTAACAATCCTAAACAGAAATTCATAACTCGTGAAATGATGTTTGGTTTAAGAGATGAATTTGAGTATGTGGAATGTGCAAATTGTAGCAGTATACAAATCGTAGAAATTCCTTCTAACCTGGCAAAGTATTATCCTCCCAACTATTTATCTTTTGAATTGAGACATGAAAACAGATTGAAGAGCTGGCTTAAACTCAAGAGATTTGATAATTCATATACTGCTAAAGGATTAATAGGGAAAATTGTAAAAAAAGTATGGTGGGCACCGCCTATTGGTGATTTCTTGAGAATTGCTAATGTTAGAATTGAAGATGCAATCCTTGATGTTGGCAGCGGTGAAGGTGAATTGTTATTTCTGATGCACCAATATGGATTTTCTAATTTATCCGGAATTGATCCATTTATTTCCGGCAGTAAAAATCCATTTAAGGGATTAAATCTTTTTAAGGGAAATATACAAGATGTCAACGAGAAATATGATCTTATCATGTTTAATCACTCTTTAGAACATGTTAATGATCCCATAAAAGATCTATTAAAAGCCGCTGCATTACTAAACCCAAACAAGTATGTATTAATTCGCATTCCAGTTGTTGGCGGCTATGCCTGGAGAACATATGGTGATAATTGGGTTCAGCTTGATGCACCCCGTCACTTGTCAATTCCAACCGTAACTGGAATTAGAGAATTAGCTGCCCTAACCGGATTCTCTTTAGATAAGGTAATTTATGAATCTTGGGATTTTCAGTTTTGGGGAAGCGAACAGATTATTAATGGAATTCCGCTTCACGATAAGAGATCTTTGTTCTTTAAGTCTAAGGAATCTATTTTTTCAAAAAAACAGATTAAGGACTATAAAAAGAAAGCCGAACAACTTAATCTAAATAATGATGGTGATGTGGCTTGTTTCTTCCTTCGTAAATATTAATTTAAATAGCAATATGACAATGACAAATTATAAAATTGTAAAAGCATCATCCATCACTTATCAGCATTTAGCCGCAGTTATAAATACATACATGTTAAAAATGGACAACTCTAAGGTTATCAAAATTCTTGATCTGGGGTGTGGCGATGGAAAATTGATTGGGCATATTTGTCAAGCTCTTACAATTCTTAGACCAAAATTTAAAATTAAAATTTTTGGATTAGACGTTAGCGATGCGAATCAACAAGAAAAAGATTATGTTGTTAAAACAAATCAGTATTTGTCACAGCTCCATTCAGATAATGTTGAAACTGAAGAAATGGTTGTTATTACATCTAAAGACACTCTTCCTTACCAAGAAAATGAATTTGATTTTATCATTACTAATCAAGTTATGGAACATGTGCATGATCACAAATTTCTTTTTAAGGAAATATTTAGGTGTCTTAATTCAAACGGAGTAAACATCAATTTATTTCCTCTTCGCGAAGTTCTTTGGGAAGGACATGCATTTATGCCCATTGTTCACAAGATCAAAAATTTAGAACTAAGAAGACTCTTTATATTATTCTTTGCAAGGTTGGGACTGAATAAACAATATCATCAAGGTAAGCAGCGCTATGGTTGGAAATCTATTGAAGAATTTGCTCTTAGATTTGCTCATATTTTAGAAACTGATACGAACTATATCTCGCTTCGTCAATTAAAAACGCTTGTAGAGGAAACTAAATTTCAAATTTCTTTTAAATACACCAAAAATTTTTTTATTAGCAAATTGAATTCTATGATTGGTATTCGCTCGTATAATTACTATGCGATCAAGTATTTAGACTTTATGTGCTTTGCCCTTGGTAAATACTTGTCTAATGTAACCGTAATTCTAACAAAGGATTTAAAACGACAACTTTAGATTAGAAATCAATCCGTATCAATATTTACGTATTGTTGTTGGAATGAAAAATTTATGGTAGATCAAAAAATATCTAACAAATATTACAGTATTTTTTAAGGTAGAAAAAATCAAGATATTTTCGCTAAAATCTAATTCATTTGAATTGTTTTAACCTAGATGCAACCAAAACTTGATGTCATAATAGTCAATTGGAATTCCGGTACATTATTATCAGAGTGTATTGGTTCAATTAACAATGCAGTTCAAAATAGTTTTTATCTTAACAGAGTTGTTGTTATAGACAATGCATCGAACGATGGATCGCTTGATAATCTTGAAAATATAAATCTACCTTTGACAATAATTAGAAATGCACAAAATCTTGGCTTTGCCAGAGCATGCAATCAAGGCGCCAAGGCAAGCGAAGCAGATTATTTATTATTTTTAAATCCTGATACGCGACTATTCAGTAATTCTCTTTCAGTTCCAATAAGTTTTTTGAATAAGAAGGAGAATGATCATTTTGGAATTGCTGGAATACAACTTCGCGATGATAAAAATGAGATATGCAGAAATTGTGCTAGGTTTCCGTCTGCTTATACAATGATAACTATTTCACTTGGTCTAGATAGGTTGTTCCCAAAATTATTTTCCGCACATTTTTTAACTGAATGGGACCATAAGGAAAGCAAAGAAGTTGATCAAGTTATGGGTTCATTTTTGATGATACGTAGAAAATTATTTGAACAACTTAACGGCTATGATGAATCATATTTTGTTTATTTCGAAGATATGGATTTATCATTTCGGGCAAGAAACGCAGGAAAAAAAAGTATTTATCTTGCTGATGCATATATTTATCATAAAGGGGGTGGAACGACGGAACAGATTAAAGCAAATAGACTTTTTTATTATTTACGCAGCAAGATGAATTATTCAAAAAAACATTTTACCATCTTTGAATATTATTTGATTGCCGCTGTGATTTTATTCATTGAACCACTCATAAGGATAATTGATCAATTGTTGAAGGGTTCAATTAAAGGTGTTCCCGAAATTGCATCTGCTTATAAGATGCTTTTCAAATCATTTCGATAAGATTATAAATGAGAATATTAGTACTTACTCGTTATAGTGATTTAGGTTCAAGCAGCCGCTACCGTTTCTTTCAGTACTTACCATACTTTAAAAGTCTCGGATGGAAAATTACTGTTCATTCATTATTGGGTGATAATTATATACATCATTTATATTTTCAAAAGAAATTGCCCATTAATGAAATTATTAAAAATTATATAACACGTTTTTCTTTTCTTCTTCAGAAAAAAAATTTTGATTTAATCTGGCTTCAACAAGAAGGATTCCCTTGGATTCCTGCCGGAATGGAATCATGGTTTCTGAAATCAAAGATCCCTTTCGTTGTTGATCACGATGACGCATTTTTTCACCGCTACGATATGAATAAATATTCCCTCATTAAAAAGTTACTTGGTAAGAAGATTGATAAAATTATGAATATTGCAGAGGTAGTAACAGTTGGGAATCAATATTTGGCCGAAAGAGCAATTCAAAACAAGGCCAAGAATGTAAAAATTCTTCCAACTGTTATTGATATTGATAAATACTCGGTGAAGACCGAAGCCGAAACTCAAGAGCTTTTTACAATTGGCTGGGTTGGTTCTCCACCCAACTCAAAATATGTTAAGTATATTGAATGTGAGTTGAGGGATTTCTGTTATCAATCAAATTCAATTGTGCATCTCATTGGCAGTGGAATTATTGAATTGAAGGAGATACCTCATAAAATAATTAGTTGGAATGAATCTACAGAAGTGATTGAGATAAGAAAATTTGATGTTGGTATTATGCCGCTGATTGATAGTCCATGGGAAAGAGGCAAGTGTGGATTCAAGCTTATTCAATATATGGCATGCGGCATTCCTGTCATTGCCTCACCGGTTGGTGTAAATCAGGAATTGGTAACAGATGGTGTTAATGGATTTTTAGCCAAGACTAAAGATGACTGGGTAAAATATTTGAAAATATTAAAGAATAATCCGGATTTAAGAAAACAAATGGGGCTGAATGGACGTAAATTAGTAGAAGATAAATTTACTTTACAAATAAATGTACCCATTCTAACACAAATTTTAAGGGAAGCAGCATTTCCTAATTAATTAATCTGTAAAAATTATTATTATGAAAATATTGTTAGTCATAACCAAATCCGAGATAGGCGGAGCTCAAGTATTTGTCTTGAACCTTGCACGTTCTCTCAAGAGATCTGGATTAGATGTTGAAGTGGCAGCCGGAGATGGTAATTATCTTTTCGGCGAACTTGAAAAAGATAATATCAAATTCCATTACTTGAACTCATTAAAAAGAAATTTCAGTGTCTTTAATTCATTTTATTTTATTTATGATCTGCATCGTTTATTGAAAAAAAATAAATATGATGTTGTTCATCTAAATAGCTCTAATACATTAATTGGTGCAATCTCAACTTCTTTCTTAAAAGAAAAACCAAAAACAGTATTCACTTTTCACGGGTTATCTTTTATAGATAATAATTATCAGGCAAACGTTTTTTTTAAGATGCTCGCCAAATTTTATTATAAACTACTTCTTAACACGGTGAATAGAGTTGTGTTCGAATGCAATCTTAACTATAAAGAAGTCAAAGAAGCCGGAATGGTAAAAAATGCCGAAGTTATTTATAATGGCTTAGATGAAAAGGAGATGAGTTTTCTAAGCGGAAAGGATGCAAGAATATATTTTTCTGAGAAGTGTGGCATGGATTTGACAGATAATTTTTTGATTGGATCTACAGGAAGACTTATTTACCAAAAGAATTATGATTTTCTGATTCATAACTACTTACGGATTAAAGAAAAAATTCCAAATGCTAAAGTTGTAATTGTCGGAGATGGTCCCGATCGCAAAAATTATGAAGTGCTGATTCAAAAGCTTGGAATACAAAACGACTTCCTCTTGGCAGGCGAACTAAAAAATTCTCATCAGTATATGAAAGGATTTGATGTCTTCACGCTTTCATCACGTTACGAGGGTGTTTCGATAAGTTTGATTGAAGCATTATATGCGGGAATACCGATCCTTGCTTCAAATGTGGGGGGCAATCCAGATGTGGTTGGTAATTCTCAGAATCAACTATTTGTGCTAGATGACTTTGATGATTATATATCTAAACTTGTAGTTATAAAAAAGAACCGGGAAACAATTATAAAATTTAATGCTTCCATAAAACATAGATTCTCATTAGTCAGCATGATGAATCATTATAAACATTTGTATGAGGAGTTGAATAAATAGCACAAACTATCATTTAGTCTTCAGCTAATTATATTACGGCAATACTCAATGGAAAATTACTACAAGAATAAAAATGTTTTAATAACGGGTGGGTTGGGTTTCATCGGAAGCAATTTAGCGCTCAAGTTGATTGAACTTGGTGCGAACATCAAAATAATTGATAACCTCAATCCTCTTTACGGCGGAAACGTATTTAATATTCTAGGCAAAGAAAGAAAAATTGAAATAGTGATAAATGATGTTCGCGATACAAATGTAATACGACCTTTGATTGAAAAGTCTGATATCATATTTCATCTTGCCGCACAAGTGAGTTATATAGATAGTCTCAACATTCCATTTGAGGATTTGGATTTAAACGCCCGCGCCACGCTAAATATTTTAGAAACTTGCAGGAAGTATAATCCAAAAGCCAAGATTATCTTTTCGAGCTCTAGAATGGTATATGGAAAAGTTGAAAAACCTCTCATCACCGAGAATTGCGATACCAATCCGCTTAGTCTATATGGAATTCATAAACTTACTTCCGAAAAATATTTGTTGATGTATTATAAAGATTTTGGTATTCCATGTTCTATATTAAGGTTGACTAATCCTTACGGTCCTAGACAACAGATAAAACATAGCAAATATTCGCTGGTCGGCTGGTTCATCAGACAAGCGATGGAAAATAAGGTTATCAAAATATATGGCGACGGACTCCAACTGAGAGACTATATTTATGTAGATGATATTGTTAGTGCGATGATTAAATGCGCCGAGAATGAGAAAGCCATTGGTGAAATCATCAATATTGGCTCCGGAATTTCTTCAAGATTTAGTGACATGGTGCAAAGTGTAGTAAGCTGTGTGAAGAGCGGCAAAGTGGAATATATTCCATGGCCGAAAGATTATGAGAAGATAGAAACCGGCGATATCACCGTGGATATTTCTAAACTGCAAGAACTCACTTCATGGAAAACGAAGGTTTCGTTAGAAGAGGGAATCCAACTAACGTACGAGTATTACAAGAAAAATATTTCTAATTACATTTAGAGTAAATTCTTTATCGAAAAAGTAACAAAAAATGTTTTCTCGTCTTTGCTTGGGTGTACGACTTTGTCTTTACTATAATAATTCCTTCTGTATGCAAATGGAAAAGATTGCAAATATGAAAAACCTGAACATAGCAATAGTTCACGATTGGCTGACTGGTATGCGCGGAGGGGAGAAGGTTTTAGAAGTACTTTGTGAATTGTATCCCGCGGCTACACTTGTTACTCTCCTTCATAATAAAGGTATGTTATCTCCTGCCATCGAGAAGATGAATATCAAAACATCTTTCATTGATAAACTTCCCTTAAAAGGGAAAAAATATAGAAACTATCTGCCTTTATTTCCCCTGGCAATCGAGTCGCTTGATTTCTCAGAATATGATCTTATAATTTCTACAAGCCATTGCGTTGCAAAAGGTGCCAAACCTGGAAAGAATGGATTGCATATTTGTTATTGTCATACACCAATGCGTTATGTTTGGGAAATGTATGATGAGTATTTCGGGAAAGATAAAGCGGGATTTTTGACCAGAACCGCGATGAGTATCTTCGCACCACAGTTACGTAAATGGGATGTACGAACAAGCGGGCGTGTGCATTATTACATTGCAAACTCTTATAACGTTGCCAGACGGATAAAACAATATTACAACCGCCAAGCCGATGTGATTCATCCGCCGGTTGATACATCTCTTTTCCAAATTTCAGAAAAAAATGAAGATTATTTTTTGATTGTAAGCGCACTAGTTCCTTACAAAAAAGTCGAGATTGCGGTTGAAGCGTTCAATAAAATCGGGAGAAGGTTGGTTATTGTTGGCAGCGGACCGGAAAGCGAAATATTGAAATTGATTGCAAAAGACAATATTGAATTTCTTGGCTGGCGAGGCGATGACGAACTGGCAAAAATTTATGCCGGATGCCGTGCTTTAATCTTTCCCGGTGTAGAAGATTTTGGGATTGTTCCTCTCGAAGCAATGGCGTGCGGCAAACCTGTAATTGCTTTCGGAAAAGGTGGGGCTCTTGAAACTGTTATTGACCAAGGTACGACTTCAACTGGAATATTTTTCTACGAACAGACTGTAGTATCATTAATTAAAGCAATCGCTGATTTTGAAAAAACAAATTTCAATCATTTAACAATTCGTGCTCATGCGCTGAAGTTTGACCGAGTTCTATTTAAGGAGAAGATCAAAAAGTATATTGAAGAAAAAGTAGCAGCTCATTTCACAAAATGAATTTACTAAAGGGTGGTTCTAAAAACTTCAATATTCTCTGCGGACTTTGCGTATTCTTTGCGTTCTCTGCGTTAAATTTTTACAAAAGATAGTTTTTAGAACCAGCCTAAACAGATAACAACTTCTTACAGATTATCTACGCAGCTCTTTCAGATAAGATCTAATCCCGTTAAGTTTATCCCGAAAGACAAAAAATGTGGTAAACGCAAATGCGAGAAACAGAACAATTCCGATTACGAATGTTTTTAAAAAAATCACCAAACTACTTTCTAAGATAGTTAAATCATCAAACAACAAATTCGAAAAGTATCTTCCTATCAAAATCATAACTACCGTGCTCATTATGATCAGGAATAGTTTAAACATTATTTCCTTATCAAATCGAACTCCTTTTACTCGTGCAAGATAGTAAAGCAGTGCGCTGTTGTTTATCCATACAAAGATTGCCCAAGCTATTGTAAGTGTTTCGATGCCGGAAAATGTTTTTGAAAGGATAAAAAGAATAACGGCTTGGATTATAATGAAAATTAGATTTATTAAAATGATATTCTTGATTGCTTTCAATGAATAAAAAATGTTAGCTATCAACGGATTTAGAAGAAATGGAATCAGCCCAAGCGACATTACCTTCAAAGCAAAAGATGTTTCCATGGTGTCGTTTGATGTGAAATGTCCTCGTTGGTAAATTAGCTGAATTATTGGCTCAGCTAAAACTGAAAAGAGAAGTACAAAAAAGGAAGAGGTTACAACCGAAAAAAGGATACCATTATTTGTTGCCTTCAAAAATTCTTTTTCATTTCCTTCTGCAATTGATTTTGTCTGAATGGGAAGAAGAGATGTACTGATTGCAAAACTAAAGATTGTAAGTGGCAGCAACATTATCTTTGCAGCATACTGGTAATGAGAAAATGTTCCTTCAACAAAAGAGTATGCAAAATATCTTTCTAATAAACCGGAAACGCTTGGCAGCAGAGAATTACCAAACACCATCAAAACAACAACGCCCCAACCCAGTATATTGAATTTACTCGTATCTGAATTATCTGATTCAACGGGTTGAATTCTTTGAATCAAATAAAGTTGATAAACAAAAAAGAGAACGCCACCAAAAAGGAATCCAAGCGGAAGAGAAACAATTCCAAAGTACTTTGTGAAAAGAATTAGAAACGCGATTGATGAAACATTCAAAAAGATGATTAATCTCCCGGGATTTGTAATATCACCTTTCATTTGAAGAAGAGCAGAAAAAATTCCATTTGCTACAAGAAAGGAAGCGAGAATTAAAAATAACCGGGATGCTTCGATGATAATCTGCGCCGTTGACTGTGAACGTGTAAATATCAATGGAATGAGTTTATCTGCTAAGGGATAAAATAAAAGCGCGCATACAAACAGAGCTGCAAATGATTTCAACCCAACTTTAGAAAGCGAGCCGGAAATATTTTTTAGGTTTTTGATATTTGCTGCGTAGGATAATGTGCCGGAAAGAATGGATGAGTTAGTGGCTATTGCAATATCGAACAATAAGAGAGTGGTTAAATATGCATCGGTAATTTCGTTTGCACCAAATTTAGAAGCCATTAAAACTTCCCGAACAAAACCGAGCAAACGACCCAATAAAGCAAAAGCGCTCAGACCGATTAAACTAGGCAGCCATTTTTTAAGCATTTTCTTTTTTCAGTAAAAGTTTGAGGTAAAGATTTTCTGTTTCATTTATCATATTAGAAATATTAAAGTCGCGTACAACTTTTTCATAAGCATTTGATGCTATTACTTTGCAGAATTCATTATCCTCTAAGAGGCGAATTAATGCTAAAGAAAGGGCAGTTGAATTCTTTGGGGGAACGAGTATTCCATCTTTACCGGATTCAATTATTTCAACAGTCCCGTTTACTTCTGTTGCTACAATCGGTTTCTTGGCTGCCATCGCTTCAAGAATAACAAGCGGTAATCCCTCCCATAATGAGGGTAAAACAAAGATATCCATTTGCGCCAAAAGTTCGGGGATATCTTTTTGATTTCCCATAAAAGAATATGAATTATACACTCCATTTTTCTTAGCTAGTGATTCTAGACTACCTCGTAGCTCTCCATCGCCAATTAATACAAACTTAACATTTGGAAATTTTTCAAGTACTGATTTAGAACCATCAATTAAATACTCATACCCCTTTTGATAATGGAGACGCCCCACCGAACCAATAATAATAGAATCATTTTCATTTTTTAGGTTGATCTTAAAATCTGAATTCTTGTTAGTAAGGGAAAATTTTTCAACGTCAACGCCATTATGTATTACAATAGAATTTTCCTTTTTAACAATTCCTTCTTTTAATCCAATTTCGAAATCCTTTTGAGCGACACAAATTGTGCAATCAGTAAATCTTAATAAGAATCTATCAATAAATTTATATAATCTCCCCAAAATTTTTTTATCAAAATTTAAATAGTGAATTCCATGATAAGTATGAACGACTACTCCTTTGTAATTAATTATCGAAGCCAGTCTTCCATAAAAGCCCGCTGTACCGCCATGTGTATGTATAATATCGGCAGAAACCTTTTTTAGAAGAAGATATGTTGATATAAATGATTTTACACTTAGACTATTGGAAATATCGAGCCGATGAACTTTGATATTATTTTTTCTAAGTTCATCAACCAGATAGCCATTTTCCTCACATGCAACCTCAATTTTGAATTTTGATTTATCAATTTTTTGAACAAGCCAAAGTAAATGCTGCTGCCCTCCGCCTATCTTAGCTTCATCAATCAACATTAATATTTTTATTTTGATATTCCTCAATTCGTTTTGCCTGATATTTTCAAGTATGCTTTCAGTAATATTTGCTCAAATTTTGTTTTGTGTTTCTTATAATAGATCAGCTGACTTTCGCGGTATTTCCTGTTAAGAAATTCTCTGTTGGGCTCGTTAAGACTTGCGCCACGCAAATGAATTAGAGATGATTCGGAAAAAAAAACAACTTTTTTACCCGAATCATTAACGCGTTTACACAGATCTTTGTCTTCAAAATACATAAAGAATGATTCGTCAAATCCATTCATTTCTAAAAACAATTTTTTTTTAATAAATAAGGCGGCTCCTGTTACCCATCCAGTAAATTCCTTCTTTACATATTTTTTCTTGAGATAGTTCAGCACCAATTTGTTCTTCTTATCAACCAGAGCGTAAAATAATTTATCTGCAAATTCGACGAATACCGAAGGTAGTTTTCCATACGATAATTGTAATGACCCATCGGGATTATAAAGTTTTGGTCCGATAATTCCAATTGAAGAGTCTTTATAAAATTCTGCTTCAATCTTAGATATGAACTCTGAGGTTGTTACCGTATCATTATTAAGAAAGAGTAAAATATCTCCTAAGGATTTTTGAACAGCCAGATTATTTGCCTTTCCAAATCCAATATTTTTATCGAGACAAATTAATTTGAGGTTAGGAATGTCTTTTGCAAAATCAACCGCGTTCGGTTCCGTTGAACCGTTATCTACCAGAATAATTTCATAGTTACAGGTATGATATTTTCTAAATGATACGATAGCTGTATGAGTTAGCAGGCTGTTATTGTATTGGACGATTATTACGGAAATCATTTTAACTTATTATTGACCGAAAAAGTTTTCCTAATTTTGTATGGACAGTAAACGAGCTTAGGGAGTCAGATTATTGCACTCTTTCTCTTTAAGTGGTATAATTACTTTCAAGCCACATTTAATTATTCTATTATAATTAAAAAAATTATTGTATAGAAGATTATATTATAGACACCTTTTAATTAAAGACCGCATATGATAGTAAACCAAAAATCACTTTACTCTATCAAACTAATGATAGATTTACTGCTGCTTAATATAACATTCTTTTTAGCTGCATGGCTTGCCCAGTCGCTGCACATTCTTTATCAAAGACCGTATATGTTTTTTTTGCTGTTTACACTTAACATCGTATGGTATTTCACAACAAATGTAACTGATTTCTATGACAATTTTAGCCCGCATGAATTTTTCTTTCAAGCAACCATTATTTTTAAAAATGCTTTAGTTCAGATTGTTGCCGCTATTATTTTCATCTTTGTAAAAAAGGAAGATTTATTCACACGTAATTTTATCATCTTTTATTTTGTGTTTCTTGTTCTTCTTGTGGGTCTCAGAACAATCTCTTTCAGAATGATTCAAAGTGTACTGCGAGAAAAAGGTAAGTATATTAGAAATTTAGCCGTCATTGGCGCTAATAGTATTGGCATCGAGTTTATTAAGCTAGTTAAATCGAATCCGAATTTTGGTTTTAAGATCGTTGGATTTATTGATGAAAACCCGAGTACAAGCGAAAAATATTTAGGCGGATTAGAAAGTCTAAGCGAGATTTTAATTGAACAAAAAATTGACGAAGTGGTAATTGCAATTCCAAACTGCGATTCTCACAAACTCAGCCGTATTATTAATATCTGCAACAAAAATGCTGTAAGAACGCATATCATACCAGATTATTTTCAGTTTCTCTCCAAAAAATTTATATTGAGCACAATTGGAAATTTTCCAATTATTACCGTTCGCGATGAACCGCTGGCTGAGATTCAATGGCGATTTGTTAAGAGAACATTTGATATATTCTTCTCGCTTGCAGTATTGATTCTTGTTCTAAGCTGGTTGATTCCGTTGATTTCAATTATAGTTAAATTATCATCACGCGGATCAATCTTTTTTATTCAAGACCGTATTGGCTTAAAGAATGAAAAATTCCGGTGTTTCAAATTCCGTTCGATGTACGTGGAGGAAAAAGTTCATGAAAATTATTTTAATCCAACAATCGAAAACGACCAACGAGTTACGAAGATTGGGAAATTTTTAAGAAAATCTAATCTTGATGAAGTCCCCCAATTCTGGAATGTTCTTAAAGGAGAAATGTCTGTAGTTGGTCCCCGTCCTCATGCGGTTGCATTCAACCAAGAATACATTCAATATTTCAATGCTATTAAATTACGTCATCTGGTTAAACCCGGTCTAACAGGATGGGCTCAAATTCACGGGCTAAGAGGAGACGTTGCCGACCCGGACGAGAATAGAAAAAGAACCATTGAAAGAATTGAATATGATATCTGGTATATCGAGAATTGGAATTTTTGGTTAGATGTTCAGATCATACTTCTAACTATCTGGCAAATGTTAACACAAAATACTAAAGCGCATTAAATCAATCTGGCAACTAAGCAATTTTATTTTTCTTGTTTTTTACAAAAGAAATACTGAGGGCAAGCATAAACCAAACCATAGTAATAATTTCATGATCGCCAAAATTCCATTCCGTCAATCCCGCAACAATAAAAGCAACAAACGATCCGGCTGCGCCAAGTGCGTAGGATGCTGCAAAAGGTTCGTCTTTAAGAACATAATAATTTTTTATGTGAATAATAAAAATCCTTAAGAGTAAAAACATCGCTGCAGTAAAACCAAAGATTCCCAAAGTTACCAACAGATGAATGTAATTATTGTGAAGATGTCCTTGAATTTCTTTATCGAAATTTCTTTTGTACTGTTTATACGATTCAGCTAAATCAATATCGCCTACGCCAACTAACGGGTGATCCATAAAAATCAGCCATCCAGCTCTCCATAAAGCTAATCGCGAAAAATTTGAGGGGATATACAAATCAACCGAGCTTAATAACCGGCTTCTTTTTACTTGAGAGGCAAACAAGTTTCCGTTACCATAGGCAATACTTTTTGGCATAAAACCTAAATTGAAAAATGATTTGATATTGAGTTTATTCTTCAGTGGCAATTCCAATTCAACAATGTCTTTCCTGGTAGTTGTGATGAATAATTTGTTTTCACTTTCAATTGCGCTGAAGGCACCGGATATTTTTTCGTTAACATCTGTAGTTACAATTTTATCAGACTCGATCGAATATAATTTGAGTCCGTTATTTTCCGAGACAATCAATTTAGAATCTTTGTAGAAAATTAGTTCGCTTGTATCGGAGAATTTCTTTGTGATTATTAATTTGTCGGGTAAAGAATTCTTCAAAGAGAATACGGTTAGTTCTTTGGACTTTGAGAACAGAATCACAAAAGATGAATCAACAAAAATCTTTTGGTAATCTCTTCCTATATTCTTTGAAAATCTAATTTTGTTTTTTATGTCGGAAGGATTTCTAAACACTGTTAAACCGCTATCGCTGTCAATCACGTAGATAAATCTGTTTGATACGCACCAGTCGCTTGTAAATCCGGGTGTTATGAATTCATCCACTCTTTTCAGTTTATTATTTGCGTCCTTATTCATCAGTACAAAACGGGTGTCTATCAAATTCGCAACATAAAAATCGTCTTGCCATTTTTTGAAATCTACGACAGGTGAACCAAGATCATATTTATCAAGAACATTATTATCTTGAAATTTTGTCAAACCATTCTCAAAATCACTTACGTAATACACATTACCTTCGGGAAGAACAGAATATGCTCGCCCCTCGGTTTTCAATTCGATTTTTGTAACTAATCCATTCTGTTTATAAGAATAAATATGAATCTCACTAATATTCTTCTCGATGAATGCACTTGCGATTAGCAGCAATAATACAGGAATTAATAGAATCCTTTTTCTACCAAGTACTATGACGAATAAAATTCCGGCAGCTGCACCCATCCATCCGGTTCGTTTGTATGTTGCAAGTAATGCTAAAAGGTTTATTATAAAAAAAACTAAAACTAATACTCGATATTTTCTCGACATCTTCTCGCTGATTAAAAAAGCAAAGAGAAAGACAAGTGAAAAACTCATTAGCTCGCTCGATGTAATCGGATACTGAAAAGTTGCTGGACCGGATTCATAAAGTTGATAAAAATTGTTTACGAAATAATTGTATGACAATCCAAGGTAAACAAACATCGTTGCCAGAGCAGCACCAAGATAAATAAGTGCAAACCGTTTTGTACTTTCAAAATCTTTTGCTGAATAAACAAAAGTATAAATGATGGGAATAAGAAAAAATCTTTTCAGAAGATTACGAAATGAGTGAGCCGGATCTATAGAGAAGACTGTCGAAAGTATTTCTGCTGCGATATAAAAAAGAAATGCGTACTCAAGACCGGTTTTGTAAAAAGGATTTTCTCTGGTTAAGTAAAATCTGACTACAATGAAAATCAACGAGAAATAATAACCAATCTGATTTACAAAAATCGAATTAGTAAGACTCAAAAGAAAAACTATAGAAAAAAAATAAATAAGCTTATCTATGATGCTAATCATTCTATTATTTTGGTTGAGCATAATGATGCCTGAAGTTTTTCAAATCTGACGAAATATATATTATTGAAAAATTAAATGCCGATGTATTTTGACTTAATTAATCCATAAATCGAGTAAACTAAATACTGTTGGGGTGAACAGGCAGCAGATAAGAAAAAGTTGACGAGCTTTATTCCAAGATAATTAGTGGGTAGGTGAAAATGGAGTACAAATAGTTATTCGTCAAACAGTTCATTAATGAGCTGCTTTCTCAAAACTATACTGCGCTCATTTGAATAGATCAAATTATTATTTTAAATTACTCTAAGAATAAAGGGAAGCTCGTTATAATATTAGATTCTCTTTAGGACGGTTCTAAAAATTATCGTATGTAAATATTTAACGCAGAGAACGCAAAGAAAACGCAAAGTCCGCAGAGGATATTGATATTTTTAGAACCGCCCTTTACTTTATCAAGGTTGAAATATGCAATGTAGAATCTGTGGCAATAAAATAAATAATCAACAATATGAAGCGCAAGAAATGATGCTTGGATATAGAGATGTCTTTCTTTATTTCCAATGCTCAATGTGCGATTGTCTGCAGATTGAAAGTTTCCCTTCAGATATTTCAAAGTATTACACCGATGGCTACTATTCATATAAATCAGTCTCGAATTTGAATATAATTGAGAGGTTAGTGAAAAATTTGAGAAATGAATATGCTGTTTTCAATAGAGGAATTATTGGAAAACTATTTTATGCCAAATATCCGGCAATAGAGTACAGATCACTTGCTCACATTTCGATAAGAAAAGACTGCAATATTCTTGATGTTGGATGTGGAGCAGGCATATTTTTACACGCCCTTCGTGAAATTGGATTTAAAAACCTTCTTGGAATTGATCCTTTTAATGAGAAAGATATTGAATATGGAAATGGTTTAAGAATTCAAAAAAAAAATATCCACGAGGTTCAAGGCAAATGGGATGTGATAATGTTTCATCATTCGCTTGAACATATTCCCGACCAAGAAAAGATATTAAAAATTGCATCTGATTTATTAAAACCCGGCGGCTATTGTGTAATAAGAGTTCCGACTGTTTCTTCTTATGCATGGAAGAACTATGGAATGAAATGGGTACAGATAGATGCGCCAAGACATTTTTATCTTCATTCTATTAAGAGTATCGAAATTCTTTCTAAAAGAACAAACTTTGAGCTTAGCAACGTTATTTATGACTCGACAGCTTTTCAATTCTGGGGAAGTGAACAATATTTAATGAACATACCACTAAATGACCTACACTCATATTTGATTAATCCCAAGAATTCTCTTTTTTCGAAAAAAGATATTTCAAAGTTTTCCAAACGTGCTAAGGAACTTAATGCTGCCAATCTGGGAGATCAGGCAGTTTTTTACTTAAAAAAACATTTGTCAAATAATCCCGGATAGTTGTAATGATTTCAGAAGAATCTGTTTTTATTACTCTGATTTGTATTTCGATTGTTGATTAAATAAAAAATTTTGTGTTTTCAAAACTTCATTGTTTTTTTCTTTTTTCAATAACTTGCCAAAAATGTCCTATCACAATCAATGGGACAAGCGATACAGATGGTTCTTAACCAAACCGCAATACCTCTTGCCGACCGTTTCTTGGTGTCAAAAAAACATTGAATTTTTTTCGCGGTTTCTTTGCAATAATTGGAATACTATCAAAATTTGTAGATTTTTGTGTCATGCTTTTTATATTTAAAAATATTTCATTGTAAGAGAAAAATAAAAACTAAAGTAATAGTATGTTTCCTACTAATCAGTTGTAAAATGAATTTCCATTGATCATTTATTTTGGATTAATTTAAAATGACATATGACGTGATTGTTGTTGGGGGAGGTATTGTCGGATTAGCTTCTGCGTTGAAGATTCTAGAAAAGAATCGCTCACTAAAACTACTTATACTGGAAAAAGAAAATAATGTAGCAAAACATCAGACGGGAAATAACAGCGGTGTAATTCATTCCGGCATTTATTATAAACCCGGAAGTTTGAAAGCTCAGAATTGCGTTCGCGGATATAAAATGCTGATTGATTTCTGCAACGAGAATCTAGTCCGTTATGATATTTGCGGGAAAGTGATTGTTGCAGTTACCGAGAAAGAAATTTCTTTAATGGAAAATATTCTTGATCGTGGAAACAAGAATGGTCTTGTAGGATTAAAAAGATTAACACGTGAGGAAGTAAAAGAAATTGAACCGCACGTAGAGTGTGTTGCGGGAATTTTTGTTCCTCAAACCGGAATTATTGATTACAGCGAAGTATCGGAAAAATATCTTGAATTGATTAAACGCGCAGAAGGGAAAATAGAATTCAATACCGAAGTAAAAAATCTATTAATTAAGAATGATGAATGTGAAGTAATTACTTCGAAAGGTGTTTTCAAATCCAAAGTTATTGTAACATGTGCGGGATTATTTGCAGATAGAATTACAAAAATGACTCATCCGGATTTGCAGTTACGTCTTGTTCCTTTCCGCGGTGAGTATTATAAATTGAAGAAAGAAAAAAATAATTTAGTGAATGCTCTCATTTATCCTGTACCCGATCCGGTTTTTCCGTTCTTAGGAGTTCATTTTACAAGAATGATAAATGGAGAAAGAGAATGCGGACCGAATGCAGTTCTTTCTTTTAAACGGGAAGGATATACAAAAACAAGTTTTAATTTACTCGATACTTTTGAAACTTTTTCCTGGAGCGGCTTTAATAAATTGATTAAAAAACATTGGAGAATGGGATTAGGCGAGTTTTACAGATCGTATAGCAAAAAAGCATTTGTGAAAGCTTTAAACAAATTGATACCAGAAGTAACTGCAGATGATCTTGCACCCGGCGGTGCCGGTGTCCGGGCTCAAGCATGCTTAAAAGACGGAAGTTTACTTGATGATTTTTATATTGTTGAAGATAAGAAAGTTGTTCATGTTTGTAATGCACCTTCTCCTGCGGCTACCGCTTCGTTATCAATAGGAGATTTTATTTCTGATAAAGTTTTAACAAAATTGTAAAACTGTAACACAGATTCTTAATCTGTGTTATTAAACAACCTGCGCAGATTAAGAATCTACGCTACAAAAAAATCTTATATGAACAAACGAACCGAAAAATTTTTAATACTTACCACTGATTTTATAGCAGTTAATCTTGCGTGGATTTTATTTTTCTACGTACGAGTTCAAACCGGTTGGTTCGAATTAATCGCCCAACCAGATATACTTCTTTCAATGATCGCCGTTTATTTTTATTGGCTTATCTTTTTTACTTTTGTTGGAATGTACCGTACCTGGTTTGCTCTCTCAAGATTCGATGAATTATCTACTTTGTTCAAAGCATCATTTGTCGGCGTTTTCATTTTGTTCTTTTTAGTATTGTATGATGATTACTCAAACGGCGTTACTACTTCAGTACGATTTTATATTTTCCTTTACTGGGGAATTTTTCTGTTTGTTGTTAGTGTGGGAAGATTATTCATTAGAAGTCTTCAACGAAGACTTCTTATTAAAGGAATTGGAAGAAGAAATGCACTTATTGTTGGATTCAATTCTAAAGCGAACGAAATTCACAATTCAATTCTGAAATTCAGAGAACTTGGTCTTGATGTTGTAGCTTATGCTGATGTTGACGGTTCTCAACTTAACAATTCATTTAAAAATATTTCTGTTGTAGATACAATTTACAATTTAGAATCAGTTTTGGAAAATTATCAGATTAAAAATGTTATAATTTCTCTAGGACGGCATGAAGAAGAAACTATTCTTGAAGTTATTTCACGTTGTGAAGGGAAAAATGTTGAGATAAAAATCGTTCCTGATCTTTATGATATAATAAGCGGGCAGGCAAAGATCTCTCAGCTTTATAGTTTTCCTCTGATTGATGTAATGCCTGAACTGATGCCCGAGTGGGAAAAGAAAATAAAAAGGTTGATGGATATAATTCTGTCTTTTGTACTTATTGTTTTAACTTCGCCTGCAACTTTATTAGCGGCTCTGTTAATTAAATTAGATAGCAAAGGTCCAGTATTTTTTAAACAAGAACGAGCCGGAATGAACGGAAAAGTTTTCAAGATGGTAAAGTTTAGAACAATGATTGCAGATGCCGAAAAACATACCGGTCCGGTTTGGTCTGCAAAAGATGATCCAAGAATTACTAAAATTGGTAGATTCATTCGTATAGCTCGGCTTGATGAAATTCCGCAAGTATTTAATGTTCTGAAAGGCGACATGAGTTTCGTGGGACCGCGTCCTGAACGACCGTTTTTTGTTGAAAAACTTTCTCATGAAATTCCGCTTTACAAAAGAAGATTAAAAGTAAGACCCGGAATTACCGGTTGGGCGCAAGTAAAACATAAATACGATGAGACAATAGAGGATGTTAAAGTTAAACTTCGTTATGATTTATTCTATATTGAAAACATGAGTTTAAGAATGGATTTTAAAATAATTTTCAGAACTATTTTTGTAGTATTATTCGGCAAAGGTCATTACGATTAAAATTAAATTTTATTATGAAAGCGATAGTAATAATTCCTACATACAATGAAATTAACAATATCAGAAAACTGATTCCCGATCTTCTTGCATCTTATCCTTCACTTGATATTTTAATTGTGGATGATAATTCTCCGGATGGAACAGCAAATGCCGTTGATGAAATCAGCAAAAATGATTCCCGTGTAAAAGTTATTAAGCGAATGGGCAAGATGGGACTCGGTACAGCTTATGTTGCCGGATTTAAATACATGCTGGCGAACGGATATGATTGCGCTGTTCAGATGGATGCTGATTTTTCGCACGATCCTAAAGAGATTAAAAGATTTTTGGAAGAAGTAAATGATCATGATCTAATAATAGGCAGCAGATATATTGATGGAGTACGTGTTATCAACTGGCCGATAAGAAGATTATTATTAAGTTATTTCGCTAATCTTTATTCAAGAATTATTACCGGGATGCCGGTTAAAGATGGAACCGGAGGATTTAAATGCTTCCGCCGTAAAGTATTGGAAGCGATAGATCTTGATGCAATTCACTCTAATGGTTATTCATTCCAGATAGAAATGAATTTTAAAGCATGGAAAAAAGGATTTAAGCTTATTGAAATTCCGATAACTTTTGTGGATAGAGTACATGGTACTTCAAAGATGTCTAAGAAAATAGTTCGCGAGGCAGTTGTTATGGTGTGGAAGCTAAGATTGAAAAGCATTTTCGGTACATTAAATTAAGAGCGCAATGATTGACCTCTCAATAATAATTATCAATTATAACGTAAAAGAATTTTTACTTAATCTTCTGGATTCGATACGTAATGCGGTAAAAAATATTTCTACGGAAATAATTATTGTTGATAACGCTTCGGATGACGGCAGCGTTGAAATTCTTCAAGAGAAATTTCCAAATATTAAATTAATAGCCAACAAAAAAAATGTTGGATTCGGTTCGGCTAATAATCAAGCAATGGAAGCTGCTAAAGGGAAATATTTTTTGTTAATCAATCCCGATGCAATAGTTAGAGAAGATACTTTATTAAAAATGTTGGGGTTCTTTAATAAAACTCCTCAAGTTGGAATTGCCGGCTGTAAAGTATTAAATCCCGATGGTTCATTACAGCTTGCATGTAGAAGAAGTTTCCCTGGACCATGGACATCATTTACAAAAGTTATGGGATTGAGTAAACTTTTTCCGAAAAGCCGTTTGTTCGCGCGTTATAATTTAACCTACCTCAATGAGAATCAAACTTACGAAGTTGATGCTGTTAGCGGTGCATTCATGATGATGAGAAAAGAAGTCTATGAGAAGATCGGCGGATTCGATCAGCAATTTTTTATGTATGGCGAAGATCTTGATCTCTGTTACAGGGCGCAAAAATCCGGGTATAAAGTTTTTTATGTACACAACACAGAGATTATACATTACAAAGGAGAAAGCACAAAGAGAAGCAGTTTGGATGAAACAAAAATCTTTTACGATGCTATGCATCTTTTTGTCCGTAAACATTTTTCTTCCTCATTCATTGTTGAATCAATTCTTCAGATAGCAATTCTTTTTAGAAAACTAATTGCTTTTGCAAATGTTTATAAACTTGCGTTTCTTTCAATTATTGTTGACTTCTTTACTTTTTCAATATCAGTTCTTCTTGCTGTAAATATATATTCTAATGAGCATTGGAGAGGATTTCCGGATTATGCAAAACCTTGGGTATATTTTATTCCGGCATTTATTCAAATTATTATATCGTCTATTGGCGGTTCGTATAGTAAAAAATCATTTTCAATTTTACGCACAGTTATTTCTCTATTGTTTGGAATGATCTTTTTATCAGCACTAACTTATTTCTTCAAACAAGTAGCATTCAGCCGTGCAGTTGTATTAATAACGTATGCACTTGTTCTTGTTTTCTTTTTCTTCTGGAGAATTGCTCTTAAAGTAATTTTTAAGATTGGACTTGAGACGGATACAAGAAAATCACGTACATTAATTGTAGCAAGTGAATCTAAAGCAGAAGAACTTGCATCAAAATTGAAATCAACATTCACGAAACTTTATCAAGTTGTTGGAATTATTGGATTAACAAGAAAAAATATCGGTGGGAAGATCGGCAATTATAAAATACTTGGAACGGTTGATAACATAAAAAAAATAATTGCTGATGAAAAAGTTGATAAAGTAATTTTCTCTTCCGATGATCTATCGTTCAATCAAATGTTCTCTGTTGTTGCTGAATGTCAAGTAGAAAATGCCGAGTTTCTTGTTGCGGGTAAAGAATTAGATTATCTGGTCGGCAAATCATCCATAACAATGTTGGATGATATTCCATTGCTGAAAGTGCAGTATAATATTTCTTCGTATTTTCACCGCGCATCTAAACAGATCTTGGATATAATACTTGCATCCATAATTTTGTTTTTGGTTTATCCTTTCATATATTTATTTCAGAAGCTAAGATCAAAAAAGAGTAAATTCACTCAATTCATCCTCGGAATCCCGGGTGTCTTCATAGGAAAGAAAAGTTTTGTTGGACCACGTGATAATTCTTATCACGGTGATTTATATGTTGGAAAAACCGGATTGACCGGATTCTGGTTCGTAGAAAATTTTTTAGAGAATGATACAGAAGAAATAAAAAAGCTGGATATCTTTTACGCAAAAAATCAAAACATTTGGTTAGACCTCGAAATACTGGGAAAGACACTTTCAAAAATGTTTTTTAGTGCGGAGTAGAAATGGCAAAAAATATACTGGATTTTGAGAAGCCCATAATTGAACTTGAAAAAAAGATTGATGAAATGCGGAAGTATGAAGGGCGTCTTAATATATCTGATGAGATAAAAACACTCGAAGAAAAAGTTTTTCAACTCAAGAAAAATATTTATAACGATCTTACCCGTTGGCAGCGTGTTCAGCTTGCCCGTCATCCGGAGCGTCCTTATACTCTGGATTATATCTATCTGATTACAGAAAATTTTGTTGAGCTGCACGGAGATAGATTGTTCAAGGATGATAAAGCAATTGTTGGCGGATTAGCAATGATTGATGAACAAAAGGTTATGATCATCGGTCATCAAAAAGGACGGGATACTAAATCCAATGTTTATAGAAATTTCGGAATGTCCAATCCTGAAGGTTACCGCAAAGCATTACGCTTAATGAAACTTGCCGAGAAATTCAAAATCCCGGTTATTACTATGCTTGATACTCCGGGCGCTTATCCGGGAATTGAAGCTGAAGAACGCGGACAGGCAGAAGCAATTGCCAGAAATCTTTTAGAGATGAGCCGTCTACGCGTTCCGATCGTTGTTACAATTATCGGTGAAGGCGCTAGCGGAGGTGCATTAGGAATAGGAATTGGCGATAGAGTTTTAATGTTACAAAATACTTGGTATTCGGTAATTAGTCCGGAATCTTGTTCGAGTATTTTATGGAGAAGTTGGGAATATAAAGAAACTGCCGCCGAAGCATTAAAACTAACGGCTGAAGATTTATTAGAACAAGGTATTATTGATCGGATTGTCCCAGAACCATTGGGCGGTGCACATAAGGATCATTTACAAATTGCAAGCACATTAAAATCCGTTTTGAAAGAAGAACTTTCATTGTTAATTAAAATTAAGCCTGAGAAGTTGATTCAAAACCGTCTTGAAAAATTTGCTAAGATGGGAATGTATGTTGAATAATAAATATTAATTTCAAAGTACAAAATTCAAAAATATTTTTTTTGGTTTTGAGTTTAAATTTTTTTTCTAAATCTGAAAAAATTCAAATTACTTTATGCTCACACACGTTACGGAAATCCGGGTTAGATATGCCGATACTGATAAAATGCAATTTGTTTATAACGGAAAATATTTGGAATATTTTGAAGTTGGAAGAACTGAGTTATTAAGAGCAACAGGACTACCTTACAGCGAAGTTGAAAAAAAAGGTTATCAGTTACCTTTAATAGAAGCCGGAATAAAATATTATCTTCCTGCAGTCTACGACGACATTCTTGAAATCCATGCATGTGTTAAAGAATTGTACTCTCCCAAAGTTCACATTGAGTATGTTGTAAAAAGAAAAAATACAAATGAATTGATTGCTGAAGGATTTACAACTCATATTTTTATTAGAACAGATATAAAAAAAGCCGTTCGTCCTCCTAAAGATTATATAGCTGCATTGGAACCGTTTTTCCAAAAATAATTATTAAAGTTTACCGGAGAAAAAATACTTCGGCCGGATTAAGTTTTGAAATGTTAGAAAAGATAAAAGAACTTACTAAAGACACAGCGATTTATGGAATAAGCACGATAATCGGAAGATTTCTAGGATTTTTTCTAATTCCATTTTACACCAATGTAATTAACACACACGATTTTGGAATTTACTCAAACATTTACGCTTACCTTGCCTTTCTAAACATATTTTTTATCTACGGAATGGATGCAGCTTTTATGAAATATGCATCCTTAAAAGAAAACACAGAAAAGAAAAAAACTTTTTCGACTGCTTATCTATTCGTTACGTTAACAACAATTTTGCTGGCAGTAATATTATATTTTTTAAAAACTCCGTTTTCAAGATTAATGGAAATTCCTAATGAGTATTCAAAACTATATTACTATTTAATATTCATTTTGATTTTTGATACGTTAGCTCTTGTGCCATTTGCTAACCTAAGGTTAGAAAGAAAATCGGGAAAATTTACCTCAATAAAACTCTCAAACATTATTTTAAATCTTGCTCTAAATTTTATCTTAGTTTTAAAATACAAACTTGGTATTGAAGCAATATTTTTGGCTAATCTTGTTGCATCGGCTTTTTCTTTTTTAGTTCTAACACCCGAAATATTTAAACTGATTTCCATCAAAATCGATAAAAATCTTTTACGAAAGCTTTTGAAATTTGGTATTCCGTATTTACCGGCAAGTTTAGCAGCAATGGTTGTTCAGGTAGTAGATCGTCCTGTTGTATTGGCTATGACAAATGAATCTACGCTTGGTATATACCAGGCGAACTACAAGCTCGGCATATTCATGATGCTCTTTGTTTCGATGTTTCAATTTGCTTGGCAGCCGTTTTTTCTGAATAATGCTAAAGAAAAAAATGCTAAAGAAATATTTGCAAAAGTTTTAACGCTGTTTTTACTTGTATCAAGTATGATCTGGATTGTTCTTACTTTATTTGTAGAAGATTTTGCCAGGTTCGAATTCCTGCCCGGGAAATCAATTATTGGTAAAGAATATTTAAGCGGTATTGCAATTGTCCCGATTATTCTTCTCGGTTATCTTTTCAACGGAATCTATTACAACTTTCAAGCTGGAATTTATATTGAAGAGAAAACAAAATATTTTCCTTTTGTAACCGGAGCCGGAGCGCTGGTTAATGTTGTTGTAAATATTTTGTTAATACCAGTTCTTGGTCTCATTGGTGCAGCATTAGCAACTTTAGCAAGTTATATTGTTATGGCAACCGGATTGTATTTCTTCTCTCAAAAGTATTACAAGATAAAATATGAATTCGGTAAAGTATTTAAAATCTTAGCTACAATAGTTATTACATGTATAATCTATTATTATGTCTATTATGAAGTAGGATTAACCTTGCTGTATAAATTTATTTTACTTTTTTGTTTTATTGGTTCGTTATTAGCTATGCGAGTCGTAGAGAAAAATAAAATTATCCGTTTAGTTAAAATGCTTTTTCGTGTCAAGTAGTTTTTTACCTTTTCTAAGTATTTTAAAAACAAGAAGAAAAAAAAATTCTTTTATTATAACTTTTCATCACAATTCTAGAAGACATTATGGAATCAGTACAAATAAAAATTCAACATATCACGGATAAATTTAAAGATATTCTTCTGCCTGAGTATGCTACTGAAGGAAGCAGTGGTCTTGATCTTCGTGCCGCTGTTGAAACTGAAATGAAAATTGAAAAAGGTAAAGTTGGATTAGTTCCGACAAATCTAAAAGTAGAAATCCCAATCGGATATGAAATACAAATTCGTCCACGCAGCGGACTCGCAGCAAAAAATGGAATCGGAGTTTTAAATTCACCGGGAACAATTGATTCCGACTACCGCGGAGAGATAAAAGTAATCCTATTTAATTTCAGCGACGAAGATTTTATTATTAAACGCGGCGATAGAATTGCTCAGATGGTTGTTTCAAAAGTTTACCGTGCGAGCTTAATAGTTTCAGATGAACTAAATAATAGCACTCGTAGTGACGGCGGGTTCGGTCATACGGGAACAAAATGAGTGCAGAATGTAGAATTTAGATTTCACCAGTATCCAGCATCAAGTATCAAGTATTTAGTAACTAGTATCGAGTATCTAGAAGAATGTCAGATTTTGTTCACATACATAACCATTCTCATTACAGTCTGCAGGACGGTGCATGCACGGTTGAAGATCTAATTCTTGCAGCTAAAAAAAATAATATGCATGCAGTTGCTTTAACTGATCATGGAGTAATGTTTGGTTCGGCGGAGTTCTACAAGAAAGCAAAGAAGGAAGGGATCAAACCGCTTGTTGGAATGGAAGCTTACATTGTAATTGATGGAACACGTTTCGATAGAAAAGGAGATGATCCGGATAATCTGAAAAAAAAATCAAAACCTTATAATCATCTTCTCTTGCTGGCAAAGAATGAGATCGGTTATAAAAATCTGATGAAGCTTACAACAATAGGTTACATTGAAGGATTTTATTATCGGCCAAGAATTGATCTTGAAATACTCGCCAAATATAGTGAAGGATTAATTTGTACATCAGCTTGTCCTGCCGGACCAATCTCAACACCGATCATTAATGATGATTATACTAAAGCCCGTTCAACTGCAATAAAATTGAAAGAAATTTTTGGAGATGATTTTTATCTCGAGATTCAAGATCACGGAATGGATGTTGAAAAACCGATCCTCGACACTATGCCTAAACTCGCTGTAGATCTTGGAATTAAATTAGTTGCAACAAATGATATCCATTATATCGAAAAAGATCATTCGATCGCACATAATATTTTAATTCAACTTGGCGATAAAACCGGAACAGTTGATTATAAAGATTTGCGATACGGAACCGATCAGATCTATTTCAAATCCGCAGATGAAATGAAAAAGCTTTTCAAGAATTATAAAGGTGCAATTGAAAATACGATAGAGATCGAAGAAAAAATAAATTTACAAATAGATTTTCACGGGCACCAATTTCCGCAATTTCCAATTCCGCAAAATTCCAAAGCAAAAAATTTAGAAGAATATCTTGAACAACTTGCTGAAGAAAAATTAGATAGTAAGTTTAAAAAAATAACTCCGGAGATCGAGGAACGCTTCAAATTTGAGATAGATGTTATTAAACAAATGGGTTACGCCGGATATTTTTTAGTAGTACAGGATTTTATTAACGCAGCAAAACAAAGAGGAATTCCCGTTGGTCCCGGCAGAGGAAGTGCTGCCGGAAGTTTGGTTGCGTATGTATTAGGAATAACAAATGTAGATCCGTTGAAATACAATTTATTGTTCGAGCGGTTCTTAAATCCAGCACGTAAATCAATGCCTGATATAGATGTTGATTTCGCCGATGATAAGCGCGGTGAGGTTATTAATTATGTAAAAGAAAAATACGGCGAGAATTCAGTTGCACAAATTATAACTTTTAATAGATTATCATCACGTGCGGTATTAAAAGATGTAGCACGCGTACTTAAAATTCCAATTCCAACAGTAGAAAAAATTACAAAATGGATTCCATCAAAGTTTGGACGAGTTTACGATCTCGATCAAGCATTGAATGAAGTCCCGGAACTTGCGTGGGTTAATAAATCCGATGACCCGATAATTCAAGAACTTATTAAGTATGCTAAAATTCTTGAAGGAATGAACCGCAATGCATCTAAACATGCTGCTGGTGTTGTCATCACTCCGGGTGAAGTAAGTGATTTCGTCCCTCTTGCAATTTACGGTGATGATAATTCGATCGTTACACAATTTAATATGAAGGATCTTGAAGATGCCGGATTATTAAAAATGGATTTTCTTGGACTCAGAACTTTATCCATCATTAGAGACACGATCGAGTTAGTAAAACAATCCCGCAAAATTGAAATTGACATTGATAATATTCCAACTGATGATGCTAAAACATATGAAGTATTCAGCAAGGGACAGACAACCGGAGTGTTCCAGTTTGAAAGTGCCCCGATGCGGGAGTATCTAAAAAAACTTAGACCAACCAGTATAAATGATCTTGCTGCAATGAACGCACTTTATCGCCCCGGTCCTATGGAATTTATTGATGACTTTATTGCACGCAACAATGGAAAGAGACAAATAAAATATTTACATCAAGTTCTTGAGCCGATACTTAAAGAAACAAACGGAATTATTGTTTATCAGGAACAGGTAATACAGATCGCAAATAAAGTTGCAGGAATGAGTTTAGCAGAAGCCGATCTTCTTCGACGTGCTATGGGTAAAAAAGATTTGCAAGCTATGGCCGAACAGAAAGAAAAATTTACCGAGGGCGCCGTTAAAAATAATATCAGAAAAAAAATTGCCGAAGAGATTTTTGAAGCTATAGATAAATTTGCTAATTACGGATTTAACAAAAGCCACGCTGTTGCATATTCTATTGTTGCATATCAAACGGCATACTTAAAAGCTCATTACTTAGAAGAATTTCTTGCGGCTAACCTTTCCAATGAATATGGCAACACCGATAAAGTTACCAATCTACTTGAAGATTGCCGTAAACTTAATGTTAAAGTTCTTCCGCCGGATATCAATAATCCATCTGTAAAATTCGGCGTTAAGAATAAGCAAATTATTTTTGGCATGAGTGCAATAAAAAATGTTGGAGTTAGTGCTGTAGAAATTATTGAATCATCGCATGAAAAACTTGGAAGAAATTTTAAGAACATTTATGATTTCTGTGCGAATGTTGATAATCGAGTTGTAAATAAACGCACATTGGAAGGATTAGTTCTTGCTGGTGCGTTCGATCTGTGCGGAGGTTCAAGAGCGCAGAACTTTTTAGCGGTTGAAGAATCTCTTACTTTCGGTAACAAAGTACAATCAGTAAAAGGTTCTCTATCAGATAGTTTATTTTCTAGTGATTCCGATGCAATGCACATTTACGAACCAAAACTACCCGATATTCCTCCTTGGGAAACAAAAAATCGTTTGGCAAAAGAAAGAGAAGTGTTAGGATTTTATTTAACCGATCATCCGCTGAGAAAATACGAAATAGAATACAACTCATTTGCAACAGTTCATCTTGGCGAGATGGAAACTTATAAGTTCAACGAATCAGTAAGAGCATGCGGAGTTGTAACGGAAGTAAGAACAAAGATAGACAAACGCGGAAATCAAATGGTGTTCTTTAAGTTAGATGATTTCAGCGGTTCATGTGAATGTTTGATGTTCTCAAAAGTTTTTGCAACATGTGAAAACCTAATTGCACTTGAGTCAACTATTCTTGTAACGGGTAAATTAGAAAGCAGTGGAGATGCTGTTAAGCTGCATGTTGATGAAGCAATTTCACTCGACAATGCAAAACAAAAACTAACTAAGAGAATCGGAATTATTATAGATAAGAATTCAAACCAATCAAACACAGTTTTGGAAATAAAAAAATTAATTGAAGAGAATGAAGGAACATTGCCGGTTCTTATCTGCATAAAAGATAATGGTGTTATACGGGAATTTCATATCAATTATAAAATTTCATTCAACTCAGATTTCATTCCTAAAGTAAAAAAACTTCTTGGCGAAGAATCAATTGTTTATCTGGCTACTTAAATTTAAAAGTAATTTGTGTAAAGTTATCATTCAAAGTAGATTGATTTGATTTCATTTTCGTATTTCTTAAGTTTGTGCCGTTATAAATAAAAAAGGAAAAATAAATGGAAAAAAAGTGGGCGCTAATACTAGGAGCTTCCAGTGGATTTGGAGGTGCGTCTGCAGTTGAACTTGCAAAGAATGGCTACAATATTTTTGGCGTTCATTTAGATCGTCAAGCAACAATGCCGTCAGTTCAACAAGTTATCAAAAAAATTGAAAAGACCGGACAGAAGGCGGTCTTCTTTAATATAAATGCTGCAGATCAAATTAAGATCAACGATACATTGGACGAGATCAAAGAAAGATTCGCAACCAAAGAACACCCTCATGTTCATGTTCTTATCCATTCTCTTGCTTTCGGAACTCTAAAACCATACATCACTAAAAATCCAAACGATAGTATTTCTCCGGCACAAATGAGTATGACTCTAGATGTTATGGCTCATTCGTTAGTTTATTGGACACAAGGTTTAGTCCAAAGAGATCTGTTTGCGAACAATGGTAGAATATTTGCTCTTACTAGTGCGGGTTCACATACAGTGATACCAAATTATGGAGCTGTATCTGCAGCTAAAGCCGCACTGGAATCGCACATCCGTCAACTTGCAGTAGAACTTGGACCGATGAGTATTACATGTAACTCAATTATGGCAGGCGTTACTGATACACCCGCAGGAAGAAAAATTCCAATGTTTGATAAAATGCTTCATACGGCTAAATTGAAAAATCCGCGCGGCAGACTTACAACACCTGAAGAAGTAGCAAAAGCAATTATACTTTTATGTGATGAAAAAGCTGATTGGATTTCGGGAAATGTAATTGGTGTGGATGGCGGAGAATACATTGTAAATTATATAGGTGAAAAAACATATAACAAATAATTTCCGGAAGAATTGATGAATGAATTTACTCTAACTGAAGAACAGCAAATGCTGCGGGATATGACCCGCGATTTTGTTAACAAAGAGATAAAACCAATTGCAGCTAAGATAGATGCTGAAGAAAAAATTCCAAAAGAACTAATTCAAAAACTTGGTGAACTTGGATTTTTAGGAGTAGTATTTCCCGAAGAATATGGCGGCGGTGGATTTGGTGAAGTCGGTTATTGTTTGATGCAGGAAGAAATAGCTCGCGGATGTATGTCCACGGCAACTTTTATTGGTGCTCATCAATCAATCGGTTCTAATGTGATTTTTCTTGGGGGTAATGAAGAACAAAAACAAAAATTTCTTGTTCCTCTTGCTAAGGGAGAAAAGATCGGCGCTTTTTGTTTAACAGAAGCGCAAGCAGGCTCGGATTCATTTAATGTAAAAACGCGCGCAAATCTTGAAGGCAATGAGTGGGTTATCAATGGTGAAAAATTATGGATTACTAACGGAGGGATTGCAGATATTGTTTCTGTATTTGCAAGAACAGATAAAGGAATTAGTGCTTTTATTGTAGAGACTAAAACCCCCGGTTTCAGTGCAGGTCCGCCGGAAAAGAAAATGGGAATTAAAGGAAGTACAACAAATGCAATTACATTTGATAATGTTCGAATACCAAAAGAAAATTTAATCGGTACAGACGGCCGCGGATTTATTTTAGCTATGAAAACTTTAAATGCCGGCAGATTAGGATTAGGCGCTGCATGTTTAGGTGCTGCAAAAGAACTATTAGAAATGTCCACTGATTATGCAAAGCAGAGAAAACAATTTGATCAGTCCATATCGAACTTCCAGGCAATCCAATTTATGCTTGCTGAAATGGCTACATTGTTGTATGCTATGGATTCAATGGTTTACCGTACTGCGGTAGATTATGATGCCAAAATAGATGTTAATCGTCAATCTGCTATTGTAAAATTATTCTGTTCGGAATCCATAGATAAAATTGCTGATTATGCAGTTCAGATTCACGGAGGAATGGGATACTCACGGGAACTTCCGATTGAAAGATTTTACAGGGATTCCCGTATCAACAGAATTTTTGAAGGGACAAGTGAAATTCAAAAAGGAATTATTGCAAGAGAAGTATTAAAAAAGAACGGTGCAGTATAAAAGTATTGGTTCTATCGCTAACTGTGTGAAAGTGGTGTAAATTTGTAAAGAATGTTAGTCCCGTAAGGGACTGAATATTGGTAGAAAATAAATCAAGCAACAGTAAATAGTCCGGCAGCTGCCGGACGAAATATTTTTAGCTCGGTTACAGACCTCATCAATCATTATCTGATTTGCTACAGGATATAAAAGGTAGTTCATCAAAATGGATTAATGAAAAGAAGTTTACTCGCTCAAAATTTGCTTGGCAGGAAGGATATGGAGCATTCTCATACAGTCATTCACATTTATCAAAAGTAATCAATTACATAAAGAAACAAGAACAGCACCATAAAAAGAAAACTTTTATGGAAGAGTATAAATCATTTCTTAAAGCTTATGAGGTTGAATTTGATGAGCGATACATTTTAAGAGAACAGGAATAATAATATTTCGTCCCTAACGGGACTTAACTGTTAATGTTTTGAAATATTTCTACCAATATTGTATCCCTACGGGATTAGTGATTTCAAAATTTTCACACAATTAACGGTAGAACCATAATTAATTTATAGGAGATGTTAGTAATATGAAACCTTTTACTTTTACTGATGGAAACTTTGATGCGGAAGCATTAAAGTCTGAAGTTCCGGTAATTGTTGATTTCTGGGCGGCGTGGTGCGGACCATGCAGAATGATTGCGCCAATTATCGAAGAATTAGCAGGTGAATATGAAGGAAAAGTCAAAGTTGGTAAACTTGATGTTGACGAAAACCAGCAAACAGCAATTAAATACGGTGTTAGAAGTATTCCAACAGTTTTATTTTTTAAAAACGGAAAAGTAGCTGAAACAATTATTGGTGCTGTTCCTAAATCTATGTTCGCTGAAAAAATTACAAATTTGATTTAATGTTTATTGAGAATGATATTAAAAAATCAATTAATCAAAATCCTTTTAACGCTATTCCTGTGGAATAGCGTTTCCTTTTTGCAGACCGATAATTGGAAACATTTCGATAAAGATAATAGCGGACTTCCAACCAATACGATACGTTGTGTAACACAAGATAAAAAAGGAATTTATTGGATAGGAACTTGGGATGCAGGCTTGGTAAAATTCGACGGCAAAAACTGGACTGTTTATAACACAAAGAATTCCGGATTACCAAATAATTGTGTCTATAGTATTACTTTTGATAAAAAAGGAAAACTTTACATTGGTACAATGGGTGGAGGTCTGGCAATTTTCGACAGGAAAAAATCGTGGAAAATATTTAATGATAAAAATTCTCTGATACCCGAGAACTGGATTTACTCTGTAGCGCTTGATAAAAAATCTAATATTTGGGTTGGTACATTTTCCGAAGGTTTGGGAATATTCGATTGGAAAAAATGGCAAGTATATAACAAGATAAATTCTATCTTACGTGATAATAAAGTTACTTATATAGATATAGATAAAAATGATAACAAATTACTTGGCACTCAATCAGAACTAGTTTTTATAATTGATGGTAAATGGAAAACCGAAGCAGATATGAGAATTGATTCATTAGAAGAGATTGCTTATTGGATCTCTGAAACAAGCAGCGGGAAGAAAATAATTAGTTATAAATACGGAGGGATTACAGTTTTTGATGGGGAACATTTCCAGATATTCAAAAAAAATAATTCCGCAATACCAATAGAGGGATTTTATTCAGCAATAGAAGATCAACAAGGAATAATTTGGGCAGGCAGTTTTGGAGAAGGAGTTGTTTTTTTTAATGGTTCTATTTGGGAACATTGGAATAAAAAAAACTCGCCATTAAAAGATGATATTGTGTTTAACATATTCGCCGATTCAAAAAACAATAAATGGATCTCTACTTATTTTAATGGAATTTTTATTTATAATGAAAAGGGAGTTAAATTTTAAGGTTCTACCGTTAATTGTGTAAAAGCCATATAAATTTGTAAAGAATGATAGTCCCGTTAGGGACTGAATATTGGTAGAGAAAATAAATCAAATAACAGCAAATAGTCCCATAGGGACGAAATATTTTTAACAACAATGAGTAACTATACACAAATTCATATACAGATTATTTTTGCCGTGAAATATCGATTGGCAATGATTGACAATATATGGAAGGATGAATTGTATAAATACATCACATGAATTATTCAAACACAAAAACACAAATTAGTTATAATTAATGGAGTCGCAGACCATGTTCATCTATAAACAACAAACTATCTAATCGTGGTGAACGATAGATTTTAAGAGAACCGGAATAATAATATTTCGTCCCTAACGGGACTTAGCTATTGCTGTTTTGAAATTCTACCAATATTTAATCCCTCTGGGATTAGTAATTTCAAACTTTTTCACACAATTAACGGTAGAACCAATTTTAATTATAACGAAGGTCGAAGATTAAATATACCGACCGGATTTAAAAAAAACCCTTCTATGTGGGAAGGGTTGGAATGGGCTTTTATTTTCTTTAGTGAAAATTTATACAAAGAAAATTTTTTTTCAGTAATGGAAAGTATCTAAAATCAATTTAACAGTTTAATGATTTACTTTATAGTTAGATTAGAATTAATGTATAAAAATTGAGCTACCGAAATTAAACCTTGACAAATAAAACTGAGGGTGTTAAATTCAATTAAAAATAAAGGGCTTCTAATAAAAACACAAAAAAACAATTTTGCTCTTGATTTAGAAATCACATTAGTTTATCTTGGATTCGCTTCAAACAAGAGAAAAACATTTTTTCGTGTCATAGCATAGGACTTTCAAAGGAAGCCATTTGTTCCGTAAATATTAGGGCAAAATTACGGACTGTTATTATTAAATTTTCTGTTATATTAAAATTAATAATTCACTTCTAAAAAAAGGAGGTCATGGTTGATATTTTTTTTACAAGTTTTACCATTTCAAAAACCCTTTCTTAGTTATTCAACAAATAAGGAGTAAAAACATGCATCGAAAGATTTTTTACTTTTTGCTATTTCTAGCGCTTTGTCCTGTATTAATTAATGCAGGTACAAAGGGTAGAATCAAGGGAAAAGTAGTCGATTTGCAAACAGGCGAAGCATTAATTGGTGCCAACGTATTAGTAGTTGGTTCAACAGCTGGTGCTAATACTGATGTAAGCGGCGAATTCCTAATTCAAAATTTGGATCCTGGCGTATATACATTAAAAGCTTCTTACGTCGGATACCAAACAATTACTCTCTCCAATGTGAGAGTTAATGCTGACTTGACTTCGTATGTTTCATTTGAATTACCTAGTCAAGATATTCAAGTTGGTCAAGTGGACATTATTGCCAGGAGACCAATTATTCAAAAAGATAATACAAACGCTGTTAGAATTACAACGAACGAAGATATAGCTGCACTTCCAGTTCGTGGTTTTAACAGTTACTTTACCTTAATACCCGGTGTATCTACCAACAACGGTGAGTTCCACGTTCGTGGCGGTCGTTCTGATGAAGTTGGTTATTATGTAGAAGGTGTTTCTGTAAGAAATCCTCGCGGTGGCGATAGAGCTGTAACAATTGCTCAAGATGCTATCGAAGAAATGCAAGTTCAATCCGGTGGTTACACTGCAGAATTCGGCGGTGCAAACTCCGGTATAGTTCGTACAACATTTAGAAGCGGCGGCGCACAATTAAAAGCAAGTGTTGAATACATTACTGATAACGTTACTTTTAAGAGTGCTAAAGATGCTTTTGACGGTAAAAAAAGATTGGGAACTTACTGGTGGGGTTATGATGAAACCAGTGCTTCTTTAAGTGGTCCTCTATTTGATCAAAGAATTAAATTCTTCTTTAACTTAAACTATATATTTAATAGAAGCGGTACCCATCCAGATCAATCTGCTATTAATCTTGGTAGTATTTGGGATCAAACCCTTACTGATGCAGCTCAGAGAGATACTGTCAATTTCGTATTTAATAATGGTGCCCAACCAAAATCTGCAAGAAAATATTACACATTAACCGGAACACTGAATTTTGATTTCAGACCACTATTGTTCAGATTATCCGGTTCTTATTTTATTGATGAAAATAATTTCGACGCAACCGGACCATTTAATACAATGAATAACAGACCCGGTCAATATCAATCACATAACGGTACATTAAATTTGAAAATGACTCACGTTCTTAGTCCGAGTCTTTTTTATGAATTATCTGCCGGTATGGTACTATCAAATTACAGGGAACAAGATGCTTTTATGGGTGATGATTTTTGGTCATATGGTGATAGCGTAGCCAATGCTGCCGCAGGATTTGTTTGGTCAAGATCACCACAAGATAAAGCTCTTAGTTATAAAGGTAGATTTGCTGCACCAAGGCAAATCACTATTTATGATTGGAGATTTAATAGAACAGGCGCTGTAAATGCTACTTATCAAAAGCAAGATTATAATTCTTTGTCATTCAATGGTGCTTTGAACTGGCTGCCAAGTAAATATCATACAATTAAATTAGGCGGTGAATATCAAAACTGGACTTTTAGAGATTACAGACCTGTAAGGGCAATTGCATATACAACACTCGCTCAGCGTGTTTATAATAATAGTCTTCCGGCTAACAACCCAAAAGGTCTAAGTCTCGATCAGATCAGAACCGATGTTCTTAGAAACGGTGGTGCTTCAATTTATGGATATGACTATTTTGGAAATAAATATGACGGAACTGATGATAAATTCCATGCTGCAAAAAAGCCTGTATTTGCATCTGCATATTTACAGGATAAAATTGAATACGAAGATATTATCCTCAACGTAGGTTTACGTTATGACTACATAGATATTGATAATCTTCAGATGGCAGATCCAACCAGACCGGATCTTTCTATTAATAAATCTGATAATAGTTTATTAGCTGATGGGTGGGTAAAAGTGCCAACCTTTAGTGCTGTTAGTCCTCGTATTGGTATTTCATTTCCGGTTACTGATAGAACAGTCTTCCATGCTCAGTATGGAAAATTTGTTCAACAGCCGGATCTAAACGAAACTTATACGGGTTATGATTATTATGCATGGCAATTAACAACCGGATTTTTCTTCAGTAATCAAGTTGGTTTAGGATTAAAACCAACAAGAACAACAAGCTATGAATTAGGATTTTCTCAGCAGGTAGCTGATTTTATGTCTTTCGATATAACAGCTTACTACAAAGACATTAAAGATCTAATTCAGATGGTTCCACAGGCAGTTAATATTGCTTCAGGCTATACAAATTATTATAACAGAGCAAATGTAGATTTTGCTACAACAAAAGGTGTTGAAGTAGCTGTTAATATGAGAAGATTCCAAAGAATCTCAATTAATGGCAGTATGTCATTCCAGGATGGTAAAGGTACAGGTTCATACCCGGCTTCTAACCGCGGTATTGTTGGTGCACCTGTTGTTGCCGGTCAACCATATACTCCAAAAAACATTTCTCCATTAGAATTTAACAGACCATTTATGACTAATCTTAACATAGATTATCGTTTTGGTGATAATGATGGTCCTTCGATTCTTCATAATTTTGGCATAAATCTTCTCTTGATTTATCAATCCGGACGTCCATTTACAAGAGCAATCGGTAACCCGTCTCAAGTTGGTGTTTCTCGAAACCTTAGTGGTGATGCCAGATTTAGATCACCGGTTGAACCTTTAGGTTCTTCACAAATGCCGGATTATTTTAACATTGATCTAAAAATTGACAAGTCGTTCACAATTATTGACAGATTAAGAGCTAATATCTATATAACAGTATTAAATCTATTAAATACAAAGAGTGCTACCGAAGTTTATCTATTGACCGGTACAAATACTGATGATGGATATCTGAGCAATCCTACAACCTATCAACAACAGCTTGCAACTAAGGGCCAAACTTATATTGATATGTATAAGTTATTGACTATTGATAGAAACGGATTGTGGACTGATTTGCGCCAGGTTAGATTAGGCATCAGATTAGAATATTAATGGAATATTATAAAATAGAGGAGAAAGCAAAATGAAATTAATAAAAATAAGCTTTTATCTTGTTCTTACTTTAATTCTTTTAGGTACATTTATAAATGTACAGGCTAAAGGAGTTGAAGGAACAAAAGGTAAAGTGCTTAAGACTACCGGCTCTCCGGCTGCGACTAAGTTCAACATCAATAATATTTCTACATTTTTTCAAAATGATGGACAGTCGGATCTTTCTAACACTGGTGATTCGGGATTCCAATTCCCCATCGGCAGTGGTAAAACTGTATTCTTTGAATCCGGTTTTCTTTACGGTGGTTTGGTAAATAAAGAATGGCGTGTAAGCGGTTCTACTTACAATCGCGGCCAAGTTCCTGGAAGAATTCTTCCTGGCGGTGTTGGTGAAAGTCCATCTTTACCAAACGTAAGAATTTTTAGAGTACGCAGAGACTATAAAGACCCTCAAGCAGATTATAGTAAAGAAATTCTAGATGAAAATAAAACCAAAGATGCAATCTACGCTCAATATGATAAAGATTGGACAGAGTGGCCGGCAAAAAGATCAGCAGTAGATCCTAGTGATCAGGGAGCTCCATTTGATGATAAAGATGGTAATGGTTTTTACGATCCTGCAAAAGATATTCCTGGAGTACCCGGTTCAGATCAAACTATCTTTTTTGTTGCCAACGATACTGATCCAACTCAATCACAAAAACTTTATGGTTCGGTTGGTCTGGGTCTTGAAATGCAAGCTACCATTTGGGGATATAATCAACAAACTGCCCTTGGTGATGCTCTCTTCAGAAAATATACATTGATCAACAAAGGCGGAAATAAAGTTGATAGTATGTATGTATGTATGTGGTCTGACCCTGATCTTGGCGGTGATGCCGGCGATGATTTTGCCGGTAGTGATACTACTTTGAGCTTAGGATTTATCTATAATGGCGATGATTCAGATCCATCTTATGGTCAGTATATTCCATCTTCAGGATTTGACTTTATGCAAGGACCGATCATTCCAGGAAATGCTACTGATAAAGCCATATTTAAAGGTAAGTACAGAAGTAGTTATACGAATATGCCTATGACAGCTTTCTTTATGTTTACACAAAGTTTTCCTGTTTATGGCGATCCTGCATTAGGCAGCTATCAAAACGGTGCTTTACAAGTTAAAAGACTTTTCGAAGGAAAAGTTGGTACTACAGGAACAAAATTTGTTGATCCTACAACCGGAAAAACTACAAAGTTTTTCACGCCCGGTGATCCTGTAACAGGTAAAGGTTGGGTTGATGGTATTCTATTCCCCAAACAAGATCGTCGTATAGGCACAGTCTCCGGTCCATTTACATTAGCTGCCGGTGATACACAAGAAGTAGTAGTTGGTCAATTAGCGGCTGGAGGTGTTGCACCTGTAACACGTTTAGGTTCTGTTGCTAAATTAAAATTCCAGGATAAACAAGTTCAGAGAGCTTACGATAACTTCTTTGTTGTTCCATCATCTCCAAAAGCTCCAACTGTTTCTTTAGATCCAGTAACAAAGATTGGTAAAGCTTCTGAATTCGATCAAAAACTTATTATTGCCTGGGGTGAAGATGAAGCTGCTGTTAAACAAACAGAAGGCTATGATAATTTGGGATATAAATTTGAAGGATATGTTGTTTATCAATTACCAAGCTTAACAGCTCAACTAACAGAAGGTAAAGTTGTAGCAACTTACGATCTTTCAACAGATCCCGGTACGGTTATCAGTGTTACCTTTGATCCTAATACAAACCAGGAAACAAAAACTGTAAGTAAATATGGTTCCAACAGCGGTATTAGTAGAAGCATAATAATAGATAAAGATTATATTAGAGGCGGTATACCGTTAGCAAATGGAACTCAATATTATTATGTAGTTTCTTCTTATGTTGTTCATTCAGATCCCGATGCTGTTCCAAACGTATTGGAAAGTCTATCTGCAAGAATTCTTGCTACTCCTCATTCACCTAATCCGGGTACTGCCTATACAGGTACAGCAGGGCAGAAAATTACAGCTACACATTCAGTTGGTGGAAGTGATGGTGTAGTTATTGCCAAGGTTATTGACCCATCAAAAGTAACAGGCGCTTCACACAGTGTTACATTCAAAGATAATCCTGCAGGTGGTGTTTTCTGGACTTTGAAACGAGGAACAACTGTATTGCTAGACAATCAAACTAATCTTTCCGGAGATAATGATTATTTACTAACGGATGGTTTACAAGTTGTAGTTTCCGGTCCACCTGAGGGTGTAAAAGACTGGTCAATTTCTAAAGGTACTAGAAGATTCACTTGGGCTGGCGGTGCTGCTGGATTTGGATTGGAAGGATTCGAAGGAGCAGTTGGATACGCAAGTCCTAGATCATTTTTTGGTGATGGTGTTATGAAGGTTGGTCCCGGTGAACTTAAAAATGTAGTTCTGAAGCTTGCAAAAGTCAATTCTACTGTTGATTATAATCCACCATTCGATTTAACTGATGCTAATATGTCATACGGTTATCGGTTCCTAAGAGGAAATACTGCTGCAGCTGCAAAACCTGAATTTGCTCCTTTTATTATTAATAAAACAGGCGGTTATGCATTCCAGAAATTTGAAAAGAACGTTCCTCTCTCAGCATGGAATGTTGATAATCCTGCTCAGCCAAAACGCCTTGCAGTGGCGTTCTTAGAGAACAACGCAGCAAATGGATTGGTAGATGGCAAATACTGGCCTGGTGACTATACTAAATATGACAATACCGCTGGTTCAGGTCCAAGAGAATGGTTATTTATTTTAGATACGCCATACTCAGAAACTCAGGATCCGGTTATTGCAAGTGAGCTTATTGGAAGCGATGCACGTGTAATGTACTACATAACTTGGGCAAGAAGAGGAGCTGTGCCATTCTCACCTGGTGCCAGCGGAGACGATGAATTTCAGATTTTAGGAAATAAAGCGATTACAAAAACCGATGTATTCACATTCACATCTCCATCGGTTGTTACAAATAATCTTGATTTAGCATTACAAGAAGTAGAGAAGATCAATGTATTCCCGAATCCTTATTACGGTGTAAATCCGCGAGAAGTTAATAAGTATCAGCGTTTCGTAACATTCAGTCATTTACCTCAAAAGGCAACGCTGCGCATATTCAACTTAGCTGGACAGCTTGTAAGAATATTACAGAAGGATTCTCCCAGCCAGTTTACAACCTGGGATTTAGTAAATGATAGTTCGTTCCCTGTTGCGAGTGGATTATATATAGTTCACGTTGATATGCCTGATCTGGGTACAACGAAAATAATTAAACTGGCTGTCATTCAAGAACAACAGATTCTTGATCACTTCTAATAGACGGGAGAAAAAAAATGAAAAAAATATATTTAAAATTATTTATACTGATTCTTACTGCCAGTGTTGCTTTTGCAGACGGCGGTGTTAGGAACGGTACAGGTGCTGCTTCTCAGCTCTTGATACCTGTTGGCGCCCGCGGAATCGCTATGAGTGGTTCCTCTGTTGCCGGATCAAGCGGTTTAGAAGCACTATATTGGAATCCAGCAAACCTTGCTATTGAGAGCGGAACTAATGTTATGTTTTCTAATATGTCTTACATTGCAGACATTGGTGTTACATACTTTGGTGTATCTACTTCTTTAGAAGGTTTTGGTACAATAGCTTTTAACTTAAAATCATTATCAATCGGAGATATTAACGTTACAACAGTTGATAATCCGGATGGTAATGGTCAATCATTCAAACCATCGTTCATTACCTTGGGATTAACATATTCAAGATTGTTAAGTGATAGAATTTCAGTCGGATTAACTCTGAACTATATTTCAGAAAGATTGGATCTAGTAACTTCTACCGGAGTTGCATTTAACTTTGGAGTTACATACAGAAACTTAGCAAATATTAATGGGGTTAATCTGTCAATGGTATTGAAAAACTTTGGACCGCAAATGAAATATGATGGGTCCGGATTATATATTGCAGCAACTCCTTCATCTCTTGAAAGAGGAGAAGTATACTACAAACGTGAAGCTGCAGCATTTGATCTTCCATCAACTCTTGAAATTGGTTTGAGTTATAATTACAATTTTAACTCATCTAACTCATTTCAAATTGATGGTGCCTATCAGAATTCAAACTATTATGCTGATGAATACAAAGTTGGTTTAGAATATTCATTAAATAATAGTTTCTTTGTTCGCGGTGGATATTTATTTACCCCATCTTTCGATAATAAAGACTATAATATTTATGGTGTTACCGCCGGATTGGGTATTAAATATGACCTAGGTGGAACATTATTGAAACTTGATTATGCTTTTAGACAAACTAAATTCTTCAACAGTAACCATGTTATTGCTGTTCAACTCGGTTTCTAAAATCATATTCTATTATTTTCCAAAAACCCCGACAACAGTCGGGGTTTTTTTTGTTAATCATATTTAGAACATAGCGAGACGGGTCGCAATGGTTGATGTTTTCCACATTGAGACACCCTAAGAAACAAACGAACCTATCTGCAGAGCGTGTTGCACAACGCAAATTCTGTAAAACACAACCTTCGAGGTTGACACATCGTTGGTGGTATTATAACCTCGAAGGTTGCTTACCGACTTCTGCAACAGACTCCCACGTGATATGAATAGGCGGGCAGGCAATATTGAATCTCTCTGGGATTAGCAATTTCAAACTTTTTCACACTATTAGCGGTAGAGCCATAAATAGTATTAGGTACATAGTACAATAATTTATGTATTTAATGAATAACTGAATGTCTTGATACTATAATTATAAATAAGTAATTATCTTTGTAAAGAAAATTATTAGTTAATAAACGGGAATGCCTTCAATGAGAAAATTATTTTCATTCTTTTTAGTATTAATGACATTATCTACTTTAAGTTTTGCTCAAAATGATTTGGGCTTTGAATTCGATTATGCAAAATTTAATTATGATTCAACCTCTGTTTACCTTGAGTTCTATTATGAACTTAATCCTAAAAACATGCAGGTTTTCAGCGGCGATAAAGGTCAGATGATCGAGGCGATTGTACATATTGAAATGAAAAATTTAGTTACTAATGAATTCTTTATTAAGAAAGATTGGAAAGTTCAAGATTTAGTTGCTGCTACAAGTAATGATAGTGCGCTAAAATTATTGAGCGGAGTTCTAAACTTTGTAGTTCCGAAAGCGAAATATTCACTTCTTGTAAAAGTATGGGATTCTAAAAACCCAAATTTCAGCAAGACAATTAACGAAACACTTTTAATTGAACCGGTGAAATCAGATAAATTTTCAATAAGTGATATTGAATTAGCATATAATATTAAAACAGAAAATGTTGATCCGAATTCTATTTTTTATAAAAATACATTAGAAGTAGTGGCAAATCCGGCTATGATTTACACTAATTCTTCTCCTGTAATGTTTTATTACGCAGAATTATATAACTTAAAACTGACGGATACTAAATCGGACTATTCATTACAAAAAATACTTTATAATAGTTCAGGAACACCTATTTATAGAAATACAAAAAATGTTAAACAAAGAAATGATGCAGTTGTTGAGTATGGAGTAGTCAATCTTTCAAAATATCCAACAGACTCATATAATTTTGTATTGAGTTTAATTGACCCGGCAACAAATCAAGCTTTTGTATCTTCAAAAAGATTTTATTTTTATAATCCGGGTGTAAAAGACACAAGCAGATTATCCAAAGTTAATACCGGTGTATTAGGAAGTGAATTTGGTTTATTTACTAAAGATGAATGTGATAAAATGTTTTTACAAGTAAAATATATTGCAAGCGATCGTGAATTAAATCAATTTAAAAGTCTTGACTCACTTAAAGCTAAGAGAGAGTTTCTATATAATTTTTGGCGAAATAGAGACGCTGATCCCTCTACTCCCCGCAATGAATTTAAGGAAGAGTACATGAAACGTGTTGCTTTTGCAAATAGAAATTTTACTTCGATGATTAGAGAAGGATTCTTGACTGATAGAGGAAGAGTTACATTATTGTACGGCGAGCCTGATCAACGTGATTTTTACCCGAGTGATTCGCAAGTAAAACCATATGAAGTTTGGTTCTACAATGATATTGAAGGCGGTGTAAGTTTTATTTTCGGAGATGTGACCGGATTCGGTAATTATGAATTACTTCATTCAACAAAACGCGGTGAAGTTAAAGACGAGAATTGGATGAGAAGAATTAGTGGTAAATAAATATTAGTATGCGAATTAAACATAGGTTTGAATATTTCCTTTTTATTTCTTTCGTAAAATATTTTCAATTAGTCGGATTAAATAAAACCCGGCACAGTGCGAATATTCTTGGATATATTCTTTATTACTTAATTCCAATACGCAAGAAAGTTGTTAAGAACAATTTAATTATTGCCTTCCCTCAAAAATCAGAAACCGAAATAAAAAGATTAATTCTTAAAACATATCAGAATATTCTAATCACTTTCTTCGAATTGATGTATTTACCATTTGTTTCAAAGAAAGAAATTGATGAATCAATTATCGTACATGATATTGACATAGTTAAAGAGAAATTATCTAATCATAAATCAGCAATATTTTTAACCGGGCACTTTGGCGGATGGGAGTTTTGTCTATCATCACTTTCTCAAAAAATAGGAAGACCATTTCAGCTATTAGCACAACCGCAATCAAATTCTCTAATCTCGGATTATGTAATGAAGGCAAGAAAAACATTTGGTAATGAAATTATTTTATCCGGTATTTCAGTACGCAAATTGTATGAAAATCTTAAAAATGGCGGTATTGTTGGAATTGCCGGTGATCAGCGCGGATCATATGAGGGACCTAGATTTTCTTTCTTTAGCAGACCTACGGCATTATTTACAGGCGCAGCAAACATTTCCTTAAAGACAAATTGCTTAGTAATTATGACTGCTTTTGAGCGCCAGTCTGATTATTCATATAAAGTTCACATTGAAGAGCTTAGCTTTAATAATTTACCGTATAGTAATGAAGATAAAATTAGAGAGCTTACTCAACGGTATATTTCTTTTTTGGAAAAATATATCAGAAAAAATCCGGAACAATATTTTTGGCTGCATAAACTTTGGAAATACTAGTGCAAGAAAAAATACTTGTAATACAAACTGCTTTTCTTGGTGATGCTGTTCTTACTTTGCCGATGATCCAAAAATTAAAAGATAAATTTCAATCATCGGGAATAGAAGTTTTATGTATTCCTCAAACAAAAGAATTATTCGAACATTCAAAATCGGTGAGAGAAGTTATTTCTTATGATAAACGCGGCATACAAAAATCATTTTTAAGTTTTCTTAGATTGATCATACTAATCCGGCAAAAAAAATATTCACATATCTATTCACCTCATAGATCAGCAAGATCCTCTTTAATTGTTTATTTATCCGGAGCGAGAATTACTGTTGGATTTGATATTGCAAGTATCAATTTCGTATATAGTTCCCGCGTAAAATATATAAAAGAAAAGCACGAGGTAGCGCGTAATCTTGATTTAATTGGGGCTGATACAAATAATGACAATTGGAAAATATTACCAATTGTAGATATTGATTCATCGCTTGAAAGTAATACTGAGAGAATAATCAGAAATCTTACTAATAAAAAGGTAGCTGCTGTAGCTCCCGGTTCCGTCTGGAAAACCAAAATATATCCGAGGGAAAGTTATATAGAAATAATAAAGTTCTTAATTAAGAAAAATTATTTTGTCGTTTTGCTTGGAGGTAAAGATGATGAGTTATTATGCAGCGGATTAGAAAAAGAATTTACAGATTCGGTGAAATCGTTAGCCGGGAAATTGAGTATTATTGAAGCGATTTCATTGTTGAAAAAATGTTCAGTTCTAATTTCGAACGATAGTGCACCAACCCATCTTGGAATGATTGCTAATATTCCAACATTGACAATTTATTGTTCAACCATACCGGCTTTTGGATTTGCACCTTATAATGCAAAGAGTAATTATGTTTCATATGATGATCTAAGTTGTAAACCGTGTGGAATCCATGGTAGGAATCAATGTCCGATACAAACTTTTGATTGCGGTTATAAACTTTTACCTCAAACTGTTTTCTCCTCCTTAGATAAAATGAATCTGTAGTAAGAAAAAGTAACTGCAAATTCATATATTAGCCCTACTTAAAAGAGCGTTAAATGAAGTGGTTTAATTTAGAGAATATTAAGAATTCATCATTCTATATCACACCTAATCTTCCAATTATAACAACTAAACGCTACAAGTTTAGCATACTTAGAACAGTAGCATATTTAAGCATTTATACAATAGCAGCTTGGTTTCTGTTGATTATTATTTTAACCATAACACCTCTAAAAGATTACGTCTTTGTGATTGATAATAACGATCTAAAAGCACAAACAGAAAAAATCAAAGAATTACAAAACAGAGTAGTTGTTCTAACAGATCAACTTCAGGAACTTGCTTCTACTAATGAACGGATGCGTTATGCAATGAAATTAGCCGGTAGAGATTCTATCAAACCTAACGATGCACTTTATGATACAATGAGAAAAAAGATAGATAAGAAAATTAACGTCGGCGGCAATATTTATGCGGTTTTTGTTTCTTTTATAGAAAAATACTTTGGTGTAAAAAATAATCTTCAATCATTCTTTTTTATTGAACCGACAAACGGAGTTATTACTCAAGGTTTTAATTCTGCTAATGGACATATGGGAATTGATTTCGGCGTTGCTTCAGGTTCTCCGGTTTATGCATCTGCAGGTGGATTAATAATATTTGCAGAATATACAGTTGAATCCGGCTACCAAATTATGATACAACATGATAATAATTACTTAACTATTTATAAACATTGCTCATCATTAATAAAGAAAATCCGGGAACGTGTTACTCAAGGAGAATTAATTGCACTTAGCGGAAATACAGGTAAGAACACTACAGGTCAGCACCTTCATTTTGAGATTTGGCAGAATGGTAAACCGATTGATCCACAAAAAATTTTATTAAAGTAGGAGAAACATTTCATGACAAGTAAAAAAGATTCTTTGGCTGAAGATGTAAGCATTATTAGCAATAGTGTTAAGATTGATGGAAATCTTTTTAGTGAAGGAAATGTTCGAATAGATGGAATTATTCATGGGAACGTTTCTGTGAATGGAAATTTGACTGTTGGTGAAGGAAGTGAAATACAAGGTGAAGTAAAAGCTAAAAATATTACTATGAGTGGAAATGTTTTAGGAAAAGTAACTGCTCAAGAAAAAATAAGATTAGAATCTAAGGGTGTTCTAAAAGGCGACCTTATTACAAAATTCCTTGTGATTGATGAAGGCGCTTATTTTGAAGGTTATAGTCATATGAATAATACCAAATCGTTAAATATTAATGAAGGATGATTTCAGAAAACAAGTTCTCCGAAAAACTTTCTAATTCTTTAAAAGATGTTGGACCATATTTAGGCCTGGGGTCACAACTTGCAGCAACAATTGTATTAATGTTTTTTTTAGGTAGATGGTTAGATTCTGAATTTAATACTTTCCCTCTTTTACTAATTCTTTTTTCCTTTATTGGCGGTTTCGTAGCGATATATAACTTCATCAAAACCGTTCTACAATTAAATAATAAGAAGAAAGATGCAAAAAAAAGCTAAAATTGCACTAATTATTTCGGTAATTACTACTGTACTTTTATCTCTTCTAATTTTTACTAATAGTCTTTCCGTTGAAATTGGTAGAGCTCTTATCCTTGCTATCGCGGTTTCTGTCCTTAATTTTCTTCTCTTTTTGGGTTCATTCAATTATTCAGTTAAAAAATCAAACAAAATCTTCCTCCTTTTTACAATAGGAGGCATGGGAATCCGGCTTTTACTAATGCTTGCCGCTGTTTTTATAAGCATAAAATTCTTGAAAGTTGACTTAGTTGGGTTTATATTTGGATTCTTTATTTGGTATGTTTTTCTATTAATTTATGAAATATCCATCGTCCGATTTGGTTTGGAAGGGCGCAAAACACAACAATAATGAAAAATGTGGATTAACAATCCTAATATTGTAACAGATACGGTAAAGACAGCTGTTGAGGCGACAAAAAAGCAAGATACGAGCTGGATTATGCATCACGTTCTTGATGCACGTGAGCTTGATTTTTCACCATTCGGAGTAATCCATTTACCGCAACTTCATCTTTTTGGAATTGATATTTCAATTACGAAACATGTTGTTTTTATGTGGTTGGCAGTAGTTATTCTCGTCGTTACATTTATTTTTGTTGCTCGGTCTTACAAGAAATCACTAATTCCCCGCGGCATAACTAACTTAACCGAAGTTTTAATCGTATTTGTTCGAGATGAAATAGCAAGACCGACAATCGGCAAAGGGAACGAAAGATTTCTTCCGTATTTATTAACTGCGTTTTTTTTCATCCTTACTTGTAATTTTCTTGGATTAATACCTTACGGATCTACAGCAACGAGCAACATCGCAGTAACAGCAACACTGGCAATAATCTCTTTCATCGTAATACAAGTCGGCGGAATGATGAATAATGGTGTGTTCGGGTACTTTAAGGGATTGGTCCCGCATGGAATTCCAATGTGGTTATTACCAATAATGATACCGGTCGAATTACTAGGTCTATTCACTAAGCCCTTTGCATTGGCTATTCGTCTCTTTGCTAATATGACAGCCGGACATATTGTTATTCTGGCATTACTTGGATTGATATTTATTCTTCATACTTATGTTGTTGTTCCGGTATCAATCTCATTTGCACTTTTTATTTTTTTATTGGAAATACTTGTTGCGCTTCTTCAAGCGTATATTTTTACAATGCTTTCCGGTTTATTTATCGGGATGGCAGTACATCAAGAACATTAATTTTATTAACAGTTATAAAGGAGTAATCAAATGGAAGGAATGGGTTTTGCATATTTAGCAGCTGGTTTCGGCGCTGCATTAACAGTTATCGGTGGTGCTTTCGGTATCGGTAAATTAGCAAGTTCTGCTATGGAAGCAAGCGGCCGTCAACCTGAAGCTGCAGGCGATATTAGAACATCAATGATCATCGCTGCTGCTCTTATTGAAGGTATTTCTCTTTTTGCTCTTGTTATTTGTATTCTTTTAGCTCTTAAATAATTTTTAAAAAGATCTCTTTCAAAAACTGGATTCAAAATGAATACATTAAGTTATTTACTGTTTCTTACGTTTTCAGAAAGTGGTGAAAAAGGCGGCAGTCCATTAGATGTTAATCCCGGTGTAATTTTATGGACTGTTGTTACATTTGTTTTTCTTTTGTTAATTCTGAAGAAAATCGCATGGAAGCCGATATTAAATTTCTTAAGTGAAAGAGAAAATTTCATAAAAGATTCTCTTGAAAAAGCCGATAAGGCGCAAAAAGAAGCCGAGAAGTTGATCGCGGATAATAAAGTTAGTCTTGTTAAAGCAGAAGAAGAAGCACATAAAATAATTGAACAGAGCAGGGAATTAGCCGAAAAATTAAAAGCTCAGATACTTGAAGAAAGTAAATCTCAAGCAAAAAAGATGATTGTTAATGCAGTTTCTGAAATTGAGAGAAAGAATGCCGAAGCTTTTAACAAACTAAAAGATCAAGTTGCAGATATTGCTATAAATGCTGCGGAAAAAATCTTAAGAGAAAATCTTGATAAAGATAAACAAGTTAAATTGGTTAATAAATACTTGGACGATCTAAAGAATTAGAATGAGTGTCTATCGTATCTCATATCGTTATGCGAATTCTCTGATGCAGTTAGCTGAAGAAAAAAAGATTTTCAAAAAAGTTACTGATGACGCAGAGCTTATCTTTAACACTTTAAATTCCTCAAAAGAATTGAGATCGGTTCTCAAAAGCCCTGTAGTAAAGTTAAACGATAAAAAATCGTTACTGCAAAAAATTTTCGAAAAGAAAATCAGTAATGAAACTACTAGCTTTATCAACTTTGTTGTAGAGAAGAATCGCGAGGATATTCTTTTTGATATATTCAAAGAATTTATTGCACTAGCAGACAAAAAAAATGGTATTGTGAAAGCAAAAGTAGTTTCTGCTTCTGATCTAAATGATCAATTGAGACAGAAAATGATTGATGGTCTTGGCAAGAAAACAAACAAGAAAGTTTCTGCGAATTACAATGTTGATACAAATTTAATCGGCGGATTTATCGTTCGTATCGAAGACACTGTTTATGACGCTTCGGTAAAACATCAATTAAATTTATTAAGAAAGAAGTTTTCAGAAGAAATAAATTTATCTAATAACTAAAAAATTTAATCCCGATTAGTCGGGATCCGTATTGGAGAAAAATAAAATGGCGGAGATAAGACCCGATGAAGTTTCTGCGATATTAAGAAAACAACTTGCTGGATTCGAAAACGAAACCGATATATATGAAGTAGGAACAGTTCTTCAAGTTGGCGATGGTATTGCGCGAGTTTATGGTTTATCGAAGGTTATGGCGAGCGAGCTTGTTGAATTTCCTAATAATGTAACGGGAATGGTTTTGAATCTTGATGAAGATTCTGTCGGTTGTGTTCTCTTTGGTGAAAGTTCATTAATCAAAGAAGGGGATACGGTTAAACGGACAAATCGAGTTGCTTCATTCCCTGTAGGTGAAAAACTTCTCGGTAGAGTTGTAGATCCGCTTGGTGAACCTGTTGATGGAAATGGCACTGTTCAATTTGAAAAGTATATGCCTATCGAACGCAAAGCATTGGGGGTTATTCAACGGCAACCAGTAAAAGAACCTTTACAAACCGGTATAACTGCAATTGATGCGATGATACCAATTGGACGAGGACAACGTGAATTGATAATTGGTGACCGCCAAACCGGTAAAACAGCTATTGCAATAGATGCAATAATAAATCAAAAATATACTCATACTGCAGAAGCAAAAAAATATGGCGTTAATCCTGTATTCTGTGTTTATGTAGCAATCGGACAAAAAAATTCTACAATCGCTCAAGTTGTTGCTAAACTTGAAGAAGCCGGAGCTATGGAATATACAACAGTTGTTGCAGCTCCTGCGTCGGTTCCTGCACCACTACAATATATCGCTCCATATTCCGGTGCAACACTTGGCGAATATTTTCGAGATAATGGAAGACACTCACTTGTTATTTATGATGATCTTTCAAAACAAGCCGCAGCTTATCGCGAACTTTCTCTTTTACTTAGAAGACCCCCCGGACGTGAAGCTTATCCCGGCGATGTTTTTTATTTACATTCACGTTTATTAGAGCGCGCTTCAAAATTAAATGATGATCTTGGAGGTGGAAGTTTAACAGCACTTCCAATTATTGAAACACAGCAAGGCGATGTCTCGGCTTATATTCCAACAAACGTAATATCAATTACAGACGGACAGATTTATTTATTGCCTAATTTATTTAACGCAGGCATTCGTCCAGCTATTGATGTAGGAATTTCCGTTTCTCGTGTAGGTGGTAACGCACAGATCAAAGCGATGAAAAAAGTAGCTGGTTCATTAAAATTAGATCTTGCTCAATACAGGGAGCTTGAAGCATTTGCAAAATTCGGTTCAGATCTTGATAAAGCAACACAACGAACACTAGCAAAAGGTGCGCGTCTTGTTGAGTTATTGAAACAAGGTCAGTACGCTCCCGCTCCTGTGGAGAAACAGGTATTAAGTGTTTATGTAGGAACGAACAATTACTTCGAATCAATTGAAGTTAAAGACGTAAAAAGGTTTGAGAAGGAATTTCTTGAATATGTTGATTTAAAATATCCTCAGATATTAGAAAATATTCGTGTTACAAAAGTATTGAATGATGATTCGATCCAGTTGATCAAAAAAGCTGTTGAAGAATTTGTAGAAAAATTTAATGGGAATCCATCCCTTCGGGAGAAGAGCTAAATCTTAGACTATGGCAACATTACGCGACATAAAGAGTAGAATCAAAGGTGTTAAGAACACACAGCAAATAACCAAAGCTATGAAGATGGTTGCGGCTGCGCGTCTGCGTCGTGCTCAGGAGAATATTGTTAATGCAAAACCATATTCTAGAAAAATTGCAGAAATGCTTCAACATTTACTCAACATCGAAAAGAATTTTAGCAATCCTCTTTTTATAGAAAGAGAAGTAAAGAACATTTCTCTAATAGTTGTAACATCAGATCGTGGTTTGTGCGGCGGATTTAACATGAATATTATCCGCAAAACTGAAGAGATGATAAAAGATCAGTTTGCCGATTACCACCTAAGCGGAAATTTAATATTGTACTGTGTCGGCAAAAAAGGAAATGATTATTACAAAAAAAGAAATTACAAAGTTGAAGGTTCCTACCCGGGTATTTTTTCCAACCTAAAATTTGAATTTGCTTCCGGACTTATTAAAGAGCTTACAAGTAAATATATCTCCGGTGGAACTGATAAAGTTTTAGTTATTTATAATGAGTTTAAATCCGTCATTCAGCAAAAGACAACTGTTGGACAATTATTCCCGATTAAACCATTTGAAGCGAAGGTAAACGAACCGATTCATGATATTGATTACATTTATGAACCGGACAAGACTAATATAATTAACAAGCTTTTACCTAGACATCTTAATGCTCAAATGTGGACAGCATTACTTGATTCTTATGCTGCAGAATTGGGTGCAAGAATGACAGCAATGGATATGGCAACCGAAAATGCAAAAGAGTTAATTCGGTCATTAAACCTTACTTATAATAAGGTACGCCAAGCATCCATCACCAAAGAGATATTAGAAATTGTGTCCGGAGCTAATGCTCTCAAAGAATCTTAAGACGTTTGAATTTGAAATGAATACTCTTTTTATTATCTTTAATTTAGGTTGGACTATATGCTCGAGGATTTGACCGAGAAAATTGAGAGGGCACTCAAAAAAATTACCGGTCAAGGTAAATTAACTGAAGCAAATATTTCTGATACGCTTCGAGATATTCGCCGTGTTCTTTTAGATGCTGATGTAAATTATAAAGTTGCTAAACAATTTATTGAAGATGTTAAAGCGAAAGCGCTTGGCAAGGAAGTTCTAACTTCAGTTACTCCCGGACAACTTATCACAAAGATTATGTATGATGAGTTAACCAGACTTTTAGGAAGTACCGGTTCTGAGTTAAGATTAAATGCTTCCGGAATTACAGTAATAATGTTGATTGGACTACAAGGTTGCGGCAAAACAACTTTTAGCGCAAAACTTGCTAAGTACTTAAAAGATAAAAAAAGAAATGTTCTTTTAGTTGCTGCTGATGTTTATCGGCCTGCTGCTATTGATCAATTGAAAATATTAGGATCCCGAATTTCAGTTCCGGTTTTTTCGATAGACGGCAGTAAAGAACCGGTAAGGATTTCTTCCGAATCTCTGAACTATGCGAAGGAAAACGGACTTAACACTGTAATCATTGATACAGCCGGTCGTTTACATGTTGATGAAAATATGATGAACGAAGCCGCAGAGATCAAAGCGAATGTTAAACCGACAGAAACTTTATTTGTGATAGATTCGATGACAGGGCAAGATGCTGTGAATTCTGCTAAAGCTTTTCATGAAAAAGTTGATTTTGACGGCGTTGTAGTTACAAAACTTGATGGTGATTCGCGTGGAGGTTGTATTCTTTCGGTTAGAGCGGTTGTTGATCGCCCGGTTAAGTTTGTTAGTCTTGGTGAAAATTTAGATTCTATCGAAACTTTTCATCCGGATAGAATGGCATCAAGGATTTTAGGCAAAGGCGATGTAATTTCTCTTGTTGAAAAAGCTCAAGCTCAGTTTGATGAGAAAGAAACTGAATATCTTGAAAAGAAATTTCGAGAAAATAAATTCGACTTTGACGATTTCTTGAAACAGATTAAAATGATTAAGAAAATGGGTTCCTTGAAAAGTTTACTTGGTATGGTTCCGGGTGTTAGTTCAGAGATTAAGAATGCAGATGTTGATGATAAACAATTGGTAAGAGTTGAATCAATAATTCATTCGATGACAAAAAGAGAGCGGATAAATCCAAAAATATTGAACGGAAGCAGAAGAAAAAGAATTGCTAAAGGAAGCGGGAATACGATTCAGGAAGTTAATAGATTGATAAAGCAATTTGAGCAGATGCAGCAAATGATGCAAATGATGAGTAAGAATTCCGGTAAGTTTTCAGTACCAAACTTGAAAAACATAAAATATAATTAGAAAACAAAAATCAATAAGGAGTAACAAATTGGCAGTTAAGTTAAGATTGAGAAGAATGGGAAAGAAGAAACAACCGATCTATAAGGTTGTTGCTGCAGATTCACGTTCACCAAGAGACGGTAAATTTATTGAAGCAATTGGACTTTACAATCCTAAGACTAATCCGGCAACAGTAGATATAATAGAAGAACGCGCTTTATATTGGCTTGGTGTTGGTGCGCAACCGACAGATACAGTAAAAAATCTTTTGTCAAATCAAGGAATAATTCTAAAGAGAGAATTGAAAAAGAATGGTTTGAGCGAAGAGCAGATCTCTGCAAAATTAGATGATTGGAAAAAGATTAAAGAAGCTAATCTTGCTTCATCATTAAAGAAAAAATCAGAAAAAGCAAAAGTAAAAAAAGCATCTGTTGAAAAGAAAGATAGCGAAACGGAAGTAAAGGGTACTACTTCCGAACAAGCATAAATCTAATTTCTCTATAGCTTGCTTCTTAATAACGTACCCTGGTGGTCACTTAATTTAAAGGTACTCTCATGAAGGAATTTATTGAATTTATCGCAAAACACCTTGTTGACGCTCCGGATAGTGTTACTCTTGAGGAAACAACTCCCGATGAAAAAACTATCGAGTTGTCTCTGAAAGTTGGTGCGGAAGATGTCGGCAAAGTCATCGGGAAACAAGGCAAAACTGCTCAAGCAATGAGAACCTTGCTTACTGCTATTGCGGCTAAAGAAGGCAAGCGTGCTATCTTAAAAATATTAGATTAAAATTCCGGTTGTGGATGATTTTTTTCTGGTTGCAGAAGTAAAAGCTGTTTATGGCTCTAAAGGTTTCGTTTTAATTGAGTCTTATTCTGATTTTTCTGAAAGATTTTTTAAGCTAAATTCTGTTTACTTAGAGTTTTTTGGCTCAAGGAAAGAGTTCTTTGTCGAAAATGTTATGGAAGTTAATGGTAAGATCGCCCTCAAGTTCAAAGGGTTTGATAACAACGAAGATGTAAAATTTCTTCTTGACAAAAAGATCTACGTTGATAAAGAGCATTCCGTTAAACTTTCTGCTGATACATATTTTATTCATGATTTGATTGGAAGTGAAGTTTTTCAAGGATCAAAATTAATCGGGTTTCTTGAAGATGTTTTAGTTCTTCATTCCAATGATGTATATGTAATTAGAGATGCTAACAAAAAGAAAATTTTAATACCGGCAATTAAAGATTATGTACAATCTTTCGATTCGGTAAAGAAAAGATTAGAACTAATACCCGATTGCGATTTGCTTTACGATGATGAGAATTGATGTTATTTCTGCCGTACCTGACTCTCTTGTAAGTCCGCTTAATACAAGTATATTAAAGAGAGCGCAGGAACGAAAAAAAGTTGAAATCGTTGTGCACAATCTTCGTGATTATGCTTACGATAAACACAAACAGATTGATGATAAACCGTTTGGTGGTGGTCCGGGAATGTTGCTTAAACCGGAACCGTTCTTTGAATGTATTGAAAGACTTATTAGTGAGAGAAAGTATGATCATATTATTTTCTCATCTCCGGGTGGAAAAATTTATGATCAAAAACTTGCAAATAAGTTTTCAATGACTGAAAATTTAATGATAATTTCCGGGCACTATAAAGGCGTTGATGATAGAGTACGAGAACGATTTGCAACCGATGAAATTTCTATCGGAAGATATGTACTTACTGGCGGCGAGATAGTTGCCCTTGCAATCATTGATTCTATAGTTCGGCTAATTCCCGGAGTGTTAAATGACAGTGAATCAGCTCTTAACGATTCTCTGATGGATGGTGACATAATAGAAGCACCGTACTACACACGTCCGGCTGAATATAAAAATTTGAAAGTCCCGGAAGTTTTACTTTCAGGACATGAAAAAAAAATTAAAGAGTGGAAAGAAGAACAATCAAAAATTTTAACTGAACATTGGAAAAAAATAAATAGTATGGAGTAACAAGAAATGGACAATCTAAAAGAATTTACATCAGATCTTATGCGCACGGATTTTCCCGCATTTAAACCAGGCGATCATATAAGAGTGCATGTTAGAGTAATTGAAGGTGATAAAGAAAGAATTCAGCCTTTTGAAGGAGATGTAATAAACATCCGCGGAACAGGGTTGAATAAAACTTTCACCGTCCGCAAAATTGCCAGCGGTGTTGGTGTAGAAAGAATATTTTCATACAGTTCACCAAAGTTGGCTAAAGTTGAAATGGTACGTGAAGGTAAAGTTAGAAGAGCAAAACTTTTCTACTTGAGAGAACTCTCCGGTAAAGCTGCTCGTATTAAAGACAAAAACGTAAGATAGTTTATAATTCGAATTAACTTAGCCGCTCTTGAAGCGGCTTTGTTATTTTAAACAATTACTGGTATTGTTTAATTGATATTTAATAATAATTGCTTTTTAAAAACCCTTCTCTTTGGGAAAGGTAAGAATGGGCTATTATGAGATTGATTCTGCCTAAAAATATTTTTTCTTCTTTCCTGAAACCACTTTTGCCACCGGAGTACCATTCTGAAATATTGTATCAAGAGTCTTCACTTATTTGTAAAAGCCTCGAATACAACACTTCGGCAATTGCTTTAATTCCGTCGTTGGAATTAGTAAACCACAGAAACTTATTTGTCTCGAACAAAATCGCTTTATCATTCGATGGTGTACTTTCTAATTCATATTTCTATTTTATCGAAGGAGAGAAGAAATTTCAAAGAATATATTTACGCGGTGACATTTCTCTTAATGAAATCCTTCTTGCTAAAATATTATTTGCTGAAAAATTCTCTTCACAGATTGAAATTACTTTGGACACAAATAAAACCACCGAAAAGAAAAGGGATTACATTATAGCCGGTGATGAAAATTTTCATTTGTGGAATTACCAATCTGCTATTAGTTTAGCCGATGAAGTCTCTGAAATGATTGATCTTCCGTATGTTAATTTTGTTTTCGCTTCTCAGAATAAAGAGGCGATGGAAGAATTCAATAAGCAAATAAATCCCATTGATGAAAGAATAGACAGCAAAATAATAAATATCATTAAAGAGCTAAATCTTTCCGACAAGACAAATGAATTCCTTACAGAGAATCTTGGTTCCATTTATTTTGATATAACTGAAAACGAAGAAACCGCTATAAATGAATTGATAAAACTAATTTTCTATCACGGAATTATTGACGATATTTTTGATGTGAAGTTTTATTGATACTATAATCCCTCCCTATTTTGGGAGGGACATAGGATATTGCAATTTAGATTGATACATGTGAGTAGGATAAAACATTCGAATTATTTCTAATTGCTTCAAGCATTTCTGTTGTAGCAGGAGCTTTCAACTTCATTGTACAGCAAGCAACTAGACCGCCGTCAAAAATAATATTTTTAACTTCTTCAATATTAATATCACCCTCTCGTAAAACATCCAATACTGAAGCTAACACACCGGGTTTATCATAATGTTTCACTACTAATTGATAATGAGTTTCCGGAGTTTTCGCTTTATTCACCCAATGTGCAATTACACCACTATTGATAAAGCCAAGAATAATATTAACTGTTTCTTCTGCAACTGCATTTTGTGCTTGTTCGGTTGATGCGCCGATATGATGAGTTATATAGACATTGTCAAGTTCTTGGAGTTTGGATGAAACCGGTCCATCTTTCGCTTCCGGTTCACCTTGAAATACATCAAGACCAACTTTTAATCCTTTTTCTTTAACTGCACGTATTAATGCTTCTTCATTTACAACACCTGCGCGCGACGTGTTAATGAAAATTGCCCCCTTCTTCATGTACCCAAACATTTTATCATCAAACAAATTTTTTGTTTCGCTGTTTTGAGGCAAGTGAACAGTAACAATATCAGCAATCGGAAGTACTTGATCAAACTCGGAAAAATCTTTTGCACCATAACCTTCAATGCGGGTAATATCTTTTGCATAGATGCTCATTCCTAAAGCTTGAGCACGTTTTGCAACTTCCTTTCCTATTGCACCATAACCTACAATTGCTAAAGTTTTTCCGTACAATCCTTCTGCTTTGGAATATTCACCTTTATTCCAAATCCCTTTTCTGAAATCGATAACATTGTGCGGAATTCTTCTGTCGAGAGCTAACATCATACCAATTGCAAGTTCTGCTACTGCGATTGAATTTTTGCCGGGGCAGTTTGAAACATAAACACCTTTTTTGTTGGCAGCTGCAATATTAATGTTGTTCACACCGGAACCTGCACGAACGATCAAATTTAAATTCTGTGATTTTTCAATTGTCTCTGCACTAACGTTCGTTGAACGGACAACCAGGCAATCAACATTTTTTGCAGCTTCGGGAAGATCATTCTCACCAAGTTTTGGATTATAGATCACTTCAATTTCAGCATCCTTCAATCTCTGAATGTACTGCTCGGGAAATTTGTCTGCTATTAATACTTTCATTTTCATTTCATACTCCGTTTTTATTTCATCATAGGAATTTTTACAGAAAACTTTTTTGCATTCTCAATTGCTTGTTCATATCCAGCATCTGCGTGGCGAGCTATTCCCATTCCAGGATCGTAAGTTAATACGCGTTCAAGCCGCACTTCAGCTTCTTTAGTTCCGTCGGCAACTACTACCATTCCCGCATGAATTGATTTTCCAATTCCAACACCGCCGCCATGATGAACTGAAACCCAGCTTGCACCACCGATTGCATTTAACAATGCGTTAAGAATCGGCCAATCTGCAATTGCATCGCTTCCGTCTTTCATTGCTTCTGTTTCTCTGTTTGGTGATGCTACTGAACCGCAATCAAGATGATCTCTGCCGATAACAATCGGCGCTTTAACTTTTCCTTCCGCAACAAGTTGATTAAAAATCTTTCCCATCTTTGCACGTTCACCATAACCGAGCCAGCAGATGCGTGCGGGCAATCCTTGAAAGTGGACTTTCTTTTGCGCTAATTCAATCCAGCGGATGAGTGCTTTGTTTTCCGGAAAAGTTTCGATCACAGCTTTATCAGTTTCGTAAATATCTTTTGGATCACCGCTCAATGCAGCCCAACGGAACGGACCTTTGCCATCACAGAAGAGAGGACGAATATATTCCGGAACGAATCCGGGAATATCGAAAGCATTTTCTAATCCGTTTTCTTTTGCTTCTCCACGTATGTTGTTACCGTAATCGAAAGCAACAGCACCTCTTGCCTGGAATTCAAGCATCGCTCTGACATGTTCAACAATTGTTTTTTGGGAAAGTGAAATGTATTTGCTAGGATTATTTTTTCGTAGATCTAATGCTTCATCTAAACTCATTCCCATTGGCACGTATCCATTAAGAGTATCGTGAGCAGAAGTTTGATCAGTGATAATGTCGGGAGTAATTCTTTTTTCTAAAATTTTTGGCAAAATCTCTCCCGCATTGCCGAGCAATCCAACCGAAAGAGAAATCCTTTTCTCTTTTGCGTCAAGAACAAGTTTAAGAGCTTCATCCAAATCTTCAGTCATCACATCAAGATAACCGGTATCAATTCTTTTTTGCATACGTGTGCGGTCAACTTCAATTCCAAGAAAAACGGCTCCGTTCATTGTTGCAGCTAATGGTTGTGCGCCGCCCATGCCGCCTAGTCCGGCAGTTAATAATAATCTTCCGCTTAAACTTCCATTAAAATGCTGCCGGGCGCATTCAGCAAATGTTTCGTAAGTGCCTTGTAAAATTCCCTGTGTGCCGATGTAAATCCAACTGCCTGCTGTCATTTGTCCGTACATAGTTAGACCAAGTGAATCAAGTCTGCGGAATTCATCCCACGTTGCCCAATCAGGAACAAGCATTGCGTTGGAGATAATTACACGCGGTGCATTCTCATGAGTTCTAAAAATTGCAACCGGTTTACCGGATTGAACTACAAGGGTCTCATCGTTATCTAAATTTTTTAGCGAAGAAATTATTGCTTCATAAGATTCCCAGTTGCGGGCGGCTTTTCCCGAACCGCCATAAACAATTAAATCTTCAGGTCGTTCAGCAACATCCGGATCGAGATTGTTCATCAGCATTCTCATTGCCGCTTCTTGAATCCAACCTTTACAACTTATTTTAGTGCCGGTCGGCGCCTTAATATTTTTTTCTTTTGTTTCCATTTAATTACTGAAATGAGTTTCTAAAAGATTTTTGTATTGATTGTAAGCAGATTTGTAAAGCCATCGTTTGAGAAAAAATCCTTTGGTAATCTGCTTTTTCATGTGGTCAACATTTTCTTTAAGACGGAAAACTAGTTTGGTCTTTTCATCTTTTGTTAGTTTAATCTCATCTGCTGGATCATTGATTTTATCAATTATGGAATTAAATGTACGGAGATCGGAATAAAATCTTTCATCAGCCGACATTTGTTTCTGAATTGTTTTACAAAATTGGAGAAGGATTTTTTTCTCATTCTTATCGAGTTGATATGAATAATTTTTAAAAAGTGGTTTTGCCATAAATGAATTATACTTTTAGTGAAAGAAGTTTTTCCCGCATCTTTTGGAAACCGGGTTTGATAATATTATAAATGTATGGTAATCTTTCCTTGTATGGAATGAAGGAAGATTTCATTGCATTGATATTTAATTTTTCTATATCATCCAACGTTAACCCGAACATATCCGTTGCGATCAAATATTCTTTTGTAAGTGTAGTATCGCTCATCAATCGGTCGTCTGTGTTAAGAAAGACTCTGTACTTTTCTTTGTAAAGTTTTATGAAAGGATGATTTTCCATTTTATCAATTGCACCGGTATGGACATTACTTAATAGATTAATTTCAAGAGGAAGGCGAGTATCTAAAATATACTGAGCAAGATCACCTAGTGAAACAATGTTGCCATCTTTATCGAAATGCATGTCTTCAATTAAACGGGTTGCATGCCCGATTCGGTGAGCACCGCAAAGTTGAATTGCCTGCCAAATAGATTCTATACCAAATGCTTCTCCTGCGTGGATGGTAATGTTAAAATTTTCCCGTTTGATGAATTGAAATGCATCAATATGTTTCTTGGGGGGATAACCGCCTTCTTCACCTGCAAGATCAAATCCTACAACTCCTTGTCTTCTAAAATTTACTGCCAGCTCGGCAATCTCTAAAGTATTTTTCATATTACGCATACCGCAAAGAATCAAACCATAGCCAACACCAAAATCTCGTTTTCCTTTTTCCAATCCTTGAAGAACAGCATTAATAATGTCTTCGTAGTAAAGTCCCTTCCCCGTATGGAAAACCGGTGCGAAGCGGGTTTCAACATAACAGACACCGTCCTTCTTCATATCTTCCATCATCTCGTATGCAATACGCTCGAGGGCATCTTTGGTTTGCATGACTGCGCATGTATGTTCAAATCCTTGAAGATATTCTACAAGATTTCCTTTATTTGCACCACGGAAGAACCATTCGGAAAGTTCACCCGGATCTGAAGTTGGTAGTTTTGTGTATTTCAAATCTTTGGCTAGTTCTATTATTGTTTGTGATCGAAGCCCGCCATCGAGGTGATCGTGCAGTAATACTTTTGGAACGTTGCGGATGATCTCTTCTGTCTTCATGTTGATTCCTTTATTTTGGAAGTCCATTCCTTCGGAACAAAACTATTCTTTTGTGTTCCGAAAATCAATTAATCTATCTGCCTGTTGTTTATTATTATTCATTCGAAATCAATATTCTTGTTATTCATGTTGTGAATAAATGAACTAATTTAACCTTGACTTGGCAATCCTAAATTGGTTATTTTTGTTCAAATTAATTACGAATTTATTTCTATTAATAGGAGCATCAATGAAAAAAGCATTTATTTATTTGAGTATTTTGACAATGGTCTTAGGTATAACAGCTTTTGAATGCGGTTCGGCGGAATTAGAAGGAGCTAAGTTATACATTAGACAAAAGCAATATGATAAAGCCAAAGAAGTTTTGTTGAAAGAAGTTGCTAAGAATCCGGCAAGTGATGAGGGATGGAGTATGCTTGGAAAGCTTTATTCTGAAGAAGGAGACATTCCCAAAATGCTGGAAGCTTTCGATAAATCTCTTGCAGTCAGCAAAAAATTTGAAGTTGAAATAAAAGAATTTAAAAAATATTCATGGGCAACCAGTTTTAATAAAGGGGTATCATACTTTAATTCAGCTATAGCTACTACAAAGCAAGACAGTATAAACATATTTTTTGAAAAAGCTGTTGAACAATTTAATTATTCGATTATGTGCGAACCCGATTCGACTATTGGATATGAAAATATCGCTGCAGCTCATCTGAATATGGGAAAAACAGAAGAAGCAATTCCGGTCTTAGAAAAATTGACCAAGATTGGTAAACCTGCCTACTCATTTTCAAGATTAGGGGCGATATATTTAATTAAAGGCGCAGATTTAATGGATGGTTATAGAAAATCTAAAAATAAAGCAGATAGCGTTAATGCTTTCGGATGGTATATTAAAGCAATATCAGTTTTAGAAACCGGCAGAGCAAAATTTCCGACTGATGCCGAAATTCTTCTACAATTAGGTAATGCATATTATTCCTCAGATAAAATTGATGTAGCCGAATCTTCTTTCAAAGATCTCGTTGAAAAAAATCCTGCAAATAAGGAATTAAAATATGCGTACGGTGTGGTATTACTAAAAGGGCGTAAATACATCGAAGCTGCTTCTCAGTTAGAACAAGTTGTAAAAATGGATGCGAATAATATTGATGCATGCTATAATCTTGCAGCAACGTATATAAATTGGGGAAATGATCTTAGAGATGAAGCTTTGAAAAAAGAGAATAATGATAAGTCATATCAAGAAAAATTTAAATTAGCAGCGCCGCTCTTAGAAAAATATTTATCCGTTAAACCTAATGATGCTCGTGTTTGGTTAAGCTTGGGACAAGTTTATGCACATCTCGGTATAGAAGATAAATCTAAAGCAGCATTCAAAAAGGCAGATGAGAATAAATAATTATTTGTAATTTATTTTATTTCAGCGAGGCTGTATCAAATCGGTAGGAAATTACTTTTGAGATAGCCTCGTTTTTTATGAAGCACCATCCAACCTCTCCCAGGTGGAGGAGTTGAAAACTACGAAGAGGAAAAAATGAATCAGAACAATGATCAAAACGCACAGCAGATAAACATAGAACTCGGTGAAAAAGAAGCCGAAGGAATTTATTCCAATCTTGCAATCATAACACATTCACCGGCTGAGTTTGTAATTGATTTCACACGTGTTGTACCCGGAGTTCCTAAAGCAAGAGTGCTTTCCCGCATTATTACAACTCCGCAGCATGCAAAGATGTTAATGCGTGCACTTAAAGATAACATTGATAAGTTTGAATCACGCTTTGGTGAGATTAAGATTGATAATCAACCAATGCCACAGTTTGGTTTTATCAACACTGATAAAGGTGAAAAAGTAAATTAAGAAAAGGTCGAATCCACTTAAACAGTTCGACCTTACTTTTAGCTTTTCGATAAATAATTTTCTTAGAAAACTTTTTTATCTTACTAACCGGAAGAGTTTCCTTATTTTATCAACAATAGTTTTTTGGTTGAATTATAATTTGGCGTGGTAAGTTGATAGAAATAAACTCCACTCGGTAAATTACTTGCATCAAAATTTACTTCGTGATACCCTGCTTCTAATTCTCCATCTACTAAAGTTGAAATTGCTCTTCCAAGAATATCATATACGGTTAGCTTAGCATTTGTTCTTTCTGGTAATCCGAATTTCATCTTTGTTGTTGGATTGAATGGGTTCGGATAATTTTGAAATAGTAAGTATTCAGTCGGAATCTTATTATCCTTCTCAATACCCACCATTACTAAACTTGCTTCATTGCTATAATCGGATTGTGCATACTTTGTATATGCTCTTACTCTGTAATAATAAGTTGGTCCCTGTTCAACTTTATTATCAAGATAAGTTATAGTTGTGGTCTTTAAACTGTCAAAAAAAGAATAATTGGGCTGCGGTGTTTGTTTGCGTTCTATTATATATCCATCTTCATTATTAGAATTATCATTCCACTTGAGAGTTATTTCTTTTAATCCAGTCCTTTGTAATGTTAGATTAGATGGAGAAGTAATTTGAGTAGTAAAATTCCAAGTATCAGACCAAGGGCTAATTCCAACTATATTTTTTGCTTGAACTCGCCAATAATATTTCTGTCCTTCACTAAGGTTTGTAATTGTCTTAGTAGTATCTGTAGCGGTTGAATCGTTTTTGCCAATGATAGTAAATGTTTGATCTTTTGATAACTGAACGAAATTCTTCTCAGCGTCCTTTACTTTGTTCCACTTAAATGTAATATCCTTCGGTTGATCTACTTGGTTTGTAGTTGGTGATACTAATACTGGTTTTGTAGGCAGAGCAATTACACTTGTATTTGATGAATACTTTAGTATTGTTCCCCAATCTCCCACAGAAAATAATGTGGAACTGTTGCCTAATGTGTTTATGCCATACAAAGAGTTTGTCGTTCCACTCTGTTGCTTTGTCCATGTAGCCCCATCATCTCCCGATTTATAGATTGTTCCGTCTTGTCCCACTGAAACTACAACTCCATTACTTTCGTAGTTAACGCCATATTGAGTATTTGTATGTCCTGAATTAATTGATATCCAAGTAGCTCCACCGTCTGTTGTCTTAAAAACCATTCCACCCTCTCCAACTATTATTCCATTATTTAAATCCTTGAATGACATTGACCATAATGCTGAAGAATTTCCAGATAGTTGCTGGACAGTCCATGTATTTCCATCATTTGTTGATCGGATAATATATCTTTCCCTTCCGGAAGCTACTATAGTATTATTACTAAAGTATTTTACTGTGTTTAAATCTTGATTTGTTACACCAAGATCTAACTTATTCCAAGTTCCACCGCCATTTGTAGTTTTATACAACTCTCCACAAGACGTTACGACTACTCCATTATTTGTATCCTTGAATGAAACTCCCAGATTGTTAGCACATCCAATCTGAAGATCTGTCCAAGAGGTTCCTCCATCGCTTGTCTTGGATACAATTCGATTAGATCCAACTGCTATCACTGTATTCGCATCTATAACTTCTATTGAGTTGTAACGATAATTTGTGCTTTTTATTACCCATGTATAACCTCCATCGGTTGTTTTCATCCAAACCCAAGGACCGAATGAATAACCTATATTAGAATCGTAAAACTTTATTGTTCGTTGTTGGCTGGTAGTTGGGCTATTTATAGACGTCCATCCATCAGGTGTTGCCGGCGTAGTGAATGTATCATCTATTGCGTAGGCTATTCCCTTTGCGTTCTCTACTTTCATCCTGAAATGATATACGGTATTCGGTAATAGACCTGATGCCTTATCACTTGTACCTTCCGATTCATTTAAGTTGTTTGTTCCTGTAGATAAGACTATACTGCTTCCATAGCTTGTTGTTGTTCCATATTCTATTGTTGCTGACGTGGGCAGTCCATTCGGAACAAATCGTCCATAAAATCTTGTTGTATTGGAATTCAAATCAGTTGTAGTTGTAGATCCAGCTAATGGCGCCGCTTTCTTGAAGTAGTTAAATATGATCTGGTAATCACCATAATCATTCGGAGGTCCCTCCAATAGCTTGGGGTTGGTTGGATGTTCGATCATAAGATAGCTCACCTTTTCCTCATTCTGCGCTGGCATTCCACTCATATTATTCCGGAATGAATACCTCACATAATATGTTGCGGTATTAGGAATGACATAAACATATCTCTGTTTATATGAGTTGCGTGTAAAACTCTGGATATACCTATTTATATCATTTCCATTTTGGTCAAGCAGACTCATATTGCCAAGCAGTTGTGCACTGTTTCTATTCTCTGCATAAAACATTAATGTATCACCGGCAACTGCCTGAATTTTGTAATAATCAATATCTCCAATCGGCATAATACTAGCATTTACAGTATCCGCATAAACAATGCTCATCGCCTGAAGGCGCGTATTATTTGGTTCCATTTCTGAAATTATTGCTGTTGTAGCAATAGAGAAAACCGCATCACTAACATCATTAAGTGCAGCACTACTTTTATCACTAATTCGTACCTTACAATTTGTTGAAAGATTATTCGGCACTACCCAAGTATATTTTCCTGTAGAAGTTGTTAAATTATCAGCAACCAGTTGCCAATCTAAACCGTTATTAATTGAATACTCAATCTTTACTTTATTGACTAATCCGCTGCTCCATATTATGTCGCTTTGGCTGCCGACTTTTAATTTTTCTCCTCCATTTGGATAACTAACCGTTATATGTGGGACCAAATCTGATAATTGATAACCATATAAATTATTTGGATATCCTTGCAGCATTCCGCCAATTGTTGCTTTACCATTTACAATTCCGGTTGAAATAAAAATTCCTCCGTTAGCTAGATTATTTACTCCGGTACCAACATCAGTTGATAAATCATGTTCAACTCCGGTTGGTAGTCCTGTAGATACTTTCACTTGAATAAGGCTTTGATATGGTGATTGACTAGCAAACCAAAGATATGGACCACCTGGTGAATGGTTATCAAATGCAATTCCCATATTTGCTCTAGAACCTAAACTTGAATAAGATAATGTTCTTAGTACAGTTCCGTTTCGGTTAATTAAAGTTGGATTTGTTGAAAAATCGCCTATCCAAAATCCACCGTTACTATTATCTGCATTTGGATCATATGTTATATATAATACTTTAAAAGGTGCGGTGATTTCCCCAATAGCAGTTTTCATGAAAGGATTAATGATTTTTATTTTATCACTTTCTATTTGAGCTGCATATAAATTTATTCCATCGTATGCAAAATTAACTACTCCGGTAACTTCATCTATTGAAAATTCCTCTTTTAAGCTTCCTGTTTTTGTCCATCTATGCATTAAATTGCTATTCCAGCGTGATGTCCAGAACTCATTTAAAGATGGGATAAATATTGCACCTAAATTTCCATTAGAACCTGTAACCGCAATGGCATCATAATTAAACTGAACGCTGAATTGCCCCGTTAAAACAGGAATAATGGAGAATGAATTATCACTTACATCAGTCAATGAAGAATTATTAACTGCAGTTGCTCTAATCTTGCATTGGTTAGATGGACTATTTGGCACAACCCAAGTTATCCCGCTTCCTGTAATATTTTGTACGTAACTTTCATTTAAACCAATTCCCTTAGCACTCAAGACAGCACTATGTTTTAAGTTCACAGAAGGATTAACATTATCAATTAGATTCCAGGTGTTTCCATTATCTGTAGTGTATTCAACTTTAACTATCCCTGTATTTAAACCATCTATAATAATTTGCTTTGTATAACCTACCGGCCAACTTTCTCCTCCGTTTGGTGTAACTACTTTTAATACAATTTCTGTAGTACTGACTTCAAAATCCGCAGTCATGTTTGATCCGGAAACACCAATATTTTTAATTGATAATCCGGTTGACGTTAATAAATAATCTTTTGTATTCGGTGTGGAAGAACTTGTAAAGCTTGTTTTATTTCCTGTCCCGGGGAATGGATCTGCAGCATCTCCACTATTATCTTTTTTCTCTAAGTTCCATAACCCATCTGCTTGCTCTAATGCAACAAGATAATGCTGTGATAGTAATAGACCCGGATACCATTCTTTATCATTTTGTTGTGTAATGTTTTGATCAATATGGTAAACAAGTAATCCATCTCCCGGTATATATTTATCGTAATCAACCTTTTGTCTGTTCTCAATTAAAAAATATTCCTTAGTAAAATTCCCATTCTTCCATAAAAGATATGCTTTCGAGTTTGTTTCTATCTGTGGAATTAATAAAGCAAGTGAATTTGCTGTAATAACTGTTGGATTGATATAACCCATCTGAGCATGTATGAAAGCATCAGGAAATGCTGGGTAGTTTCCACCAGGAGCTGTACCATTCCAACTTCCTGCTGCCATTAAACTCCACTTACCTAAACCTGATGAAGAATAATCTCTATCATATAAATCCGGAACTCCAAATGCTGCGTGTGCTAATTCATGAGCATATACTCCCATAGTCAAATCACCAGGTGTTTTCCAATATTCAGGTTCTGTTGAATATCTTTTAACTTTAACTCCATCCACATTTTGAATTGTTTTTACTTCCCAGGCGTGTGACCATATATCATCATTTTTGCCTGTTAACTCTGCACCGGGGCCTGTGTGCACAATAAACAATGCATCAACATAACCATCGTTATCATTATCATATTTAGAAAAGTCTACAGTAGGATCTGCTAGCTGAACTACATCTTCAACAAGCTTTTGAGCATTTCGGGGATAAATACCTTGCCCGTTTGCACCAGCTACATAATAAGAATATGGCTGCGGAGCTGTAAACCACCCTGTTGTTCCAGGTAAATTAACCGTTACAATATCTAATTGATTGTAGCTAACCTTTCTATAATAATCTCTCATCGAACCAAATTGAGTCCCAAATAAAAGTTGATCGAAAAAAGCTGGTTCTGTTTGAGAAGGTTTATCAGAAAACTTTACTAATATAACTAACGCATTCCAATTTCCAGTTGGAGTTTTAGCTGGGCCATAACTTCTTTGAAAATTATTGAGCCCAAAATTTCTGTTAATTGATAATTCAGGTGCCGCCCATGGTGCATCAATACCTTTTGCTGCTAACTCCTTTGCGTTCTTAAAATAATAAATACTTTCAGATAATGATTTGTCTGCCTGTACTCTTTTTAATAATTCAGGATGGGGCGAAATTTGTCCTTTATTTACTGAACTAAAGAACAAGAACAATAATAACTGTAATGAAATACTTTTGAGAATCCGCGAAGTCAAAGAATCTTTCATTATTACACCTAGTTTATTTTTGAAAGTATTTTTCTTTGAAAGCATAGATATGCTTACTAGGGTAAAAGCATTTTACAATGGGGACACTAGCTTGCATAAAAAACAATAAGCACTTTCTCTGATTATATTTTCATTCATTTACCTTGAATTTTGTATCGTCATTGTTAACTAATTATAAAGCAAGTTACTTATCACATAACAAAAATAAGGAAAAGGGCGTCCCCCAACACCCTCTTTTCAAGATTTTTGTGCCTTGATCCTTTTACCTATTTAGCAAGTATCATCTTTTTCATGTCAATAAAATTACCTGCTTGCAATCTGTAGAAATATATTCCACTTGAAAATTTTGATGCATCAAAATTTACTTCGTGATACCCTGCTTCAAATTCTCCATCTACCAAAGTTGAAATTGCTCTTCCAAGAATATCATAGACCGTTAATTTAGCAATCGTTCTTTCAGGTAATCCGAATCTCATCTTTGTTGTTGGATTAAATGGGTTAGGGTAATTTTGAAATAATTCATAATTCAATGGAATTACAAATTCATTTGATATATCAGTAGAGGGTTTATAAGTCTCTATTCTAAAAACCGTTCCATTTTCTGGTAAAGTTGCATTTAGATTATTGGGCCAGTTTGCTGCTGATACTGAACCACCATTCCAATTCACAAGTACAACTCTTGCCATAATTTCACTACCCATTCCGCTATTAAATCCTGAAGCAACTACGGCGTTATATCCAATTGTACCGGGTGTATGATCAATTACATCATAAATATAGATCCAATCAGTTTCAGGGTCGTTATCACCGCCAGACAAAGTATGATCTACTTTATCAAGATCAAATACTTCATTAGCATTTGCGTCCTGAATGTACGCAACTAATTTGTAATCATCTGTTGGATCGTTTGGTGTTCCAATACGTACCTGTGTTCCCAAGTTCGAACGGAATCTGGACTATAGTACCGCTTGAAAATGCCATTTTACCTTTACTTCCAGCAGTGGTAAAACGGATTTCGAAATCATAAGGAATAATCTTAGGCCAGTTAGCACCAACGCGAGTAACACGATCTTTAAAGTAAGCGTAAGATGGATCCATCGTTGGAGAAGTCATGCCTGTAGCTATACCCCAGAGCGAAGTGTTAGTGCTTTGTTGACCTAGTTGTGGTTGATCCCAACCATTATAAAAAGGAAATCCGTTTGCATTAAAAGCGAATGTACCCATATTAGGAGTTGCTAACACGCCACTAGCGTTTGCGGTTACAATAAAACTTTTGAAATCATTTGTCTGAGACAAACCAATTTGAGAAAATACGGTAATCAGTAATAAAAGAGATGATATTTTTTTCATACAACCCTCCTTTAGTTTTATAGTTTTACATTCGGAGAAATTTATTCCCTGATGAATATGTTCATTAATAAATATGAGGAAGACTAAAAGAAATTTCTGGACGATAAATGGGAGAGAATATTAATTCATTATAATTTTAACAATTATTTAATTCTTTTTTCAAACTCCTTTTCTATTATAACTCACCGACTGCAATGTAACTTCCAGCAGAACTTTATGAATATTACCCGTAAGCGTTTGAATAAAAGGTCCGAATACTTCAAGAGGTTTATCAGCTAACTCTTGCTCGCTTTTTATGTCTGCCGAAAAATAAATTGTGTAGTTCTCATTATTGCTGGAAATTTCCAAAGAGAAATAGTAAACGCCGGCAATTGTGCCTTTGTAATCACTGCGGGATTTTCTGTTCGTAAAAAATTCTTTTGGCAGATTAACGCTTATTAAGAACTTCTTTTCTGTTATTTCTTGTTTTCCACTGCCGGCATTTTCTTCTGCTGAAATCATTTTAACCATGAACTGACCGAGTGAATCGGTTAAACCGGCTGCAAACGGCTCGTTCTGCGAATCTACCTTAACAGAAATTTCTGCATTCAGTACATGTTCTTCAAAAGTTTTTTGTTGAGCTCGTAAATTTGTTCTGCTAAGAAAAAAAATGAAAGTGAGTAGAAAAAATAGTTTTGTTAAATAGTTTTTCATTTTTTCCCTTTTTATTTATGACATGTTCTTGCCGCTTACAGCAAAACCTCAGAAATGTTGAACTTGTCCCATATATTTTCCACCAGTTTTATTTGCGGTTCCGCCAGGTCCCTTTATTGGTGCTTTTTCCTGCCAGGACAAAGTAAGTCTAATATTTGGCCCGTCAGATTTTTTAAATTTAAAAATCATAGTATTTTTTGCACCCCTCGTTAATACATATTTAGTTGGGTCATTTGGTTTGATCGTCATCTTTAATTGAAACTTATCCGGCAATTTTTTGAATTGATCGGAAGGAATTGTAAATGAGACTTCACCTTCATTATTAGTCACGCATGGGGCTACCTGTATTGGTACGTCATTTGGCTCTTGTTCTACTAAAATTTCTGCGCCTGGAACAGGTTCGCCCATATCCATTCTAACAATTGTAGAAGTGGAAGAAGTGAATAATAAAATTGCAATAAATGCGAAAAGATAAGAGATTGATCGTTTCATATTTCCTCCGTTAAAAAATATAGTTCTCTAAACAGAAATAGAATACAACACACTGTGTATATAATTTATTAATTAGGTTATTTTTTCAAGCGGAAACGGGAATTTATTTTTTTGCTCTAGATATTTTCGATTGGGAATTTCTAAAAGAAAGCTAAACAATTTAAATTCTTGCATCAACAAATATCTCATGTATCACAAGCTGCAGAGTGAAATTGTGCGTCCTCTAAAAGAGTGTTTGTTGCCGCTTATATGTGATGTCGTTGGCAATCTGTTCTTATTAGCATGCCTCTTTGCACGACATCCACAAACAAATCACCGATGAAACTACTTTACACCTTCTTCTTTGATTGCAACTTCTTGGTCAACTCGAATTGTGATTTTTCCTCCTTTTGGTCCAATAGTTACTTCAATTGGTGCGTCAGGAGATTTCGGTCCGCCATCATATATAAGCGTAATGTTAACTTCCCATTCCGTTCTGCCTTTGGCGAGGGTCGATGAAGAGTTCGATATAGAGGAATTATAATTTTTGCCTAAGGGATTAACCGTTCCGCCTTGCTTTTCATACTTTATTCCACCAGGTCTTTTGCGAACAAAAGTAATTCTGTAATCCCCCGGCCGAAGATTGTTAAATGTAACCTCCCCGGAACTGTTCGTTGTTCCACTTATTTTCTTACCACCAGGAATTTGTTCGATCGTAATATCTAAACCTGGGACTGGATCCCCTGCGAAGAACAGACCGGACGATATAAGAACTAGAACTGCACTAAGAACGATAAACCTAAAGAAACGTTGATTCTTCATAACTATCCTCCTTGAGTTGTTAGATAATTTATTCTTATAAAAGATATCTGAATTAAATATCTTGAATAGTTATTTCACATACAATACAATTAAGACTACACATCCTACTTATTCTTATGATCTTCTATACGAAATCCTTCTTGTGTTAGAATAAAGAAATAATTAGTTTGATTCAGAGATTAATAAGAGTACCAATCCAAAAAAGAAAAAGGAGCAGTGATAATGAGAAGAGTAATTGTAATGCTCATACTATTCATTTCACTTATCTTTCCAAACCATGTAAGATCCCAGCAGGCAAGCATTTCATTGGAGTTATCGGATCTAACGAACCTTGATTTGGGAGGATTAATTATGTCCCGCGGATTATCCAACCAGCCGAGGATTGCCAGAATTGTAATCTTACCCGAGAACAAAGAAGTCTATATCGAATTAGTAGCAGTTTGGAAAGAAGATGCAAGCAGCAGTTTCCGCCAGATTTCAACATTTAAATCCAATTCATTTTTATCACGGGTTGTTTTCAATGATGACTTTGAAATTATCGGGGGGGACGGAAATTGGGATAAAGATTTAGTAAGCGACTTAATTTCCAAAGGTAAACCAACCGGTATTCTTGGTTTTACAGTCCGTTTGTTTGATAAAAATAATTTGTTTTTAGCTCAAGATTACAAAGAATTCTTTTTTCTAAATCCTTCTCCAACTATTTCAATTATTTCTCCGCTTGAAGGCAATGCTTACGATGTTGGTTCCGTTGTTGCAATATGGACTCCGGTACAAGGCGCAACCAATTATAAAATTTTAGCTAGTATAGTTCCGGATGGTAGTTCAAGTGCAGAAGCTGCATTAAAAAGTGCAAATCCTTTAATTGATAATAGAGAAGTGGGAGACGTAACAAGTGTTGATCTGAGAACTATTTTGGATCGTCAATGGCTTGGCGGTCAAAAAGTTGTGTTTTCTGTAACTGCAATTATTCCAGGTACAGGCGGAGGCAGTTCGTTGCCCAGTGTTCCTGTTACTTTCCTTTTGAATAAACAAGGCGAAGTTTCAGGACCGATTGTTAGTCCCGAACTGCTAAAACTTGTTGAAGTGATCAACGGTCAAGTTAGTCAAGATTTTATTAACAGAATTATGAGAGGTGAAGTTTCTATTGAAGGAATTACGGATGAGACAGATCAAAATGTTGATCAAAATGATTTGCAAAGAATACTTATCAATTTGCTGGTAAATAAAGAATCAATTATTTCAATAAAATTCACTCGTAAAAACTAAGACTGGGAATGACATGAGAGCGAAAAGTTTAATATTCATTTTTATACTCCCAATTGTTTTCGGATTTACATCAGACAAAGTATTAAAATCTGTTGATGATACTCCGGTTGCATTAGTAAAAAAGATCATCAAAGATGTAACATACAAGAAAGCCGGTGTATCCGATTGGGAAGATGCAAAAACCGGGTTACCGCTAAAAAACGGCGAGGAAGTTAGAACCGGATCAAAATCTTTGGCTCTGATTTTATTTTCCGATGGTTCAGGATTGTTGAAAGTCAGAGAAAATGCAATTCTTCATATTTACGGAGCTAAAGATGGAAAGAAGCTCAACAAAAATACTGATATAGAGAAAGGATTAATTGGATTTGATGTGAAGAGGCAAAGCGACGAAGAATTTAAATTTACAACTCCAACAGTTGTGGCTTCTATCCGAGGAACAGCAGGATTTGTAGATGTAGATGATAATAAAAATACAACCTTCTTTTTAGAAAGCGGCACAGCTGAATTAGAAGCAAGAGCGGGCGAGAAAAAATCCGGAACTGTTACCGGCGGTAATACTGCTAAAATTGATTTTGAAGGTAATATAAGTATAAACCCAGCTTCAGAAGAAGATAAAAAGAAGAACGATCAGACAAGATCGCTTACTACAAAGAAAGTAATAATAAAAACTAATCGCGGTACAGTTGTATTGGAATATTATTCATCCGGCAATTAATTAGTGTAATAGTTAATAAGGTTCCTTAAAAATGTTGAGGAATGAATTATGCGCAGAAAATTTTTTTTTAGAATAGACATTTCATTTATCTGCATATTGGCAATCATTCTTGTTCTATCGAGCGGATTTGTATCGGGGCAAATAAGCAATGTTGTATCATCGGTAAGTGTAAGCGATGCAAAAGAACAGATGCCGATAATGATAATAGCAGATCTTTTTTCTACAGATAATATCTCTTCAATTAATATTGCTTTTAGATCATTCGGACAAACTGAATTCCGGAAAAATGAAATGATCATAATGGGCAATTCAGCAAAAGTTACTATTCCGGCTGAAGCAGTTGCACCGCCGTATCTAGAATATTATCTTTTTATTTCAATGCGTGATGGTTCTACACAAACATACCCTATCGGCATTCAAGAAGGAGTAGCTCCATTACAAATTGCTGTTTCTTCTTTTTCTGAAAAGGATAAAGAAATTCTCTTGCTAAGTCCTACCATTGGAGAAAAATTAACGAAGCAAGAATTGATGATCTCGGTTTCTTTCATAAAAGCTCCGGATAATGTTGATGCGGCAAAAACTAAAATATTTATTAATAATGAAGATGTTACTTCACAAGCTGTTTATACAGGAGATATTCTCGTTATCAGCGGTGAAAATCTTCCTGGAGAATTAAAAATTGGCCCGGGTTTGCTTAGAATAGATGTCTATGAAAAAGAAGGGAATTTATACCATACAATTTCAAGAAACTTCCGTTTAATTAGTACAGAATTAGCAGCCGGTGTTTTTTGGAGCTATAACGGTTCGTTAAAAGGTGAATCAAGAAGCGAACAGTTTAATTCCCAATCTACCTGGTATAATAATATTACGACAGATTTAAATGCAGAATCGGGGAACTGGTCAATAAACGGAAATGCTTACATCACTTCGGAAGAAGTTAGTGACCAACAGCCGTACAACCGTTACAGTTTATCCTTAAAAGGAGGCGATTGGTTAGAATTGCAAGCGGGTGATGCATTTCCTCGTTTTCCAAATTTAATTATGGATGGAAAAAGAGTTCGCGGTTTTAATGGTTCCTTGAATTTTGGATTTTTAAATATTCAAACAGCTTATGGAGAAACTGAACGCTCGATCGAAGGTAAATTAATTGAGAAATTTACTGCGGATGATCCTGCAACTCTTGAGAGTGATGTAATTCCTATTAATGCACAAAGATACACGTTGCCTTACGGCAGAGTTGAGCTTGGTATTTTTAAAAGAAAAGTTTTAGCTGTTCGTCCTTCGTTTGGAAGCGGAGAAAATTTCCAGCTTGGGTTCAGTTATTTACACTCGAAAGATGATGTAGGTTCAATTGAATTTGGAGCCAGACCGGAAGAAAATCTTGTTCTCGGTACTGATTTTATGTTAGCATACGATAGCCAGAATATAATGTTCACATCTCAAGCCGCTGTTAGTTTGAATAATAAAGATATTTCTTCAGGAACACTTACCGATAAACAGATTGATGAAATATTCGGAAGCAACAGCAACTTTAGCATAGATCCTAATGATGTAAAAAGAGTGAGAGATTTAATCGGAAATTTTATTACTGTAAATCAATATTTGGGTCCTTGGAATCCTCAAGAGTTTGCATCGCTTGCTGCAGAAGCGGCACTAACGCTTAATTATTTCAATAATAATGTTAAAGCTTCTTATATCTACCGCGGTAATGATTTTCAATCGTTCGGTCAATCGTTTATTAGAACTGATGTAAAAGGTATTAATCTTGTGGATAGAATTAGAATGATTGACAATAAACTTTTCTTGTCAGTAGGTTATGAAGAATTAAAAGACAATCTTCAAAAGACTAAAATTGCAACAACAACATTTCAAACTATTAACGCTTCTATTTCACTTTTCCCAAGAGCGGATTTTCCAAATATAACTTTAGGTTATACGCGTAACGCTAACAATAACGGATTGAACTTATCCGATCCTCTAAGGAAAATGTATGTTGTAGATGATATTACCAACCGTGTTATGCTGCAGCTCTCTTACGATTTTAATGCGTTGGTAAAACATAGTTCATCATTATCGTTTTCCACTTCATCTAAAGATGATAACAGTATGATGAACATAGATGCAAAATTCAGTATGGGATCTCTTAACGTTACAAGTTACTGGACTTCACAATTGACTTCATTATTCGGCATCGTTGTTAGTAACAGTGAACTGTTCGGAAAAACTTCAAGTTATGTAACACTGTCATTTGGCGGTAAGTATAAAATGTTGGAAAATAAATTACAATTATCTGCAACATTGAGCCCAAGCTTTGGAGATTTTAAGCGTCAAACTCTTGAGTTCATTGCCGATTATAATGTTCTTGCAAATTTAAATCTAATGTTTCAAGCAAGAGTGTTTAGAATACCCGGTGCTTCAACAAATTCTATTATCGGATTAGTTACACGGCTCACTATTTAACATGAAAATTTTCATATGAAGAGTGGTGCAGGTAAAAAGAAAGATTTTTTCAAAAAGATTTCAGTTGTACTAAGTGCCGCTCTATTCACTATTATTCTCACTCAAGATTATATCTTTACTTTCGCTCCTCTAAAAGAACTTGAACTGAAACTAATTGATACGCGTTTTTCAAAAAGAGGACCTATAGAAATAGAAGATTCTTCAAAAGTTATCATCATCGAGATTACACAAGAAACCTACAATCAAATTCCACCCCCCAATAATAAAGCACCTTTACCCCGATCTATTTATGCTAAGGCAATTGAGAACCTCACTAAAGCCGGTGCTAAAGCAATTGGGATTGATCTTATTATGTCGGATGCGGATAAATATTCTGTAATGAATGATACTATGTTGATGCAAGCGATAAAAAAATCCGGTAAAGTTGTTGTTGCCGGTAAAATTGATGAAGTAAGAGAAAAACAAATTGAAGATTCGAAATATTTGCTTTCTAATTTTACAAACTCTAATTACAATAAAATTAGCTATAACTATGAAAGTATTTTTTACGATGCAGATAGTTCTTTAGGAATTGTTCAAATGCCGCCTGACTTTGATGGAGTTTACCGCAGGTACATGCCTTTTAGAAAAACAGCAATTACTAGAAAGAAGATTCCAAGTTTTGGATTCGCATTAGTCAATAAGTATTTAGGATTGAAGGGCACAGACACCGCCAAGATTGATAATAATTTTTTCATCTTAGGTAATAAAAAAATACCAAAGTTTGACCGGACAAGTATACTCATTAATATTTATGGACCAAGCCGAACTTTTCAACACTTCAATTTGATTGACATAATAGATGATCAAGAGTTTAAAACAAAAGATGAACTTGAAAGTGGAATTGATATAAATCAATGGGATGTTCTGAATGAAGAATCTTCATACAGAAATTTGTTTCGCGATAAGGTTTTCATCATCGGTTCAACTATGCCGGAAGATAAAGATGTTATGGCATCTGCATTTGCTAAAGGTGAAAGAAAAGGTGATAATCAAATTAATGGTGTTGAATTCCATGCAAATATTATCCAGAATATTCTAAGCAACAATTATCTTTACCCTCAATCGAAGGAAAGCGAACTTCTCGTAATCCTTTTTCTTACTACGATATCATTTTACATTTCATCATTCATTAGAAAAATAAAACTGAGAATTGGTTTCTTGGTTGAAGTTGCCAACTTTATTTTCGTTCTTTTTTCTATTTATGGAATTTATGAATTGAGCATCATACTTTTTATTCAAAACAAACTGGTCATAGCAATTGTAAGTCCTTCCCTTGCTGTAGTAATTGGATATTTTTCCAGTACCGCATATCATTTCTTGCTGGAGCGCCAACAGAATGTCATCATAAAAGGAATGTTCAGCCAATATGTAAGCAAAGAAGTAGTTAATCAGCTAATAATTGATCCCGACAAATTACGTTTAGGTGGAGAGAGAAAAAATCTTTCTATTCTCTTTAGCGATATAGCTGGATTCACAACTTTTGCGGAAAAAAAACAACCGGAGGAACTTGTAAGCTTTATAAATGATTTTTTGAATGCCATGACCGAAATAATTTTAAGTCATAACGGAACACTAGATAAATATCTGGGCGATGCAGTAATGGCATTCTGGGGCGCACCACTTGAGGTGAAAGATCATGCATACAAGGCATGTATTACTGCGTTACAGATGCAAGAAAAATTAGTTGAGATGAGAGAGAAGTGGTCTAGCTCTGGTGAAACTCCCATTAGAATACGAATCGGTATTAATACTGGTGATGTGATCGTTGGAAATATCGGCGGTGAGAAACGTTTTGACTATACTGTTCTTGGCGACAATGTGAACTTAGCATCACGGCTTGAAGGAGCTAATAAAGAATATGGAACAAATATTATGATCAGCGATTCAACATTTGAATTCTGCAGAGAAAAAATCCTTGTAAGAGAACTGGATGTAATTCGCGTAAAAGGAAAGAACAAGCCGACTAAAGTTTATGAATTGATTAGTATTGTTGGCGACAAAAAAGCAGAAGAAGCAGTTGAGAAGATGGATTTATATTTTCAAGCATTGGAATTGTATAGGCAAAAAAGTTTTGAACCGGCGCTTGATTATTTTAAAAGATCATATGAAAAATTAGGAGATTATCCTTCTAAAGTTTATACACAACGATGCGAGTTCTATCTGAAAAATCCTCCGAACGAAAATTGGGATGGTGTGTTTGAGATGAAGACGAAGTAGGGGCTATCTCCGTTAGGAATATCGAATTAATTGTTTTTTTCTAATATATTATCTATTATTCAATTGTTCAATTGAATAATAAGGTGTTATGACTGGTAGAGAATATAAGGACCTCACTTTTGAGCATTTTGCAAAAATAGCAAATGCCTTTTCAAGTCCAAAAAGACTTGAAATAATTGATCTCCTTTCTCAAGGAGAAAAAGATGTTGATACTTTGGCTAAAGAAACAAATATGAATTTTGCTAATGCTTCAAGGCATCTTCAGCTTCTGAAATCTGCAAACATAGTTAAAAGCAGAAAAGAAGGTATCCGTGTTATCTATTCATTATCAACCGATGAAGTGATTATTTGTTGGAAAAACTTACAGAACTTAGCTGAAAAAACTGTTGCAGAGTTAAGAGATATTGCTAAATCATTCATGGATCAAAGGTTGGTGCTTGAGCCAATCTCGGCATCGGAACTGTTTTCTAAAATTCACAATGATGATATTGTCGTTATAGATGTGCGTCCTAAAGAGGAATTTCTTAACGGACATATTCCCGGCGCTGTATCCATTCCTTTAGCAGAATTAAATGATAAAATTAAAGACTTACCAGCCGGCAAAGAGATCGTTGCTTATTGTAGAGGAAAATATTGTGTACTTGCTGCCGAAGCATCAAAATTGTTAAGCTCAAAAGGATTCAAAACCACAATCCTTAAAGATGATGTTAATTCCTGGCGCTTTGCCGGTCTTGATGTTGAGAGATAATTTCTATGGATAACCAAATAAACAAATTAATTAGCGATCTTTTTTCCGATCCGACTTACATCAAAATACTTTGTTCTATTTATGAAAGTGAAGTTACTGCATCTTCAATTGCAAACTTGTTAGATCTTGATGAAGATGAAGTCATTCAAAAATTAGATACTCTTGTAAAGAATAATTTGGTTTACCGCAAACCTAAAGAACAGTTCTATGTTTACTCTTTAGCAAATCCAAAAGTGTGTGATTCAATTCTTAGTCTAAAAGATTCCTTTCACAGCATTCGCATTGTTCAATGATTAATACTTTTAGAAACCTAATAGAAGACCGGAGTTAATATGTATAAAGCAACAATTCTAATTCTTGGCGGTGGTGTAGGAGGCATTGTTACTGCTAATAATCTTAGAAAAAAATTGCCTAAAGATTATAAAATTATTCTTATCGAAAAAAACAAAGAACATTCTCTTGCAGCGTCGTATCTCTGGTTAATGGTTGACAAAAGAACTCCTTCTCAAATCTCATCTCCATTAAAAAAGTTGGTTTCGAGCAGCGTAGAAATCATTTATGAAGAAGTTCAAAAGATAAATACGAAAGAAAAATTTGTGTCGTTACTCAATAGCAATATCAAATACGATTATTTAATCATTTCTTTGGGCGCTGATTTAGAATACCCCACTCTTCAAGATGAATCAAAAGGAGCTGACGTTTTTTCCTTTTATACTCTTGATGGCTCAATAAAACTCCGTGATAAGTTAAAAAATTTCAACGGTGGTAAGATTGCAGTAATGGTTTCATCTTTACCGTACAAATGTCCAGGTGCACCTTTTGAAGCTGCAATGTTGATTTCCGATTTCTTCAAAAAGAAATCAGTTAATGTCGAAGTGAGTATATTTACTCCCGAACCTCAACCGCTCCCTGTTGCCGGTCCGCAATTAGGGCAAGCAGTTATTGAACTTATTACTTCAAAGCAAATCAATTTTTATCCGCTACATAAAATTTCTTCAGTTGACACAATAAATAAAAAATTATTCTTTGATAACAATAATTCTTACAACTACGATTTGCTCATTACAATCCCTAATCATAAAGTGCCAAAAGTTGTTGTGGAATCCGGATTGACTAACGAATCCAGTTGGATTCCAGTTAACAAAAATACTTTGGTGACAAAGTTTGAAAATGTTTTTGCAATAGGCGATATAACAACAATTCCTCTCCCTGGAAGATGGAATCCTGATAAACCTATGAATCTTCCTAAAGCCGGAGTATTTGCGCATTCACAAGCTATAGTTGTGTCTGATATTATTTCTGCGCGGCTGCTTAATAATAAACATCCTAAGGGTTTTTGTGCTGATGGTTTTTGTATGCTGGAAGCCGGAGAAGAATTAGCCGGTTTTGCATACGGTAATTTTTACGGCGAACCCAATCCCGATGTTAAATTAAAACAGCTTGGAAAAATTTGGCACATTTCAAAAGTTCTGTTTGAGAAATGGTGGTTAGCGCCTATTGGTTTTACTAAAGAACTCTACAAACAATTAATGATAATCGGGTCAAAATTTTTTGGTGTTCAAATAAAACTTTAAGATTTTGAAAGTAATATTACAGACTAATTTGAAAGAATAAAGAAAGGAATAAAAAATGAGAGTCAAAGTATCAACCATCTTAGTGATAATCATTTTTGGAGGATTTGCACAGAAGGTTTTCTCTTATCCACCGGCAGTCGGAATCTTAGGGAATGCAAGATCTTGTATGTCCTGCCATGTAAATAACGGACCCTGGTCAGGTGAGAATAAAACAATAATCGACATACTTGATAAAGAAACAATGAAGTCATTGCGTCAGTCGAACGGTACTTTCCTTCTTGAAGTAAAACGCGGGGAACAAAAAACTGTTCTTACAGTTATTGGGCGAACAAAAGATGATAACTTGCCCGCTCCATTTAGGAATGCTTGGACTTATGTTGACTCCTCAATGATTGGGACAAACTCGATTTCGAAATTTGTACCAGGCTGGGCTGTGAATCTTCAAATGGCTTGCCGGTTGGTTGGTGATAAACTAAAGGGTTTCGAGAATGCAGAAATAACTGCTCTGCCAATGACCGTTCAGCTGCTTTACGATGCTATTGATGGCGAATTAATACTTCAGGTAATGATTACAAAAGGAGAATCCGTAAAAGGAAATGCTAAAATCGGTATGCTTGGAAATTACTTTGAACGTAAGGTGATTTTAAAGGTAATTGAATAGCGCCGGGAAGTATTTTCGGTGCAATCTGAGCTATAATAATCCGGTAATCAATATTTTTTTCTTATAAGGAGAAATATGAAATATTTATTTATCGTTAACGATGCGCCTTACGGGACTGAAAAAGCTTATAATGCTTTACGAATGGCAATGCAGATTCAAAAAGATTTTCCGGAAAACGAAGTCAGAATATTCTTAATGGCTGATGCTGCGACTAGTGCTTTGCAGAACCAAAATACTCCGAACGGATATTACAACATTGGACGAATGCTGAAGTCTGTTTTAATGAAGGGTGGAAAAATAAAAATATGCGGTACTTGTGCTGACGCTCGCGGTATAAGGAATCTTCCTTTAATTGAAGGTGCTGAAATTAGCAATATGGCTGAGCTTACCCAATGGACTATCGAAGCAGATAAAGTTCTAACATTCTAAAACAGTACTAATAAGAGGGCTTGATTTCTCAAGCCCTTTTCATCGTTAAATCTATTTTATGAAAACTATTTTTTCTGTCTCAGCTAATTTACCGGCTTGAAATTTATACAAGTAAACTCTACTCGCTTATTTTAAAGGTCGTTTGAAAAATTTGGTGACTATCCTTCCAAAGTTTATATGCAACGTTGCGAGTTTTATTTGAAAAATCCTCCCGGTCAAAACTGGAAAGGTCTGTTTGAAATGAAAACAAAATAAAACTTATTTCTGTGCTCGTTTTATATTATATATCGCAGCCAGTAAGAAAATAAAATTTGCCAGCCATGCAGTAGTTAACGGATTCAATTGCCCGCTCTTTCCAAATGCCTGACTTACCTTCATAAATACTAAATAGATAAAAGTGATCAACAAATTAATTCCGAATTGTATTGCCAATCCACCGCGTCTTCTATTTGCTGAAATTGGAAGTCCGAAAAGAACAACCACAACGCTTGCAAATGCATAAGCAATACGCGATTCGTATTCAATTAAAATTGCTGTCGGATCATTACCGGTCCGGAATTGTTCATCTCCGTAATTTTTTAATTCGGAAAGTGTCATCTCTTCGGGTTTGCGTTGTTTTTTTATAACATCTTCGGCCTTGAAGTTTAGTTGTCTGAATTCTTTCACCATAAACTTTTCAACTGATTCAGTCGTATCACTGAATATTCTTGTTATACCATCGTAAGCAAACCAGCTGCTTTTAGTTGAATCGTAGATCATTCTAAATGCATCTGTGCGTGAAATTAATTTTGTTCTGTCTTTATCGCTGAATTCTTGAATGCTAATTTGATTCGCTTGTTTTTGCATTAAATCATAATTACTAATAGAAACAATTTTTGTTTTGGTGTCTTGAAAAAAAATGTTACTTCCTAAATAAACTAAATCTTTCTTCATATAATTCTGTTCGATATAAACTTTTTGCTTATTTGCCATCGGGACTAAATACCCTCCGAAGTAAACGGAGAAAATGCTGATGATGAACGTAGTGATTATAAATGGAGTCATAAATCTATAAAGACTGATTCCGCTTGCTTTGATTGCAGTAAGTTCATTTTGATTTGCCATCTTGCCTGCAGTAAATAAACTTGCAAGAAGAATTGCAATAGGAGTCATCAATCGAACCATTTCCGGAGTAAAAACAAGATAGTACTGAAGGATCAAACTTGTAGGAACATTTTGGTCAAGAAAATCATCGAGGTTCTCCATCATATCAATTACAACAAAGATCAATGTGAATGCAAGCAAACCAAAGAGGATTGTTTGTAGGTATTGTTTAATAAGATATCTATCAAGAATTTTCATCGTTCTCTTGCTGTGTTTTCCACGATAGTGGAATTAATTTGGTAATGAAATCAAAGCTGAGTGTAACTTTTTCTCGTGCGCTTTTAATCATTAGGAATATTCCTAGTATACCAAGTAAAATATTAGCACTCCAAATTCCCAAGAAAGGAGAAAGCAAACCGCGGTCTGCATATTTTTCTCCGCCGATAAGAAATGCCCAATAGACTAAAAAGAAAATTAAACTCATTCCCGCTGCCATTCCGAAACCGCCTCTTCTCACCATTGTTCCTAACGGTGCGCCGATCAATACAAAAATAATACAAGCAAATGGTAATGCATATTTTTTGTGGATCTCTACCCAATATTGATCTATTTGATTGTCATTATACTCAAGACGGTTCATTACATCGAGTATTGCACTTTCATCAGATCTAATTTTTTGTTGGGATTTTATAAAAACAAATTGTCCCGGAAAATTTATTTGTGTTAAATTGGAATTACCGTTTTTACTATCGGTAAGTAAAATAATTTTCGAGTAATATTCCTTAAAATAATCTGCTCTTATAACTTCGAGACTGTCAACAATAACTTTTAAATGAGGTGCGCCGATTTCACGTTCGTAACGTTGTCCGCCCGGTGCTGACTGTTCAAAAGTAAATTGCTCTGCCGGCATTGCAATTTTGTGACGTTCAAATCTTAATCTTTTGTAAGAATTTTGTTCCGTGTTATCGGATTCATGAATCTCACCGTTCTTTAGATCCATTATTAATTTTTTCTGGTTCGCGGAAAAATAAATTTGTCCGTTCGACGCTGTTACTATATTAATTTTTGGGCGATTGGAATAATCATAAATGGTTATTTGTTTTAGCTGATTGTTTGATTGATCAATTTCTCTAGCTAGAATTGAATAGTTTGGAACTTCTTGAGAGAAAACTCCCGGTACAAGAGAAAGAGTTGGTTTTTTGCGTGAGATATCTTCCAACAAAAGACGTGCAGCATGGTTAGCATCAGGATAAATATTATTATTAAAATGAACTAGAAAAAGAGCAACAACAATACTTCCTACAAGAGGCGGAATCATCATTTTGTACAGACTAACACCGGTTGCTTTTAAGATTGCTATCTCATTGTTCTGAGACATCGAACCGAACGCCATTAAAGTTGCGATAAGTACAGCCATGGGTACTACAAGAGCAACAATCCATGCAAGACTGTAAGTTATCAATTGAATAATTACCCATGCACTCAATCCTTTTCCAATGAGACGATCTGACATTTTTACTAAGTATTGCAACACGAAAATGAAGAGTAGAATCGAAACTGAAAATAGAAATGGGATTAAGTGGTTTCTCAATATGTAACGGATCATGATCATTTTATTTATGAATCTTCACACTTCTTTTGTTGACAAATTTACCATTATTAGGAAAGAAACCAAAGCGGGAATAAATCAATAAACTAAAGTAGCTGATGATGTGAACGATATTTTATAATATCCAACCGGTTGATTGCTCTAGAATTTATTTGATTTGGCATTATATGACTTGAATACAGAGATTGTTAGGTGTAAATTTGATATGATAAGTTATGCTGTTATTTAATTGTTCATATTCATTTATATAATCTTAAATGAAGAAATGGAGGAATAGTGGAATCTGTTGTTAATTACCTTAAAAGTAATTTAGATAATCATTTGAATGAATTTAAAAATTATTTAAGAATTCCAAGTATAAGTACATTAGCTACGCATAAAGATGAAATGATGCGATGTGCAGAATTTGTATCCCAAAAATTAAAAGATGCAGGAATTACAAAAGTAGAGATTTTTCCAACAGCAGGTCATCCAATTGTTTACGGAGAATGGCTTGGTAAACCCGGTAAGCCAACTGTATTGGTTTATGGTCATTATGATGTTCAGCCTGTTGATCCGATTAATTTGTGGACCAATCCGCCGTTTGAACCAGTAATTAAAGAAGGAAAAATTTGGGCTCGAGGTGCTAATGATAATAAAGGTCAAAATTTTGTTCATATAAAAAGTATTGAAGCATATTTCAAGACGGTAGGTGAACCCCCTGTAAATATTAAATTTTTATTCGAAGGTGAAGAGGAAATTGGTAGTACAAATCTTGGTCTGTTCTTAAAAGAGAAACAAGAATTATTAGAATGCGATACAGTTTTAATTTCAGATACAAGCATGTACGCAGAAGGTGTTCCAACAATTACATATGGACTAAGAGGATTGCTCTACATGGAAGTAGAAGTAACTGCAGCAGATCGTGATCTTCATTCCGGCAGTTTTGGCGGTGCGGTTGCCAATCCGATCAATGAATTAGCAAAGATCATTTCTAAACTACATGACAAGAACGGTAAAGTAACTGTTCCAAATTTTTATAAAAGTGTTCTTCAATTATCTAAAGAAGAAAAGGAAAATTTTAGAAGGTTAAAATTATCTGATAAAGAATACGCAAAGGAAGTAGGAGTTAAGGAATTACAAGGTGAAAAAGGATATACAACTTTGGAAAGATTGTGGACCCGTCCTACTTTGGATTGTAACGGTATAATCGGAGGCTTTACAGAAAAAGGAGCTAAAACTGTTTTACCTTCTAAAGCAATGGCTAAGATCAGTATGAGATTAGTTCCGAAACAAGAACCATTAAAACTTGCAAAGGAATTTACAAAACATATAAAGGCATTATCACCCAAGAGTATTAAAGTGGAAGTTAAAACATTACATTACGGCTATCCTGTAATGGTTCCTTTGGGAAGTAAAGCGTTGATTGCCGGAGCTAATGCTGCTGCAAAAGCATTTGGTAAGAAAACCGTTTTCACCCGCGAAGGAGGTTCTATTCCAATCGTTGTAGATTTTATGAGAATATTGAAAGCTCCGGCTGTGTTAATGGGATTAGGTTTGGATAGTGATAACATTCACTCTCCTAACGAACATTTCCGTTTGGAAAATTTTGAAAAAGGATTATATGCCTCGGCATATTTTTTTGATGAGTTTTCAAGAAGTTAAAACAAAATATTTTATAACAATTAAGGATAAACGAGATGAAACTCTATAAAATGCTTATAGTGTTATCTCTTTTGGGATTATTAATTTACTCTTGTACATCACAGCAGGAAGAGGGCGGAGACGCATCTACATCGGATTCTAGAAATGAACAAATACAACAGTATAATATTGGTGTAGAAAAAGAACAAACAAAAAATCGTTTTCCGTGCGATACTATTTCTTTGAAAGAATATGTTCTTAGTAAATATGATCCAGGCACTTATTTAGTTGAGTTCGATAGAACATTTACCTACAACGTTCCGAAAATTGCAGTAATATACCTTAAAGATGTTACAAACTATGTTCTTTGTGTCGTTGCAAAATCAAAACCCGGAGAAAGAAATATTGAGACAAAAAATGTTATCGGTTATGAATCAAGCTACATTAATCTCGATAGCACAAAACTTGGTACAGCATTTTTCTGGTTAACGCTTTTAGAATGTAAAGACGGAGAATTCAGCAGAGTGTGGGAATCAGAAGTTCCGATTCATGGTGGATTTAATAGTATGACGGTCAAGAATTGGAAAGCTAAGAACATGAATTATGTTGAATTGAATTTTGAAGATGGTATTATTTCGGGTCATAGGAATTATAATTTCTTTTTAACAGATGGATGGAGAAAACCGCCTCATCTTATGGAAACATATTTAGCTCTAGTGCACAAAAGAACATTGGCAAACATTAACAACGATAAATTCCCCGATTATTATGAATATCGTTTTACTACAGGAAAATCTTTGACGGATTCTCTTTATGCATCAATTCGTATACTAGATTCGATTCCTTTTTATTGGAGCGAGAAAAGACAACTATATATAACAGATCAAAACTCACGCTGGTTTAGAAAATATTAATGATATAAGAAAGGTTCTGAATGTTTCAGGAGAATAATAATTTGTTAACAATTACTGAGTACTTTGCAGAAAAATTTCCGAATTCAAAAAAAGAAGGAAATTCCGTTCGATTTTTTTATTCAGCCCATGATGAGTATAAATCATTGAAAAATGGTATTGGTATTAGAATAAAATTAAATTCTACAATAATCGAAATGACAGGCAAAGATGTTCTAGATTTTTTGCATCGGGTATCTACAAACGCTATTAAAGATCTAAAATTATTCGAAAAAAGAAATACACTTTTCCTCAATGAAAAAGGCAGGTTCATTTCGAGATCAACTTTATTAAATCTCGAAAATGGTCTTTACTTAATTGGAAATAGTGATTATGATAAGCGACTTTTCAGCTGGGTGAACAAATTTATAATTACTGAAGATATTATTACACATGATGTATCGGAAAATTTTGTCGTTCTGGAATTAATCGGTAAACAATGCAGTTCTTTTCTCACTATGCTTATCGGCGAAGAGATTAATTCGGTTGATATGAAATTTGCCCGAGTTAGCGAAACTGATGGATTTAGATTTTATTTTTTTGCCGAGCAGAATTATAATGGAAGCAACATTTACAAAATATTAATTGATAAAGAAAAATGTATAGATTTCTTAGAGTATCTTTCAAACATTAAGAGTGTATTCGACCTATCTGTTGTCGGAGAAGATGCTTACGATGTTTTTAGAATTGAGAACGGCATACCGTCTTATCCTAACGAAATAAATGATTCAACAAATCCACACGAAGTTAATTTGATAAATGAAATAAATTTTAAGAAAGGTTGTTACATAGGTCAAGAAGTAATTGCGCGTCTTGATACATATGATAAAGTACAACGGAAGTTGGTTAAAATTACAACTAGCGAACCCTTAAATATTATTACTCCTTTAATGATAATTGATGAAGCAGGAAACGAATGGGGTGAATTGACGACCGTATCTTCCACGGGGCTAGTTAATCCGCAAATCGGATTAGCATTAATAAAGAAGAAAGCTCTTGCTGATCATACTGCTTTATTTATTAAATCAAGTGATAAGAAAATAAAAATTAGAACCTCTGAAATAAACTTGACAAAATGAAAATTTATACAAAAACCGGCGATAAAGGAAAAACATCTCTCTTCGGCGGTAAAAGAGTTTGGAAAGATGATCTAAGAATTCAATCATATGGAACAGTTGATGAATTAAATTCTATTCTAGGAGTAGCAATTACTGAAATAAAAAATAAGGAACTCAAAAAGATTTTAAGCAGTATACAGCATGAATTGTTTAATTTGGGTTCAGATCTTGCAACTCCGGAGTATAAGAGCAGTAAAAATTTTTCAATTCCACGGATTAATGAATTTAACACAAAACGCCTTGAGGGTTTGATTGATAAGATTGATAATAAATTATCACCATTAAAAAATTTTATTTTACCCGGCGGATTAAAAGGCGCTGCGTTATTACATCAGGCAAGAACTGTTTGCAGAAGAGCTGAAAGAGAAGTTATTTCTCTTTCAAAAGTTGATATGATAAACACAGAAATAAAGATATATTTGAACCGTCTTTCAGATCTATTATTTGTTCTTGCACGATTTGAAAATTTTTCATCCAAACACCCTGATATTGAATGGAAAAAGTAATTCTCAATTCGCAATTCTCCATTCTCAATTATTCAAAGGGGGTGACATTGGCTTCGACGGGATTATTTGTTCTTTGAACTGCGCACCGTGTTCTCCGTAGACACGCTAAACGACGGTAAAAAACATAAAAGGCGAATATAACTACGCTTTAGCTGCGTAATTAACGCAGCCGTTCTTCAACTTCATTCATACCTGGGGTTGAAAGAACGTCGTTTGGTATGATAGCCAAATCGAACTTCCGAATAGAAGAGGCGAAACTAATTTCGGAATAGTCCCGACATAATTTGTCTGTCAATGCTGTAGGGATGAAATTAAAAGACAGAATATGTGTGTAGACGTTCATAGGATTGTAATTTCGGACGCGGGTTCGACTCCCGCCACCTCCACTCAATAATTTGTAGGATGAATAATGGAATTTATTAGAACCTCAAGAGGTAAAAATATTAAAGTGATCATCCCAATTGATGATTACAAAAAAATTCAGCGAAAAATAAAACTTGTTGAACGTCTTGAGAAACTTAACATACCCTTTGAAGACTTCTTCGATTATTTGCTTGTAAAGAAAACTAGAAAAGAAAAGTCTGTTTCTCTTTCAAAATACTTGAAGAATGGAAATTGAGTTAAGAAAATCCGCTATTAAAGATTTATCTAAACTTCTACCTAATCATAGGTCTAAAGTCTTATCTGCAATTTCATCTCTAAAAAACTTTCCGAATATTGGAAACGTAAAAAGATTAGTGAACTTCGATTTTGCTTTTCGTTTGAGAGTTGGTGATTACAGAATTCTTTTTGACACGTATAATGGTATAATTTATGTTGCCAGAATTCTTCATCGGAAAGATGCATATAAACACTGAGGAATAATCGCATTTTCTTCAGATAAAAACCGTGCCAGCCCTTATTTTCGTTGCTTTAAGTGCTTTATTGCCGTAAATTTGAAATCATTATGAAGCGTTTTTCTTTTACAAAAATGAGTGGTGCAGGGAATGATTTTATCTTATTTGATAAAAAAATCAATCCCGGTATTGAATTAACAACTCAAAACATTGCGAAAATGTGTGAAAGACGCACCGGTATTGGCGCTGATGGTGTTCTTTTAATTTCTGATCTGAAGGATTTTGCGTTTGAGATGAATTACTTTAATGCTGACGGTTCAACGGGTAGTTTATGTGCTAACGGAGCCCGTTGTGCAATAAAGTATGGAAACGAAAGCGGTAGAATTTCTAATACTAGAATATCATTCATCGCAAATGGTGTTGAATATTCCGGGCAGATATTGGATAATGGACAGGTTAAGTTCTTCTTAGACCGTCCGAAAAAAATGAAACAGAATTTTAAGATTAAGGCGGGAAATCAGTTAATACATGCTTCTTTTGTGGATACGGGTTCTCCACAGATTGTTATAAAATTTAATGATGTCCTTAGAAATCCGGCTGATCCAAACTCGTATTATGATGATCTTGATACTTTCCCGGTTTTTGAGCTTGGTAGAGAAATCCGTTACCACAAAGATTTTGCACCGGATGGAACCAATGTAAATTTTATCCGGATACATGATGGAGAAATTGATATTAGAAGTTACGAGCGCGGTGTAGAAAATGAAACGCTTTCTTGTGGAACCGGAACAGTTGCAGCAGCTTTATTAGCTTTTGCAAATAAAAATTATTATCCGCCTATTAAAGTGCACCAAAAGAGCGGAGATGAATTGATAGTGGATTTCAAAATAGAAGAACAAAAAGTGCAGGAACTATCTTTAACCGGTCCTGCCAAAATTATTTTTAATGGTGAAATTACAATATAATTGAGGGATAAATGGGTAAAGTTATTTTTTCCATACGCTACAATATTTTTCCGGAAAAACGAGAAGAATACTTAGATATGGTTCGCGAATTAAAAAATATTGTTAAAGCAGAAGGATTAGAAACTTATTCTGTTTTTGAACAAAAGAATAAACCAAATAATTTTGAAGAAGTATATATTTTCAAAAGCCAAGTAGCTTATGAAAATTTTGAAGATAATACCGATGAACGAATTGATATTCTAATGACAAAACTTTCTGATATGATAAAAGAACAAACAACTCAGTACACAACATTGTTCGAAGTAAATAACGCATAACAGAAAGATATTATTTAACATATTTTATCTGCCCGCCTAATTAATCCGGGAATTATAAATGTTTGAATATGTTGGCGCAATACATATACACTCAATATTTTCCGATGGCTCTGGCGAAGTAAAAGACATTGCTCAATTTGCCAATGAATCGGGGTTGGATTTTTTTATCCTTACAGATCACAATACTCTCCGGGCTCTTAAAGATGGATTCGAGGGTTGGTACTCAAATACTCTTGCATTAGTCGGCTGCGAAATAAATGATAAGGAAAATAAAAATCATTATCTCGCATTCGGTATTAACGAAACGATTTCTACTCGATTACCAGCTAAAGAATATGTAAAAAAAGTTAACGAGATGGGAGGCATAGGATTTTTAGCTCATCCCCATGAAAAAAGAAATTCGATGAAAGAACATCCGCCTTATCCTTGGACTGAATGGGAGTTAAATGATTTTACAGGAATCGAAATATGGAATCACATGTCCGAATGGATGGAAGGACTAACAGAACAGAATAAATATAATTACTTTGTTCATCCTTTAAGATCAATCGTTGGTCCGCCTGTAGAAACATTAAAAGTCTGGGATTCATTAAATCTAAAAAGAAAAGTTGTTGGCATTGGTGGTGTAGATGCACATGCGCATAAAATTAATATTCTCGGTTTTGTTGAAATGGAAATCTTTCCATATAAAGTGCTTTTCAAATCAATTCGTACTCATATCATATGTGAAGAGGAATTAATTATTTCTTCTGAGACGCATGAGATAAATAAATCAAAGAAAAATGTTTATAAAGCTTTGGCTGCCGGAAGATGTTTCATCTCTAATTTTTACCATGGGGATGCAAGAGGATTTCGATTTTATGCAGAAAGCGAGAACAAAACATATCAAATGGGTGATACTGTTCCGCCTTCTAAAAAGGTTAAGTTAATTGTAAACTTGCCTAGTTCATCTAATAAAATTAGATTGATCCATAATGGGAACTTAGAAGAAGAGAAAAGCGGCACCAATGTTGAATTTTTAGCCCCTAAAAAGGGGGTTTATCGTGTTGAAGTTTACAATAATCAGAATGCTTGGATTTTTTCAAATCATATTAGAATAGGTCTATAATTTTTCTTAGATTTCTCGCCGAATTTTTCCGATTTATCAAAATAAGAGGTTCAAAGTGTTAGAAAGAAGAAAAAAAATCAGCAAAAAGCAGATGAAAGAAGACAAACTTGTAACTACTTATTACAATGCTTATAATTTTTTTATTGAATATCAGTCTAAAATACTGATTGGTGCAGCAGTAGTTGCATTAGTAGTTGTTGCTGTAATTTTATTAATGAATAAGAGAAATTCTGATAACAAAAATGCAGCTGAAATACTTTCGAAAGTAATACCTCTTTATGAAGCCGGTCAATTTAAGGAAGCTGTGGACGGACTTGCTTCAAGTAGGATCATTGGATTGAAAAAAATAGTTTCAGATTACGGCAGCACAGAAAATGGTGAAACAGCAAAAATTTATTTAGCCAATTCTTATGTGGTATTAGGAAATTTGGATTTAGCTTATGAAGAATATAATTCCTATTCCGGATCTAATCCATTATTCAAAGCTACAGCATTAGCTGGTAAAGCCGGGTGTTTAGAAATTAAGAAAGATTATGAAAAAGCTGCCGATCTATATCAGGATGCTGCAAAAGTATCTAAAGGGAATCCGTCAAATAGTGAATATCTCCTAAAGGCAGGAATTGACTTTATTAAGTTGCGTAAAAAAGAAGAAGCTAAATCTATTTTAGAAACAATAAAAAAAGATTATAAAAATACACCGGCATTTTATGAATTAGACCGTTATCTAATTCAAGTTGAAAATTTATAATCAATTCGATATTAATTTTACAGAAATCTCCATTCTTGATTTTATATCAAGCAGTGGGTATATTTTCATTACGATAGAAGGATTAATAAAATTATGGCTGATACTTCCGATTTCAGAAACGGATTAATAATTAAATATAAAAACGAACCATACGTAATTGTTGAATTCCAGCATGTAAAACCAGGTAAAGGCGGCGCATTCGTTAGAACTTTGTTGAAAAACTTAAAAACAGGACGTGTTTTAGATAATACATTCCGATCTGGCGAAGGTGTTGAAATAATTCGTGTTGAAAGAAGAAAATATCAATATCTTTACAGAGAATCTGCCGGGTTAGTTCTAATGGATAACGAAACTTATGAACAGATTACAGTTGCAGAAAGTATTATCGGTGATGGACAAATCTACTTAAAAGAAGGTGTTGAAGTTGAATTACTTTTGGATGACAAAGATCAAATCATTTCGGCAGAATTACCTATCTTCGTTGAACTCAAAGTAGTTGAAACTGAACCGGGATTTAGAGGTAACACTGCAAGCAATACATTGAAACCGGCAACAGTAGAAACAGGCGCAAAAATTAGTGTTCCACTGTTTATCAATGAAGGTGATCTACTTAAGATTGATACACGAACAGGTGGATACTTAGAACGAGTTAAAAACTAACGGTTGAGAAAATGGATCTAAATCTTCTAAAAAAGCTCATCAAAATGGTTGAGCAAAGCGAGATCACCGAATTTTCTGTTCAAGAGGGTGAACTTAAAGTAAAGATTTCTAAAAATTCCAATCAAGCTCCACAAGTTCATTTTCAACCGGTTGCTGATTATGGAAGACAATCTACCAGTTTACAGCAATTTAATACCTCTGCTGAATCAAAATCTTCTGTAGCAACTGAGAATACTAAATCGAACTTGCATGAGATTAAATCTCCGATAGTCGGAACATTCTACCGCTCTCCAGCACCCGATGCCGATTCATATATTCAAGTTGGCGATATGGTTTCTGCCGGTACAGTTCTTTGCATTGTTGAGGCAATGAAATTAATGAACGAGATTGAATCTGATATTAACGGCAAGCTTGTAAAAATTCTTGTTGAAAATGCTACCCCAGTTGAATACAATCAACCTCTTTTTCTAATTGAAACCGTTTAGTGTTATCTTATCTTTAAGAGGGAAATTTGTTTAAGAAAATTCTAATCGCTAACCGAGGCGAGATAGCACTAAGAATACTTAGAACATGTAAAGAGTTAGGTATTCCAACAGTAGCTGTTTACTCCGAAGTAGATCGTGATTCCTTACATGTTGTCTTTGCTGATGAAGCAGTTTGTATTGGCCCTGCCCCAAGTAATCAAAGTTACCTAAAAATTTCGAGCATACTTTCAGCAGCTCAAATCACCGGCGCTGATGCAATTCATCCGGGTTATGGATTCCTTGCCGAGAATGCAGAGTTTAGCGAGATCTGCGCCGAGTCGAATATTAAATTTATTGGACCATCGCCCGATTCAATCCGCAAGATGGGAGATAAAGCATTCGCCAAAGAGACAATGAGAAAAGTTGGTGTGCCGGTCGTTCCCGGAAGTGCCGGTGTGGTTAATGATGTTGAGGAAGCTAAAAAGATTGCAGCTGAAATCGGTTATCCCGTTATGCTGAAAGCATCGGCAGGCGGAGGCGGAAAAGGAATGCGAATTGTTTTTGAAGAGAGCGAAATTGAAAAAGCATTTCAGACCGCTGGTAATGAAGCGGGTGCTTCATTCAATAACGCAGCTCTCTATATAGAAAAATATGTTGAGAATCCACGGCACATAGAGATACAAGTACTCTGCGATACACATGGGAATTTTTTCCATTACGGTGAAAGAGATTGTTCAATTCAGAGAAGACATCAAAAATTAATTGAAGAATCGCCATCACCCTTTATCACAAATTCAGTTCGTACAAAAATGGGAGAAGCAGCGTTACTCGGTGTACGTTCAGTTAATTATGAAGGTGCTGGAACAATTGAATTTCTTGTTGATAAACATCAAAATTTTTATTTCATCGAAATGAATACAAGAATTCAAGTCGAGCATCCGGTTACAGAGATGGTGCGCAATCTTGATCTTATCAAAAATCAGATTTTAATTGCTGCCGGTAGAGAAATTGAAGACAAACCGCTTGATCCGCGTGGACATGCTATTGAATTTAGAATTAATGCAGAAGATCCCGATCATAATTTTAGACCATCACCCGGTCAAATTGAATATTTACATTTTCCGGGCGGTTTCGGAGTTCGTATTGATTCACATGCGTATACCGATTATGTAATTCCTCCAAATTATGATTCACTGATTGCTAAGCTGATTATTTGGGGAACAGACCGCAAACACGCTATTGCTCGAGCCCGGCGCGCATTCGAAGAATTTCAAATTGAAGGAATAAAAACTACTATACCATTCCACAAAAAAGTTTTGGAAAACGAAAAATTCATCAACGGAGATTTCGATACTTCATTCATAGATAAGCACATTAATATTAAATAAAGAGGATACAATGAACATTCCGCATAATCTTAAGTACACAAAAGATCATGAATGGATAAAGATTGATGGCAATGTTGGAACGATTGGCATAACTGATTTTGCTCAAGGCGAACTTGGCGATATAGTTTATGTTGATATAGCTCCTGATATTTCCGAGTTAACGATTGGAGAATCATTCGGCACAATTGAAGCGGTTAAAACAGTAAGCGATATGTATGCACCGGTTTCCGGTAAAGTTTTAGAATTAAACAAAAAACTGAATGATGAACCGCAGCTTGTTAATACAGATCCGTACGGAGAAGGTTGGATTATTAAAGTTGAGCTGAGCAACGCATCTCAATTGAATGATCTTCTTGATGTAGCTGCTTACAATTCTCAACTTGGTCATTGATTTTTTTAGATCATAATTTAGAACAGCAGAATCTACTTTCGGTTCTGCTGTAATTTTAATTCACTTCAGATTCATGCTTCACACACAAAAAATTTTAATACTCGATTTTGGTTCGCAATTCACTCAGCTAATTGCAAGAAGAATCCGCGAGAGCAAAGTCTATTCTGAAATTCATCCGCACTCTTATTTAATTGAACAAATAAAAAAAGAAAGACCGGCTGGAATAATTTTATCCGGCGGACCAATGAGCGTTAATGAATCCGATTCACCGAAAATTTCTGAAGAAATTTTAGAACTTGGTATTCCCGTACTTGGGATCTGTTACGGATTACAATTAATCTGTAAATTACTCGGCGGGAAAGTTGAACCGTCTTCCGACCGTGAATATGGCAAAGCTCATTTGGGTATTATAAAAAATGATCTTCTTTTTAACGAGGTTGGTGATGGCTCGGTTATATGGATGAGTCACGGTGATTATGTTACAAAATTGCCGGAAGGTTTTTCTTTGACCGCTAAAACCGAAAACTCTCCGCTTTGTGCAATATCAAATCCGGAGAAGAAAATTTACGGAGTTCAATTTCATCCCGAAGTTGCTCATACAATATTTGGTAAAAAAATATTGGATAATTTTTTGTTTGATATCTGTAATTGCAAAGCTGATTGGACTTCTAAAAATTTCATTAATACTGTAATTGAAGAGGTAAAACAAAAAGTTGGAAATAAAAAAGTAATTTGTGCTTTAAGCGGCGGAGTGGATTCATCAGTTGCCGCTGTTTTAATTCATCAAGCAATTGGCGATCAACTTGTTTGTATTCATGTGGATCATGGCATGATGCGTAAGGGTGAAAGTACTTCTATAATTAAAATGTTTGGCGATAATTATAAGATGCGTGTTGATCTTGTTGATGCTTCTCAGCTTTTTCTAACACGTCTTGTAGGAGTAATAGATCCCGAGAAGAAAAGGAAAATTATCGGCAATACTTTTATAGAAGTATTTGAAACCGAAGCTAAAAAATTTTCTGATGCAGAGTTTCTTGTTCAGGGTACACTTTATCCAGACGTGATTGAATCGATCTCCGTGAAAGGCGCTTCAGCTACAATTAAAACACATCATAATGTTGGCGGTTTACCAGATATAATGAATTTAAAATTGATCGAACCATTCCGTGAACTTTTTAAGGATGAAGTAAGAGCGATTGGAAGAGAACTTGGTTTGCCGGATATTTTTGTTAAACGTCACCCGTTCCCGGGACCCGGACTTGCCGTGCGTGTTTTAGGTGAGATTACTGTAGAAAGATTAGACCTGCTTCGCGAGGTTGATTATATTTTTATCAATGAACTTTTAAGTGTAAATATTTACGATAAAATCTGGCAAGCATTTGCAGTTTTACTGCCGATCCAAACTGTCGGTGTTATGGGAGATGCACGTACTTATGAGAATGTGATAGCTCTAAGGGCTGTTACTTCTACAGACGGAATGACAGCAGACTGGTTTAGATTTGATCATGATTTTCTTGAAACTGTTTCAAATAAAATTATTCGTTCAGTCCGCGGCGTTAATCGTGTTGTTTATGATATTAGTTCTAAACCGCCTGCAACAATAGAATGGGAATAAAATAATCTTCAGCAAAAGGGGAGTAGCTATGAAAGTAAAAGAACTGCCGATTGATGACCGCCCGCGTGAGAAATTAACTTTAAGAGGTGCACAAAGTTTATCAGATGCCGAACTGATTGCAATACTATTGAGAACAGGAACAAAAGGTAAAAGTGTTATTCAAATGGCTCAGGAATTAATTCAAAAGAGCGGAGGATTAAATAATCTTGCATCGCAGACAAGTGAAGCTTTACAAAAACATCTTGGTATAGGGAAAGATAAAGCCGCCACATTAATAGCTGCATTTGAAATAAGCCGAAGAGCAGACGCTCAGAAAAAATTATATTCAGTGAAAAAAATTACTTCACCAGGTGATATTGCAGAAGTTTTCATTCCTCTTTTGCGGGATAAAGTTAAAGAAGAATTTTATGTTGTATGCTTAAATTCTGCTAATAAAATCACAAAAGTCGAATTGATTTCAGTTGGAAACTTAAATTCAAGTTTGGTCCATCCGCGGGAAGTATTTAAAGTGGCAATCGAAAATAATTCTGCAAATATTATTTTACTTCATAATCATCCCAGCGGAAATACCGAACCGAGTAATGAAGATATCGTTATGACAAGAAAAATGGTTGAAGCAGGTAAGCTAATGGAGATACAAGTTTTCGATCATATTATTATTGCTGGGAACAATTACACCAGTTTGGTTGAAAAAAGAGTAATATAATTGAAAATAAGTTGATCTTATCTAAATTTTAAGTCAGAAAATTCTTATATTTATAAAAGATATTAACTCACCAAAAGGAAGGGAGAATTAAGATGAAGAAAATCATCAATACGGGGTTGGCCTTAGTTCTCGTTGCTGGAATTATCGGATTTACAGGTTGCAGCGGCGTTTCTGAAGAACAAATGGCAGTACTCGATGCGCTTCGTTCTGAAGTAAAAGCACTTGAGAAAGAAGTCGGATCATTGAAAACAGAGAAGGCGGCAATTGAAAGAGAAATTGCTGAAAAGAATGCAAAGCTTGATCAATGCGCTAAAGAGAAAGCTGAAACTAAAAAGAATCTCGAAAAACTCGGGATGTAATTAAAAAGTTTATAATGACGGAGGTATAAATGAAAATTTACAAATTAATATTTGCCAGCATATTTTTTATGCTTCTCTCTGTCAATCTCTTTGCGCAGGATAAAGAAATGAGCAAAGAGGAATGGCAGAATGAGATTAATCGTTTAACAGAAAGAAAAGTTGCTCTTACATCAGAATTAAATACTTTAAAAGCAGAAGTTGCTAATCTGAAAAAAATGAGAGACGGCTTAAAAGCATACGATGACTGCATGAATGAACTTTATGCAATGCTTGGTGGTACAAAAGCTGATGTGGATAATTTTAGAAAACAATTAGCTGCATTAACTTCAAAGATTGATGCTCAACAAGTTCCGAAAGCAGATCGTCAAGCAGAACTTAATGCTATGAAGAAGAATAAGATCAGTGCACTTCCGGAATTTTTTGATAAAGTTCAAAACCAGCTTCAAAGAAAACTTGATGCTTGGATGGAAGCCCCAAAAGAAATCAGTTATACAGTTGTAAAAGGCGATCACCTATGGGGAATTGCTAAGAAGAAAGAACATTATGCAAATCCGTTTGCTTGGCCTATTATTTATAAATCAAACAGAGATCAAATAAAGAATCCGGATCTAATCTTCCCGAAACAAAATTTCAAGATTCCTAATTTGACCGAAGAAGAAAAAGCAAAGTATGATAAGATCAGAAGAAATTATAAACCGGCACCGCCTACTCAAACACCGGCTACGACTAAGTAAGGAAAATTATTTTTTAATGTCATTATTAATTTTTAAGATAAAGCCCTTTTCAATTTTTTGAAGAGGGCTTTATTTATTTACGGAGGTAAATACGCAAGTAGAAAAAATATTGAAATTGGATAATGTTGATCTTCTTTCGTTCATCGGAATAAATGATGGAAATATTAAACCGTTGGAAGAAAGATTTAATACGAACATTACTGTACGCGGAGATGTAATTTATATCCAAGGCATACAGGAAGAAGTTGATGCCATCGAAAAAATTGTCAAGGAGATGATTTTTGTTCTTAACACAACAAGTAAACTTCAACCTGGTGATGTATATACTATTATTGATCTAACGCTTCAAGGGAAAGAAATTATAAACGGTAATGATTATGATAATATTGTTCTCTACTCTAAGAAGGATGTAATTAAAGCGAAGACACCGAACCAAATTGTTTATGCTAAAAGCGTTCGTGAAAATGATATTTGTTTTGCAATTGGTCCGGCAGGAACGGGAAAAACTTATTTAGCCGTTGCATTTGCCGTAGCAGCATTAAAAAAAGGAATAGTTAAAAAAATAATTTTAGCCCGCCCGGCTGTTGAAGCAGGAGAAAGTTTAGGATTTTTACCCGGAGATTTCAGAGAGAAAATTGATCCGTATTTACGCCCATTATACGATGCTCTGGAGGAAATGATTCCTTCGGAACAACTGAGAAATTATTTAGAGAAAAGTGTTGTAGAAATCGTTCCGTTAGCATTTATGCGGGGCAGAACATTAAACAATGCTTATGTTATACTGGATGAAGCACAGAATGCTACCGGTATGCAGATGAAAATGTTCCTAACACGTTTAGGACCAAATTCGAAATCAATTATTACCGGAGATATTACACAAATAGATCTACCGAGTTATTCTCAAAGCGGATTGGTACAGGTTAAAGAAATCTTAAAAAGTATTGATGGAGTTGGCTTTGTCTATTTTGATAAAGGTGATGTACTAAGACACAAATTGGTTAAAGATATAATCAACGCTTACGAGAAACTTTACAATAATAACGGCAAACAGAAAGAATAGAATTAAAAATTGTAAATCGTAATTCGTAAATCGTAAATCAAAATTGTTTCTTGCTTTCTTCCCAGAATTTATCCATCTCGGATAAGGTTGATTCGGATACAGTTTTTCCCGATTCTTTTATTTTTTTTTCAACATAACTAAATCGCACAATAAATTTTTCATTTGTAAGTCTTAAAGCATTCTCCGGATTAACACCTAGAAAACGTGCATAATTAGTGAGAGCGAAGAAAACATCTCCCATCTCTTTTTCAAACTCATCTTGGTTACCGGCTTTTTCCATTTCGTGCATCTCTTCTATTTCCTCAATAACCTTTTTCCAAACATCTTCTTTCTTCTCCCAATCAAAACCGACTTTTGAAGCTTTCTCCTGCAAGCGGTAAGCACGCGCTAAACTTGGTAGATTTTTCGGAACACCTTCTAAAACAGAATCTCTTCCTTCGGAAAGTTTTATCTCTTCCCAGTTCTTCAAAATTTCTTTTGTGTCTTTAACTTTTGTATCGCTGAAAATATGCGGGTGACGTCTTATCAATTTATCCGTGATTGAATCTATTACATCATTAATAGAAAAATTTTTATTCTCTTCGGCTATTGCAGAATGAAAAACAATATGAAGAAGCAGATCGCCAAGTTCGGCTTTTAGTTCATTGAAATCTTTCAGATCAATTGCCTCGATCATTTCATAGGTTTCTTCGAGAGTAGCGGCTTTAATTGAGTCATGTGTCTGCTCTTTATCCCAAGGGCATTCTTGACGCAATCGTTTCATAATTGCCCAAAGATTTTCAAATTTCTCACCTGTCATTCCATTCTCCAATTTTGATAGCAAAGATAATCAGACTAGTGCGAATCGAAAAATATTTACGGAAGATTTTATGATTTATTTTTCGATATATTTGCTCAGAAAATTTTACGAGGAGAAAATGATAGAGCAGAAGATAAAAGAAATCCTTGGTTACGATCTACCCACTCCGGCAAAACCTCTTGCAGTTTATATACCGGCACAGAGATCAGGAGATTTAATTTTTACTTCAGGACAGTTACCTACAAAGGAAGGAAAACTTATAGCAGAAGGGAAAGTAGGTTATGATGTATCCGAAGAAAAAGGAATTGAGTGTGCACGCGTTTCTGCAATTAATTGTCTCGCAGCAATAAAAATGGTAATTAATAATTTAGATAAAATAGAACAAGTAGTAAAATTAGTTGTATTTGTAAATTCTGCAGATGGTTTTACTGCACAGCCAAAAATTGCGAACGGCGCATCGGAATTTTTAGTTCAGGTTTTTGGTGAAAAAGGAAAGCATGCCCGCAGTGCAGTCGGTGTAAGCGAATTACCCATTAACGCACCGGTTGAAATTGAAATGATTGTCCGGGTTAATACTTAATTTTTATTGAATTAACTTGAATATGTGGTTTCTTTCCGATAAAATTGATGTAGAGATTGATAAATTACAGAAACAATTCAAATCAATGGATTGTTAAATGAGCATAAAAAGTTAGGAACTGAAATGAAAAAATTTATTCTAATAATTATTGTTCTTGTTACTTCAATTTCACAAGCTCAATACCGCGATGATCTGAATAAACAAACAGATATACGCAACGGAATTGTAAAAAATAATTCTTTTGGTTCAATCCTAGGATTTATCAATCCCGATAATTTTTCCATGCACCATTCATTCGGTTTATCTTACTCTGCATTCGGCGGAATAGGCGGAATGGCAATGGGTGTTTATACAAACAGTATGTCTTACAAATTCAGCGATAAACTAAATTTGGAAACAGATATCAGTATAGTAAATTCACCATACAATTCTTTCGGTCAGGATTTCTCAAAGCAAATCAACGGAGTGTACTTAAGCCGTGTACAAATGACATACAAACCTACCGATAACATGAACATTATTCTCCAATACAGACAAGTGCCGGGCGGATTTTATTCCCCATATTCTTACGGCGGTTCTTCACTGTTCAACAGAGACAACTATTTCAATAATTGGGGCTTCTAAGAAAGAGAGATAGTTTTTTATTAAATTGCGCTTAGGATAACAAAGAAAAATTGAGCGCAACATCGAATTGGAAAAAATTAACCCGAAAAAATCATCAAATCCGAAAGGCCGAAAATCTTCCGCTGTTAATCTGATCCTGAATGTATCCATTTTTGTTTTAGCCGTAATAATTCTTTACATGCTTTATTCGATCTACGTCAAGCTTGCAAATAATCCGGGAGAAGGCGATACACAGGCTAACGGACAAGTTGCATCGGATATAATTCAAGTTGAAGTTTTGAACGGCTGCGGAATTGGCGGAGTAGCTGATAGATTCACGGATTTTCTTCGCACAAATAATTTTGATGTTGTTAATGTAGGCAACTATGTTTCGTTTGATGTTGATGAATGTCTTGTGATTGATAGAACAGGAAACATGGCAAATGCATACAAGATTGCAAAAGCACTTCGCATAAAAAATGAAAATGTAATACAACAACTGAACAAAGATTATTTTCTTGATGTCTCGATCGTCATCGGAAAAGATTATTTTAATTTAGCTCCATTTAAATAAGAGGTAGAATTGGATTCGTTAAAATTTGCAAAGATGATCACAGAGATCATCAAAACTAAAAAAGGCTTTGACATAAGAATTCTTGATCTTCGGAAACTTTCCGGAGGAATAGCCGATTGTTTTGTTATCTGTTCTGCTGATGCAGATCGGCAGGTAAAAGCTATTGCCGATGCAGTTGATGATGAACTTCATAATAAAGGGATCAGATGTTTTCACAAAGAAGGATTTGAAACATTGAATTGGGCACTCCTTGATTATTTTGATGTTGTAGTTCATGTATTCCGCGCAGAAGCAAGAAGCTACTACAATCTTGAAAAACTTTGGGGCGACGCACCCGTAATTAAAATTGCCGATGAGAAATAATCTATTGAAATTATTCCGGAGACTTTATTGAAAAATTATTTAATAAATCTTTTTAAGACCACACAAGCAAAACTGCTTTATCTCTCTGAAATTGATCCGACATTTTCTGTTCCGAGTCAAAATAATCACGGTGATTACGCAACAAACGCCGCGATGATCCTTTCTAAAAGACTAAACAGAAATCCAAGAGAAATAGCAAATGAAATTATTACAAACTTAGATTATGATAAAAAAATAATTGAGAAAATTGAAATTGCCGGACCGGGATTTATCAATTTTTATTTTACAGCTTCATACAATTCTCAAATTGTCAGAAATGTTCTCTTCGAAAATGAAAATTTCGGTAAATCAAAAAAATATTTCGGCAAGAAAGCAATGGTTGAGTTTATCTCTGCAAATCCAACCGGTCCATTAACTGTCGGACACGGCCGCGGAGCTGTTGTTGGTGATACTGTCGCAAGTATGCTTAAATGGATCGGATATTCTGTTGACCGCGAGTATTATTTCAACAACACCGGCAGACAGATGCGTGTACTTGGTGATTCTGTTCGTCTGCGTTATTTGGAATTGTTAGGTGAAAAAATTTCTTTTCCAGATGATTATTATCAAGGTGAATACATCAAAGAAATTGCCGCTAAGTTGAAGAATGAATACGGTGATAAACTTGTAAACGAAGATGCTGAAGGTAAATTTAAGCAAGCCGCTGAGAAAGAAATTTTTGCTGATATAATCAAAACGATGGAACGTATTCATATCCGTATGAAAAACTTTTTTAATGAAAATACTTTGTATGAAGAAGGAAAGATCAAAGCTCTGCTTAATGAGTTTAAGAAAAAAAATCTATCGTATGAAAAAGATGATGCTGTTTGGCTGAAGCTGACCGAACTCGGCAACGATCAGGATAAAGTGATTGTAAAATCAAGCGGAGAACCGACATACCGTTTACCGGATATTGCTTATCACATTACAAAATATGACCGCGGTTATGATTTGATGATTGATCTTTTCGGCTCAGACCACAGCGCAACTTATCTCGATGTTCTTGCGGGTTTGCGTGCACTCGGCTATGATTCAAGCAAAGTGAAAGTGCTGATTCATCAATTTGTAACGATAATGGAAAAAGGTGAAGTGGTTAAGATGTCCACCCGCAAAGCAAATTATATAACACTTGATGAGTTGGTTGATGAAGTGGGGAGCGATGTAGTACGTTACTTCTTTAACATGAGAAGCATTACAAGTCATTTAAATTTTGATCTTGATCTTGCCAAGAAACAATCCGATGAAAATCCGGTTTTCTATCTGCAATACGCCCACGCAAGAATTTCTTCTATTCTGCGTATGACAAAAGATGAAGGATTAAATTCTTCTCTGGAAAATCTTGAACTGTTAATAACAAAAGAGGAACAGAATCTTCTCAAAAAACTTTATGAATTTCCGGATGATGTGATCTATAGTGCGGAAAATTTTGAAACGAATCGAATCACTTCATACCTTGAAGAATTAGCAGCACTCTTCCACAGATTTTACACCGAGTGCAGGATAATCGGCAGTGAAAAGAAACTTGCCGAAGTGCGCATTGCACTTTGCATCGCTGTTCAAACTGTAATTAGAAATGGATTATCAATTCTCGGCGTCAGTGCGCCCGAGAAAATGTAAACCATAACATTTTAATAAATGAGTTCGCTTTAAAAAGGTCAATTTGTCATTCTGATGGATCCGGCATTAGCCGGAGACTGAAGAATCTATTGATTTCATAATAAAAATATGAGATCACTTCTCCCGATAAATCGCATTAGCGTCAACTTAATTTTAAGCTTTTAAAGATTACGCGATGATCTTAACTGTGAAAAGATGTAAAAAGAGACATCATTAAGCACTTTTTGTTAATATTATCTTGTTTGTT